>JAWXCJ010000130.1:0-2827 GCA_034408875.1 Actinomycetota bacterium
GCGCGCCACGGCCGCGCCCGCGAAGCTGACGCAGCCGGGCTGGGCCGGCGCGTTCGCGGTCGCGGACCGCGCCGTGCTCGCGCCGGAGGGCGCCGGGCGCTTCGAGCTCGTCGCCGCGGAAGCGATCGACCTGCGGATCACGGTGAGCGGCGACGAAGAGGCGCGCGCGCGCGTGAATGACGTGACCACGTGGCCCGAGACCATGTTGGCCGAGCCGATGCCCGGATCGACCGTGACCGTCCACCTCGCACCGCTGGCACGCATCGCAATCGAGCTCGGCGGGGCCAGCGCCGAGCTCGAAGCCGTCGAGCCGACCGACACGACCAGCGCGCGCTCCGCCCCGGCGCGGCTCGTGCCGATCGAGCGCGAGCGCGCCGCGCTGGGCCTCGCGACCGGCGACCTGCTGTACGGCCGCACGCCGTCGAACGTGAAAGTCGGCGACGTGCTCGTGAAGCCGCGCGCCAGCGCGGACGTGACCGGCGATCTGCGCCGGCGCGGCTTGGTCCGCACGGACGGCGTGGGCGAGGACGTGCTTCAGCTCTCGGCCGACCTCGAGGGCATCGCGAGCCCCGAGGAACGTACGCGCACGACCGTGGCGCTCGCGCGCTCGCTGAACACCAGCCCGCGCGTCGAGTACGCCGAGCTGAACCGCATCCGGCGCACGCAAGGCGGGCCGTTCTCGCCGACGGACGCGCACTTTCCGCTCCAGTGGCACTACCCGCTCGTGCGACTGCCGGAAGCGTGGGACGAAGTCGGCGCGTTCATCACCGGTCCCGGCCCCGACGTCGTCGTCGCGGTGATCGACACGGGCCGCAGGCCGCACCCCGACCTCGACGACAACACGATCTCCAGCTACGAGTTCGACTTCATCACGAGCACGACGATCGCGCAGGACGGCAACGGGCCGGACACGAACGCGACCGACGAAGGCGACAGCGAGGGCGTCGGCCCGTCGAGCTTCCACGGCACGCACGTGGCCGGCACGATCGCGGCGGTCTGGAACAACGGCCTCAGCGTGGCCGGCGCGGCCAGCGTGCCCATCGGTCCGATCACCCCGGTCAGCCGCGTCCGTGTTGTGCACCTGCGTGTGCTGGGACAGGGCGGCGGCACCGACGCGGACATCGCGCGCGCCGTGCGCTACGCGGCCGGGCTCTCGAACCCGGGTCTGCCGCTCATCCCGGACTCGGTCGAGGTGATCAACATGAGTCTGGGCGGACCGGGCTTCAACCAGACCATGCAGAACGCCGTGACCGCGGCGCGCAACAACGGCATCACGGTGTTCGCCGCGGCCGGCAACGAGAACTCGGGCACGGCCTCCTTCCCCGCGGCGTACGCCGACGTCGTCTCCGTCGCCGCCGTCGACCACAACTCCGTGCGCTCGCCGTACTCGAACTTCGGCGCGAGCGTCGACCTGTGCGCTCCGGGCGGCGACACGTCGATCGACACGGACGGCGACGGGTACGTCGACGGCGTCCTCTCGACGCTCGTCGACCAGGTCACGTTCGGCGAGGCGTACGTGTTCTACCAGGGCACGTCGATGGCCTGCCCGCACGCGGCCGCGCTGGCCGCGCTGATGAAGATCGTGACGCCGACGCTGAGCCCGGCCGAGGTCGAGACGAAGCTGATGGACTCGGCCACGGACCTGGGCGCGCCGGGCCGCGACAACCTGTACGGCGAGGGGCTGATCAACGCGTTGCTCGCGGTGCAGCAGGCTGGCACGGGCGGTTCCGCGACGCCATTGTTCGCGGTGAACCCGACGATCCTCAACTTCGGGTCCGAGCTGACGCAGTTGCCGCTGTCGCTGCTCAACCTGGGCGGAGGTCAGGTCGACGTGCTCTCGTTCACCGACGACCAGCCCTGGTTGACGCTGATCAACGGCGGTGCGGGCAACGGGATCGACATCGGCAGCCTGACGGTGACGATCGATCGATCCGATCCCGGGCTGGCGGCGGTCGGCACGCACAACGCAGTGATCTCGATCGACACGGACCAGATCGACATCCAGGTCCCGGTCGTGGTCGTGGTGGGCACGATCGCGCCGCCCGACGTCGACCTGTTCGTGCTGGCCGTCGACCTCTCCGGCCCGGTGCCTGTCACGGTGGCCGAGGCGGTCGTGAACCCGACGGTCGACCTGGGTTTCGTGCTGAACGAGATGAACACCGCCGACGGGCTGCCGATCCCGCCGGGCTTCTACCTGATCGCCTGCGGTTCCGACGACAACGGCGACTTCATCATCTGCGGCGACAGCGACATCTACTGCGGCCTCTACCCGACGCTGAACGAGCCCGAGCTGGTCTTCGTGAACGGCGAGGTGCGCGGCATCAGCTTCGTGGTCGCCCCAGAATCCGAGACGAGCCCGCAGTCGACGACCGGCGCGACGCACGGCTTCCGGCGCCTGGGACGCTGACCCGAAACGTCGGCGCCGGGCTCGAGCCTCCGGGCCCGGCGTCCGTCAGGGATTCTCGAAGCGCACGGGAGCGGTCGTGCGCGGCGTCGCGACCATGTGGTACGGCCGCGTGATCACCATGGGCACCACCGCGTCCGGCGCCGGCTCGGTCGTGTGGATGACGATGACGAGCTGCTCGTCCGTCCAGCGCGTGCCCACGACCTCGATCCCGTAGCCGCCGCTGGGCCGCTGCTCGGAGAGCACCGCGACGACCATCTCGCGCGAGAAATCGACTTCGGGCGCGGGCGGGCGCGGCATCTGCGTGCTCGTGTGCTCGTTCCAGAGTTGGCGCCACTCTTCGGCGTTGCGCGCGATGCGCGACGTGGTCTTGTCGCCGAGTCCGGTCGTGTAGCCCTTGGCGAGCGTGCGGAAGCCCTCGCC
>JAWXCJ010000131.1:0-5448 GCA_034408875.1 Actinomycetota bacterium
ATCGGCGTCGCTGACCGGGCCTCCGGACCTCCCGCCTGCTTGCCCCTCATGAGGCTCCGGCCTCCGGCCCTCTATCGCCCGTGCGGATCGGCGTCGCTGACCGGGCCTCCGGACCTCCCGCCTTCTTGCCCCTCACGCGGGGCGGACGGTGTTCAGTTCGCGCGCGTTGTCGCGCAGGATCTGCAGCCGCTGCGCGTCGTCGAACTCCTTGAGCTCGGTGACGTAGTCGAGCGGGCGAGGCATGCCCTCGATGTGCGGCCAATCCGATCCGAAAATGACCCGGTCGGCGCCCATCAGCTCGACGGTCTCGTTGACGTCGTCTTCCCAGAACGGGTTGATCCACACGTTGCGCCGGAACGTCTCGCCCGGGTCCTCGGTGAAGTAGCCGGGCATCTTGTGGTCGGTCTGGCGCAACTTGTTGAACAGGTCGCGCAGGAACTCGGACCCGTTCTCGACCGACGCGACCCGAACGTTGGGGAAGCGGTCGAAGAGCTTGTCGAACTGGAGCGTGATGAGGAAGTCGTACGCGGCCCGCTCGATCGCAAACGACTTGACCGACGGCGCCCACCGGCCGCCGCCCGAGAACCCCGACGAGAAACCGTCGCGCGCATAGCCGTTGCTCGAGTAACCACTGTCACCCGCGTGCGCGACGACGGTGATGCCCGCTTCGTTGACGCGCGCCCAGAACGGGTCGAAGCACGGATCGCTCGCCGTTTTCGGTCCGTCGGCGGTGGTCGGCGCCGCGGGGCGCATGATGATGCAGCGCGCGCCGCGGTCGAGGGCCCATTCGAGTTCGCTGATCGCCCAGTCCTGGTCGCAGAGCGAGATGTACGGCGCCGCGAAGATCTGGTCGCGGTAGTTGCAACCCCAGTCTTCGTCGAGCCAGCGGTTGAACGCGGTGAACGTGAGGGTGACCGCACCGATGTCGTGCTTCAGCAGTTCCTCGTAGAGGATGCCGAGCGTCGGGAACAACCACACCGACTCGAGTCCGAACTCGGAGAGCTTGGCGATGCGCGCGTCGCGGTCGCGGTATTCGGCCGGGATGGGTTCGCGCTCGACCAGGAACTCCCACGGCTGGAGCTTGTTCGGGTTGCCGCGGAAGTAGTCGTGCATCGCTCCGGCTTTGGCGATGGGGTCGAAGGTGGGGTTGACCACCGCCCGGCTGACGTGGCCGCCGACTACGTGGTACTTGCGGCCGTTGATCTCGGCCCACTGCACGCAGCGGGGCCCGAGTTTGGGGTCGAGATGCCGGGTGAAGGCGTCGAGCGCCTCGTAGTAGTGATTGTCGGCGTCGAAGGCGAGATACCCCGGAGGCGTAGAGAGTTCCACGAAATCCGAGGATACCGGTCACAATCAGGTCCTCTCAGATGTCGGGGGTTGTATGGGCGCGGTAATCGAGATCGAGGGTCTGCAGAAGGTGTACCGCCGGTTCCGAAAACCGCCGACGGCGGCGGTCGACGGTCTCGACCTCTCGGTACCCGAGGGTGGTGTGTTCGGGTTCCTCGGCCCCAACGGGTCGGGCAAGACGACAACGATCCGGTGCCTGCTCGGGCTCGTGCGCCCCTCGGCCGGGAACATGACGCTTCTCGGGGAGCCTACGCCGCACGCGCTGAGCACGGTCATTTCCCGTGTCGGCGCGATTGTCGAGACGCCCGCGCTCTTCCCGACGATGACCGGACGCGAGAACCTCCGGCTCCTCGGCGCCATCGACCGCATCGGACCGAAGCGGGTCGACGAGATGCTCGAACGGGTCGGGCTCGCGGAGCGCGGCGGCGACAAGGTGCGCAAGTACTCGCTCGGCATGAAGCAACGCCTCGGGCTCGCGGCGGCGCTGCTCAAGGACCCGGCGCTGCTCGTGCTCGACGAACCGGCCAACGGACTCGACCCCGCGGGCATCCGCGAGATCCGGGAGTTGCTCCGCCGCCTCGGCGCCGAAGGGCGCACCGTGTTCGTGTCGAGCCACCTGCTGGCCGAGATCGAACACACCTGCGACCGGGTCGCGATCATCAAGCAGGGCAAGTGCATCCTCACCGGCCGCGTGGAGGAAGTGCTCGCGTCCGCAGCCCGACCGGTACTGCTCGTCGGGCTCGACGACCTCGGCGCGGGCGCGGGCGTGCTGCGGACCGGCGGCTTCGCCGTCGACGCGGTCGACGGACTGTTGCGGGTCGATGCGCCGAAATCCGACGCGGCGCGTGTGTCGAAGCTGCTCGCCGACCAGGGCCTCTACGTCACCGAGCTCAGACCCGAAGCGGTGAGTCTCGAAGACCTGTTCCTGGAGATGACGGCGTGAACTTCTTGCATCTCATCTGGGTCGAGATGCGACGGGCACTGCACCGGCGGGTCGTGTGGTGGATGGTCGCGCTTGCGCTCGCCAGCTGCGCGTTCGTCGGGTTCATCGTGTTCGTCACGAGCGACGGCATCACCCCGTTCACCGATTTCTCGCACCCCGCCTACGCGCGGAACTGGAGCTTCGCCAGCGACGACGGCGGGTTCCTCGGCGTCGGCGGCGTCTTCCTTGCGATCGGCGCGGCCATCTGCGGCGCGTCGGTGGCCGGTGCCGAGTGGAAGGCGGGAACGATCACGACCGTGCTGACGTGGGCGCCGTCTCGGTGGCGCCTGCACACGGCCCGCACGATCTCCGCGTTCATCCTCGCGTTCCTCATCGGGCTCGCGCTCCTGGTGGTGTTCCTCGCGTCGGCCGTCCCCGCCGTCATCGTCAACGGTTCGACCGACGGGACCGGCGGCGACTACTGGAATGTGCTCGGACTCGCGATGCTGCGGCTCGCCTTCGTGAGCGCGCTGTTGGCGGTCCTCGCGTTCAACATCGCGACCATCGGGCGGAACACGGCCCCGGCGCTGGTCGCGTTGGCGATCTGGGCGCTGGTCGGCGAGAACATCATCCGAGGTCTCAGGCCGAAGGTGGCGCGCTTCCTGATCACCGACAACCTGGGCATCGTGATCGAGTGGGGCACGTTCGAAGACGCCGGGTACATTCGCGGACCGGGGCTGGCGCTGGCCACTCTGCTGCTCTACCTCGCGATATTCGTAGGAGCCGGTCTCGTTTCCTTCACCCGACGGGACATCGCCGGCTCGTCGTAATCTGTTGGCCATGAGCAAGAACTACGTGGTCATCTCCACCGACTGCCACGCGGGCGGGTCTCACGACCAATACCGCGAGTTCCTGGCGAAGGAGTGGCTCGACGAGTACGACGCGTGGCGGGGCGCGTACAGGAACCCGTTCCGCGACCTCAGCGGCTCGAAGCGCTACCGCAACTGGGATTCCGACGCGCGCATCAGCGAAATGGAATCCGACGGCATCGTCGCCGAGGTGCCGTTCCCCAACACGGTGCCGCCGTTCTTCCCCAGCGCGAGCTTCATGGCGCACGCGCCCAAGACGCGCGACGAATACGACCGCCGCTGGGCGGGCCTGCAGGCGCACAACCGGTGGGTGGCGGACTTCGTGTCCAAAGCGCCCGAACGGCGGGCGGGCATGGCGCAGATCCTGCTCAACGATGTCGACGACGCGGTTGGCGAAATCCGTTGGGCCAAAGAACAGGGCTTGCGCGGCGGCATCCTGTTGCCCGGCGTCGCCGACGACTCGGTGCTGCCGAAGTTGTGGGACCCGGGGTACGAACCCATTTGGCAGGTGTGTGAAGAACTCGACATGCCGATGAACCACCACTCCGGCAACGGGCTGCCCGACTACGGCAAGCACCCGGCCGGTGGTGTCGTGTGGATGATGGAGATCGGCTTCTATGCGCACCGCGCGTTCTGGCACCTCATCTTCAGCGGCGTGTTCCAGCGGCATCCCGGTTTGAAGTTCGTCCTCGCCGAGTCGGGCATGGGTTGGCTTGCAGACGAGCTACCGATGCGCGACGAGATGATGCGTCGCATCTCGACCGGGAAGGTCGGAGAACTCGGCTTCACCGACGACCAGAAGCTCGCGTTGTTGCCGAGCGAGATCTTCGCCCGCCAGTGCTACGTCACCGCGAGCTTCATGGGGCGCGCCGAGTGCAAGCGCCGCCACGACGTCGGCCTCGACCGCATCATGTGGGCCAGCGACTACCCGCACGACGAGGGCACGTACCCGAACTCGGTCGACTCGCTGCGCAACACGTTCCACGACGTGCCCGAGGACGAAGTCCGCAAGATGCTGGGCGAGACCGCCGCCAAGCTGTACGGCTTCGACCTCGACAAGCTCCAGGAGTACGCCGATCGCGTCGGACCGTCGCCCCAACTGATCGCGACGCCGCTGCAGAAGACCGCGTGAACGAATACGCCATCGACGAGTTGATTCGGCTCGACTGGTCCGTCGTCGAGGAGGGCCGCGCCCAGATCGCCGAGACCGGCGCGTGCGAGATCCCCGGCTTCGTACGCCCGGACGCGCTCGACGCGTTCATCGCCGACGCCCGCGCCGTCGCGCCGCTCGCGCACCACAGCGGCGGACTCGGCACCGCGTACCTCGGGTTCCCCGACGAGTCGTTCCCGCCCGACCACCCGCAGCAGTGGCTCGGGCTCTACGGCGTCGGCGCGGTCGCGTACGACCTGTTCCCACCCGAGTCATTGATCCGTCGCCTGTACGAGTGGGATCCGCTCATGGAGTTGGTCGGCGCGATCCTCGGCCTCGACGCGATCTACCGCTACGCCGACCCGTTCGGTGCGTTGAACCTCGCAGTGATGGTCGACGGCGAAGAGTTACAATGGCACTTCGACATGACCGACTTCGTCGTCTCGCTCGCGCTCCAAGACGCCGACGACGGCGGCGACTTCGAGGTCGCACCGATGATCCGCACCGCGACCGACGAGAACTACGACGCCGTCGGCGGTGTACTCGCGGGCAAGCTCGACGACGTGGTGACGTTGCCCATGACGCCGGGCACGCTGCTGGTGTTCGCGGGCCGGTACTCGTTGCACCGGGTGAGCCCGATCGTCGGATCGACACCGCGCCTCGTCGCGCTGCTCGCGTACGACACGCAGCCGGGCACGATGTCGAGCGACCTCCTCAAGGAAGTTCGTTACGGGCGGATGCCGTGAACGTCGGCGAGGGCTTCGCGGGCGACGGCGCCAACGCCGCCCACGTCAACACCGTCGTCGGCCCCAAGGAAGGACCCGTCGGCACCGCGTGGGCGACCGCGCTCGCGTCTCCGAGCACCGGACACACGCCGTTCGTGGTCGTCGCCCGGCCCAACGTTGCGGTCAAGCCGATGACATTGTTCGTGAACAAGGCGTCGGTCGCGAGCGACAAGCACGGCCGGCTCACATGGGGCGCCGCGCAGGCGGGCGTGGCCGCGGGCGTGATCGACGCGCTGCGCGCCGAGATCGTCGCCCCCGACGAGCTGTTGATCGCCGCGGTGTGGGTGAACCCCGACGCCGACGACGAGGAAGCCGTGTTCGCCAACAACCGCGACGCGACCCGGGCGGCATTGGAGGCCGGCCACGACGGGCGAC
>JAWXCJ010000132.1:0-11293 GCA_034408875.1 Actinomycetota bacterium
GCGAAGGTCGTCGCAGCGCCGAAGGCGAAGGTCGTCGCAGCGCCGAAGGCGAAGGTCGTCGCAGCGCCGAAGGCGAAGGTCGTCGCAGCGCCGAAGGCGCCGAAGCCGCCGCCACCCAAGAAGCTCCCGCCGCCGCTCGCGCCGAGCACCATCCTGAAGCTGAAGGAACGGCTGCTCGAAGAGCGCGAACGCCACACCCGCCAGGCCGACGAACTGGCCGCCGAAGCCGAGCTCCTCTCGACCGAGCGCGAACAGGGCGACACCCAGTTCGACGAAGAGTCGGGCGAAGGCGACACCGTCAGCGTCGAACGCGAACGCGACCTTTCCCTCGCGGCCGCGGCCCGCCAGACCGTCGACGAGATCGAACGGGCGCTCACGAAGATCGACGACCCGATCCACTTCGGTCTGTGTGTGACGTGCGGCGATCGCATCCCCGTGGCGCGGCTCGAAGTCATTCCGTGGGCCGAGATGTGCGTGAAATGCAAGGCCCGTGGCGAACGGCGCCGCTGACGCGTCACGCACACGAACGCGCACGCTTGCGGTTCTCGGCGTCGTCTTCGCGATCGTCGTCGTCGACCAACTGACAAAGTCGTGGGCCGTGTCGGCGCTTGCCGACGGGCCGATCAGCATCATCGGCGACTTCGTCGAACTCCGGCTGACGCGCAACCCGGGCGGCGCCTTCGGGCGGTTCCAGGGCATGACCGTGATCCTCGCCGTCGGCGCCATCGTCGTGTCGGCGGTCCTGTTCCGCACGGTGCGCAAGACGACCGACCCGGTGCTCGCCGTCGGGCTCGTCCTCGTGCTCGGCGGCGCGCTCGGCAACCTCTCCGACCGCATCTTCCGTTCGCCCGGTGTGTTGCGCGGTCACGTCGTCGACTTCGTATCCGTCGGTTCGTTCCCCGTGTTCAACGTTGCCGACTCGTGCATCACCGTCGGCGCGCTGTTGCTCATCTTCCGGACGCTGCGCACCCAGGAACCCGAACCCGCCGGGCCCGGCCCGACCCAGACCGGCTCGTCGTGAACGAATCGGTACGTGTTCCCGCCGCGCTTGCCGGCGAACGTGTCGACAGCGCGGTCGCGCTGCTCACCGGCTGGTCGCGCGCCGACGTGCAAACGCTGCTCAGCCAACATGCAGTCCTCGTCGACGGCGCAACCGTCTCGAAGAGCCACCGGCTCCGCGAAGGCGAAGTGATCGAACTGCTCGAGGAACCCGCGCCCGCGGTACCACCCCAACCCGAACCAGATGTCGACGTGCCCGTGCGCTACGAAGACGCTGACGTCGTCGTCGTCGCCAAACCGGCCGGCCTCGTCGTACACCCCGGCGCGGGCAACGACACCGGAACCCTCGTGCACGGCCTCCTCGCGCGCTACCCCGAGATCGCAACGGTCGGCGACCGGTTCCGCCCCGGCATCGTGCATCGCCTCGACCGCGAAACCAGCGGCCTGCTCGTCGTCGCCCGGTCCGAGCGCGCGTACGACAACCTCGTCGAACAACTCGGCGCTCACACCGTCGAACGCCGCTACGGCGCGCTCGTATGGGGCCACCTCGCCACCGCACGCGGCATGATCGACGCGCCCATCGGACGCTCGGAGGCGCGCCGCACCCGCATGGCCGTCCGCGACGCGGGCCGCCCCGCGCGCACCGGCTACGAAGTCCACGAAACGTTCGAGACCCCAATCTGCAGCCGCCTCGAATGCCGCCTCGAAACCGGACGCACCCACCAGATCCGCGTGCACCTCACCGCCATCGGCCACCCGGTCGTCGGCGACGGCAGCTACGGCGGGCTCCGCGATTCGATCGCCCTGTCGCGCCCGTTCCTGCACGCGGCCGTGCTCGGATTCGTCCATCCCGTAAGCGGCGAGAACCTACGGTTCAAGGAACCGCTACCCGACGAACTGGAAGACGTCCTCGCCGCGCTCCGCGCGGACGCGCGCTAGGAACACGACCTCGTCACTGCTCGGATGCGTCTCCCACGAATCAGATCGAACGCGTCGGCCATGCACGCGATATACATGGCTCCCTCGGTTCCCGCAAGGGGCCTTCGGCGCGAGGGCGGGGCCCTGCGTCCGCACGACCTTACGACCTTACGACGCCGCTTCCGGATGCCCAATCTGCGTGCGCTCGACCAGCTCGGCCAGCGTCACCCGCTCCAACGAACGCCGCGTCTCCTCCGACGCCCGCACCCACACCTCCTGCAGGATGCAATGACCCTCGCAGTGATCGGCATGGTCGGCCATCGGCAACTGCGGACCCTCGACCGCGGCCACGATGTCGGCCAACGTGATCTCTGCCGGCGGCCGCGCGAGCACGTACCCACCACCGACGCCTCGCTTCGACCGGACCAACCCCGCACCCTTCGCCCCGAGCAAGATCTGCTCGAGGTACGGCTGCGGGAGGTTCGTCCGCTCCGCGATCTCCTTGACCGACGTCGGGCGCTCGCTGCCGTGCAACGCCAACGACAGCAGCGCTCTCGCCGCGTAGTCGCCGCGCGTCGACACCTTCATCGACCCATAGTCGCGCGTCCACGCACCACCCGGCGACTGGTACCCGCTTAGTCTCCGAGCCGTGGAACCCGTCCCGCCCGACCTCGACGGCGCATCGATCGCCGGCCTCGTCCCCGCCCTCGTCGGCGAACGCGACTACGACTGGGTCCCCGCCGCCGCCCGCGCAGCAGACGCCGTCGTCCTCCTCGTCCTCGACGGCCTCGGCTGGAGCGCGATCCGCGACCACGCCGCCGACATGCCCGTCCTCACCGCCATGTTCGGCGGCCCGATCACGAGCGTCGTCCCGTCCACCACCGCGACCGCACTCACCTCGATCTGCACGGGACTCGCCCCCGCGCAACACGGCGTCGTCGGCTACCGCATGCTCGTCGACGGATCCGTCCTCAACTGCCTGCGCTGGACCGTCGCCGACGGCAAACGTCCACCCAATCCCGAAGACGTACAACGCCACCCGTCGTTCCTCGGCCGCGACATCACGGTCATTACCCGCGCCGAATTCCGCAACAGCGGATTCTCCCGAGCGCATCTGCGCGGCGCGCGGTTCAAGGGCTGGCACACCACCGCGATGCTCGTCGAAGAGTGCGCCCGCGCCGTCAACGCCGGCGACCGATTCGTCTACGCGTACTATCCGGGCGTCGACAACGTCGCGCACGAATACGGCCTCCACGACCACGTGTACCGGCGCGAACTCGCGTTCGCCGACCGCCTCGTCGGCGAACTCCTCGACGCGCTCCCCGAACGCGCGGCACTGCTCGTCACCTCCGACCACGGCCAGATCCATCTCGAACCCGACGCGTGGATCGAACTCGGCGACGTCGCGTCACTCGTACAGACCCAAACCGGCGACGCCCGCTTCCGCTCGCTCTACGCGAAACCCGGTCGCCACAAGGAACTCGCCGCCGCGGCACGCGATGCGTTCGCACAACAGGCGTGGGTGCGCACCCGCGCCGAGTTGCTCGACGAGGGTTGGCTCGGCACCGGGGCCACGGGAAGCATCCCGGGCCGCATCGGCGACGTCGTCCTCGCCGCCTTCGAGTCCGTCGGCTTCGTCGACCCCCTGGCGCCCCACGAGACGAGTTTGAGGTCCGGCCACGGCTCGCTCACGCCCGACGAGATGTTTGTCCCGCTGCTGGCGGGGCCGGGCCGGGCGTAACCCTTGCTTGCTGGTCGGGTTCCGACTTAGGGGCGGCTACGCCGCGGGGTGAGATCGTCACCTCTCCGGCGAGCTCCCGGCGCTCCTCCGTCGCTCTGGTCGCCGTTCCGTTCGGCTTCGCCCCGCTACTGCGCCTTTGTCACTTGCTCTGTGTTTTTCTCGCGCGCCGGGGGCTATTCTCGGACGGGAGTTACATCGTTGTAAGTATCCACAGGTTCGTACACAGGGCTGTGGATATTGGGGGGCCACGGGTCTTGGCGGAGTCGTTCGTCCATCTGCATCTGCACACCGAGTACTCGATGCTCGACGGTGCATCGCGGATCGCCGAAGTCGTCGCGGCCGCGGCCGCCGACGGCCAGCCCGCGGTCGGCATCACCGACCACGGCAACATGTACGGCGCGCTCGCGATGTACAAGGAAGCGCGCGCGCAGGGCATCAAGCCCGTCCTCGGGCTCGAGGGCTACTTCACCAACATGTCGCGCTTCGACCGGCCCAAGCGCTCCGAGCACGAGATCTTCCACCTCACGATGCTCGCCGAGACCACGCAGGGCTACCACAACCTGATGAAGGTGACGAGCGCCGCGTACCTCGACGGCTACTACTACAAGCCGCGTAGCGACTGGGACCTGCTCGAGAAATATCACGAGGGCATCACCGCGACGAGCGGGTGCCTCGGCGGCCTTGTCTGCCAGCTCGTGTTGAACGACGACTACGACGCCGCGCTCAAGGCCGCGGCCCGCTTCCAGGACATCTTCGGGCGCGAACGGTTCTTCATCGAGTTGCAGGACCACGGAATGGAGGACGACGCCAAGGTCATCCGCCCGCTCCTCGACATCGCCCGGGCACTGAAGGCGCCGCTGCTCGCCACGAACGACAGTCACTACACACACAAGGAAGACGCCGAGGCCCACGACGCGTTGCTATGCGTGCAGACCGGCGCGTTGCAAAGCGACCCGAAGCGATTCAAGTTCGACGGCGACGAGTTCTATATCAAGTCCGCGGCGGAGATGCGCGACGTGTTCCGCGACGTTCCCGAGTCGTGCGACAACACGCTGCTCGTCGCGGAACGCTCCGACGTCGAGATCGAGTTCGGCCAGGCGATTCTCCCGTCGTTCCCGGTGCCCGAGGGCCACGACGAGAACTCGTACCTGCGGGAGCTGACGATCACAGGCGCGAAGGAGCGGTACGGCACCGCACCACCGCCGCACGTGCTCGAACGCATCGACTACGAACTCGACGTCATCAAGACGATGGGGTTCTCGGCGTACTTCCTTGTCGTGTGGGACCTCGTGCACTACGCCAAGTCGCGCAACATTCGCGTCGGACCGGGGCGGGGGAGTGCCGCCGGGTCGTGCGTCGCGTACTGCCTGCGCATCGTCGACATCGACCCGATCCGCTACGACCTCATCTTCGAGCGTTTCCTCAACCCGGGCCGCACGCAGATGCCCGACATCGACATGGACTTCGACTCGCGGTACCGCGGCGAGATGATCCGCTACGCGGCGCAGAAGTACGGCAACGACCACGTCGCCCAGGTCGTCACCTTCTCCACGATCAAGGCCCGGGCCGCGGTGCGCGACGCCGCCCGCGTGCTCGGCTACCCCTACGTCGTCGGCGACAAGATCGCCAAGCTCATGCCTCCGCTCATTATGGGTCGCGATACACCGCTGTACGCGTGCTTCGAACCGCACGACAAGTTCGTCGACGGTTACAAGATGGCGAGCGAACTCCGCCAGCTCTACGAAGCCGACCCCGACGCGAAACGCGTCGTCGACGTCGCACGCGGGCTCGAAGGCCTCCGCCGCCAGGACGGCATCCACGCCGCCGCGGTCGTCATCACGCGCGAACCGCTCACCGAGTACTTGCCGATCCAGCGCAAGCCCGAACCGGGTACACCGCTCGAAGAGTCGCCCATCGTCACGCAGTACGAGATGCACGGTGTCGAGGAGCTCGGCCTCCTCAAGATGGACTTCCTCGGGCTGCGCAACCTCGACGTCATCGAAATCGCGCTCGACCTCATCGAAGCGTCGACCGGAGCCCGGCCCGACGTCGACAACGACCTCCCGCTCGACGACCCCAAGACCTTCGAGCTGCTGAAGGCGGGCGACACGACGGGCATCTTCCAGCTCGAGTCGGCGCCGATGCGGTCGTTGCTGCGGGCGATGGCGCCGACCAGCTTCGAAGACGTGTCGGCCGTACTCGCGCTGTATCGCCCCGGCCCGATGGCGCAGAACTGGCACACCGAATACGCCGAGCGCAAGAACGGGCGCCGGCCCGTGTCGTACGACCACGACGACCTGCGCGAGATCCTCGAACCCACGTACGGGTTGATGATCTACCAAGAGCAGCTCATGCGCGTCGCGCAGAAGCTGGCCGGGTACACGCCCGCCGAAGCCGAGAACCTGCGCAAGGCGACCGGCAAGAAGATCCGCGAACTGATCGTCAAAGAGCGGGCCAAGTTCGTCGACGGCTGCGTCACGCAGGGCCACGGCGCCGAGTTCGCGGAGCGGTACTTCGACAAGATCGAACCGTTCGCCGACTACTCGTTCAACAAGTCGCACACGGTCGGGTACGGCTACATCACGTACCAAACCGCGTGGCTGAAGGCGAACTACCCGGTCCCGTATCTCGCCGCGCTGCTCACCAGCGTGAAGTCGAACCTCGACAAGGCCGCCGTGTACCTCAACGAATGTCGCATGCTCGACATCAAGGTGCTCGTCCCCGATGTGAACACGTCGATGAGCGACTTCGCGTGCGACGACGGCGCGGTGATCTTCGGACTCTCGGCCGTGCGCAACGTCGGCGAAGGCGTTGCCGCGCTCATCATCGCCGAGCGCGAAGAGAACGGTCCGTACACCGACTTCCACGACTTCTGCGACCGCGTCGACCCGACCGCGCTCAACAAGCGCGCGATTGAGTCACTCGCCAAGGGCGGCGCGTTCGATTCTCTCGGCCACGCCCGCCAGGGGCTGTGCACCGCCTTCGAACAGATCGTCGACACCGCGTTGCGCCGGCGCCGGGAACGCGACGCCGGCACCATGAGCCTCTTCGATACCGGGTTCAGTGCGGGGGAGGCACCCGTCTTCGACGACCGCCTCCCGATTCCCGACATCGAGTTCGACAAGTCGGCGCGGCTGCGACTCGAAAAGGAGATGCTCGGCCTCTACGTGAGCGACCATCCGCTCATGGGCGCCGAGCGCGCACTGCGCCGCCACGTCGAATGCTCGCTGGCCGACCTCGCCGAACTCGAAGACGGCGCGATCCGCCAGGTCGCCGGCGTCGTCACCGCCCTGTCACGCAAGTACACCAAACGCGGCGACCTCATGGCCACGTTCATGCTCGAAGACCTCGCCGCGACGATCGAGGTCATGGTGTTCCCGAAGACGATGCTCCAGTACGGCGACCTGCTTGCCGCCGACGCGATCGTCACGATCAAGGGCCGCGTCGATGGGCGCGAGGACACACCCAAACTCATGGCGATGGAAATCGGCCGCCCCGAGATCCACATCGACAGCGGGCCGCCGGTCAAGCTCCGCGTGCGCGCGACCGTGCTCACCGAGGAGCGCGTCACGCAGCTGCGTCAGATCCTCGCGGCCAACCCGGGCGACAGCCCCGTGCTGCTCACGTTGCTCGGCTCCGACAAGGAAACCGACCTCCGCCTCGGCGACGAGTTCTATTGCAACGGCTCGAACGGCCTCTACGCCGAACTCCGCGTCCTCTTCGGCGCCGACTGCATCGCCTCGTAACGGGTCAGCCCTTCGGCTGCTTCTTGGTGTCGCGGCGGTAGCGGCCGTAGAACGTGCCCGCAGTGAACGCGATCGACGCGATGCTCGCGTAGCGCCACCACGGCTTCGCCCATTCGAACACATTCCCTGCGACGACCCACAGTCCGACGAACGCGAGCGAGATCAGGATCAACCAACCGAGAAAGCCGATCCCGCCCTTCTCCTTCTTCTCGTCCTTCATGGCCGGTCTCCGACCCGGGAGCGGCTGCGCCGCGGTCGGGCCGTCGGCACTCCGGCGAGCTCCCTGCGCTCCTCCGTCGCTCCGGGCGCCGCTCCGTGCGTTGTCAGTGCTGCGTTCATGATCTCGCGATGACGTTCTCCGAGAAACGGCCGAGTTGGTCTTTGAGCGTCTCGAGGTCGAATCCGAGCGGCGGGATCACGAACCGGTGCACGCCGAGGTCGGCGGCGCGCTTCACCGCGTCGAGGTCGAGCCCCATGCCCGCGGTCACTTCGATTGCGTCGGGGTCGCGCCCGGCGTCGGCCGCGGCTTTGTGCATCTCGTCGAGCAACGCCACGAGATCGTCGCCGCTGCGGCCGGGGAAGAAGCCGTCGCCGAGTCGCCCGGCGCGACGCGCGGCCACCGGTGTGTGCCCGCCGATGTGGATCTTCGGGCCGCCTTCCTGGGTCGGCTTCGGATACGACTTCAGCGCGGCGAAGTTCGTGAACTCACCCTGGTACGCGGTTTCGGGTTCGCGCCAAAGCCGGCGCAGAACGTCGATGTATTCGTCGGTGCGTTGTCCGCGCCGTTCGAACGGCACGCCCAGCGCGTCGAACTCCTCTTTGAGCCACCCGACGCCGACACCCAACTCGACCCGGCCCCGCGAGAGACGGTCGAGGGTCGCGACTTCCTTGGCGAGGATCAGCGGGTTGCGCTCGGGGAGGATGAGGATCCCGGTGCCGAGGCGGATGCTTGTGGTCGCGCCCGCGACGTACGCAAGCCAGATCAGTGGGTCGGGGATGGGCGTGTGCTCGGCGCCCGCCATCTTCCCGTCGGCCGAGTACGGGTATGCCGACTGGTAGCCGGTGGGAACGACGACGTGCTCGACCGTCCACAACGACTCGAAGCCCAGCTCTTCGGCGAGGAGCGCGAGCCCGACCGCGTTCTCCGGCTTCGAGAACGGCCCCGCATTGGCGAACAGAAGTGCAAATTTCATCGGCCGGTAGTCTCTCACGGATGCGTATCGGGATTCTGGGTGCGACCGGGCCCGCCGGGCGAGGGCTGGCGGCGCGCCTCGCGAGTGTGGGCCACGAGGTGCTGTTCGGATCGCGGGCCGTCGACAAGGCGCGTGCGGCCGTGAACGAGCTCGAGAAGGCGTGGGGCGATCGGGTCGCCGGGCGCCTCATCCCGTGCGACAACGCATGGGCCTGCGACGCGCCCGTCGTCATCCTCGCGGTGCACGCCGAGTCGGCGATCCCGACCGTGCAGGAGCACTCGGAACGCCTCCCCGGCAAGATCGTGGTGTCGATGGCCAACAACCTCGTGAAGCACGGCAACGAGTTCAACGCGGTGTTGCCGCCGCACGGGTCGGTCGCGGCCGAGATCCAGGCGCTGCTGTGGCGCTCGCGGGTGTGCACGGGCTTCCACCTCGTGCCCGCGGCCGAGTTCGCCGACCTCGACCACACGATGGAGAGCGACGTCGTCGTGCTCGGCGACGACGACGAGGCGAAAGCAGTGCTGATGGAGATCACCGGCAGCATCCCGAACCTGCGTGCGCTCGACGGCGGCTCGTTGCGCAACGCGGTGGGTATGGAAACATTCGCGGCGGTGCTCCTTACGATCAACATTCGGCACAAGATGCGGGCCAGCCTGCATTTGATGACGGTCTAGGGTTCAACACCATGCGGCTGTACGACACGGCCCGGCGGGCCATCGTCCCGTTCGACCCGCCGCAGATCGTGCGTATGTATGTGTGTGGCATCACGCCGTACGACTCGACCCATCTCGGACATGCGGCCACGTACCTCTCCTACGACCTGCTGATCCGGCGTCTCGAAGACCTCGGCCACGAAGCGCGCATGGTGCGCAACATCACCGACGTCGACGATTCCATTCTGCCGAAGGCGCGCGAGTTGGGCGTGTCGCATCTCGAACTCGCGGCGGCCGAGACCGCGCGCTTCCAAGGCGATATGGCCGCGCTCGACATGCGCCCACCGATCGCCGAACCGCGCGCGACCGACGCGGTGCCGCGCATCATCGAACTCGTCGGCGAGCTCCTCGAATCCGGCCACGCGTACCTCACGGCGGGCACGGCGTACTTCGATGTGTCGTCGTTCCCGCGCTACGGCGAGCTTTCGCATTACTCGACCGAGCAGATGGTCCGCCTCGCCCGTGCCCGTGGCGGCAACCCCGACGACCCGCACCGTCGCGACCCGCTCGACTTCGTGTTGTGGCAGCCGTCGTTGTCCGACGAACCCGCGTGGCATACACCGTTCGGCGTCGGTCGGCCCGGGTGGCACATCGAATGCACCGCCATGGCCATCGACGAACACGGCGACACCCTTGACCTGCACGGCGGCGGCACCGACCTCATCTACCCGCACCACGAATGCGAGGTCGCGCAGAGCGAGTCGCTCACCGGCCGGCCGTTCGTGAAGCACTGGATGCACTCGGCGATGGTCAACTACGAGGGCGAGAAGATGTCGAAGTCGCTCGGCAACCTCGTGTTCATCAGCGACCTCCTGAAGGTGGCCGACCCGCGTGCCATCCGCCTCGCGCTCATGCGCCACCACTATCGCTCGGGGTTCGAGTGGTACGACACCGACATCGAGGAAGGCACCGCGCTGCTGCACCGCCTGAGCGCGGCCGCGAGTGCGCCCGACGGCCCCGACCCGCGGCCGTTCGCCGAGCGGGTCCGTGCCGCCCTCGACGAGGATCTGAACGCGCCCAAGGCGCTCGAGGCCATCGACGACCTCGCGAGCGCGGTGCTTTCGGGCGGGAGCGACACGAGCGCCCCGGGCGAACTGCGCGCCCTCGGCCGCCTCGTCGGCATCGACCTCGACCGCCCGCTCGGCCCGTCCGCCTAGCCACCCGAGGCAACGGCATGGGACTCGATCGGTTGTGGGCGGGCTGGCGGTCGGACTACGTCACCGGTGCCGCGGCCACGCCCGACGCCGTCGCCGCCTCCGAGGAGGGGTGCGTGCTCTGCCGCCTCGTCGCCGCGGCGGACGACGCCGAGGCGCTGGTCCTCGAACGCACCGAGCAGACGATCACGGTGATGAACCTGTACCCCTACGGGTCCGGTCACCTCATGACCGCCCCGGTGCGCCACGTCGCGGGCCTCGATGATCTCGACGACGAGGAAGCGGTCGCACTGACCCGGGCCCAGATTCGCGCCATCCGAGCGATCCGTTCGGCCTACGCGCCCGACGGGATCAACCTCGGAGCCAACCTCGGGCGGGCCGCGGGCGCCGGGGTCCCCGGGCACGTGCACCTCCATGTTCTGCCAAGGTGGAGCGGCGACACCAACTTCGTGACCACCGTCGCCGAAGTTCGCGTCCTCCCCGAGTCGCTGCCGGACGGGTACAAAAAGTTGCAAAGGGCCTGGCCCCAGGATTCCGGACGCCCATAACATTGCCCGGTGGCGGGGGGCAGCAGGCGGGTGGACGCGGACGTACTCCTCACACCCCGTGACGCCCAAGCACTCCTCGGGCTGACCGTCGAGCGCCTCGAACCGAGTTCCGAGGACAGACGGCGCGCCTCGTTCGTGTGCTTCGGTGCGCGCGGTAGCCGCCCCGCGATCGTGTGCGAGATGCTCTCGCTCGCGTCGGCGCCCGCCGGACGTCCCGCCGACGTCCCGTTCGTCTCGGTCGCCGTCAGCACCGACCGCTCGGCACCCAACCCGCGTCGCAC
>JAWXCJ010000133.1:0-10629 GCA_034408875.1 Actinomycetota bacterium
CATTGACGCGCGGCCGCGTTACATCCGTGTTCCCGGCGGGGGACAGGTCGGTATCGTCAGTATGTGGATCTCGTCTCGCTGTTGCCGCACCGGCCGCCCTTTCGTTTCGTCGATACGGTCGACGAGATCGACAACGAGGGGCGCATTCGCGCGCGGTACCGCGTGACGGGCGAAGAGGCGTTCCTCGCCGGTCACTTTCCCGGCAATCCGGTCTTCCCGGGCGTGCTGCAACTCGAGGCGCTGGCCCAGACGGGCGCGATCGCGTTGCTCTCCGACGAGCGGTACGCGGGGAAGTTGCCCCTGTTCGGAGGTGTCGAGGACACGCGGTTCCGCCGGATCGTGCGCCCCGGCGACGAACTCACCCTCGAGGTGACGATGGAACGCCTCTCGGCCCGCGGCGGTTGGGGCCGCGGCGTTGCGAGCGTGGCCGACGAGGAAGCGTGCCGGGCCCGGTTGCTCTTCGCCCTCGCTCCGGCGTCGTAACGCCGAGCTGGGCGTTACTTGCCGCGGCGCCGGCGCGGGCTGCCGATGCGACGGAGTTCGGCCAACTCGTCCGGGGAGTACTGCCGCGGGTGGTCGTCCGAAGGCGATGACGGTGGCAGCGGGATCGTGGCCTCGTCCGGGTCCTCGCCGAGGAGCAGCTTCGTCTCGACGTCGCGGTCGAGCGGTTTCTCGGCCCGGACCCGCCGCGAGGGCCCGATCAGGATCATCAGGAGGCCCGCCGCGGACGCTCCGACGACGACCCCGACGACAAACTGCGTCACGGTGCGATCGTACCGAATGGCATCATGGGAAACCGCTTGCTGGCCCGAGTGGTGGAATGGCAGACACGGCGGACTCAAAATCCGCTGCTCGCAAGGGCGTGAGGGTTCAAATCCCTCCTCGGGCACACGTTGACGAGCACAACGTAATCGTGGTCACCGGGCGAAGCCGTGGTCACCGAATTGCACGCTATGCCTGAAGACTCGTGACCACGACTACTTCTTCTGAATGAGTTCCGCTGTGAGGATGTGGAAACTCGGCGCGGTGGTGTTGCCGCCAATCTGGGTGTCGTAGGCGAACGATCCCGTCGACCGCGCCCAGACGCGAACGACGTCTTCCTGATCGATTCCACCGAGCGCGGGGCACTCCGAAACGGCATCTCCAGCGGAGAACAGAGCGTTGTCGCCCTCGTATTCGAAGTTGTACTCCCGCTGGCGGGTATCCCAATACCCGCGGAACGCGCACGGTCCCGTAGCGGCGTCGTACTGCAGAATCTCGACCACGATAAGGAACACTTGTCCTTCGACCGCGTCTGGGTCCTTGATGATCGCATCGATGTCGGGCGGCACAGCAGCCTCGGCCTGAACGGCTTCAGCTTGCTGAACGCAACCCTGCACTGCACCGACGAGTCCGTCCTCGTCCACGACCGGCGTCCATGAGGACTCGTAGTCGACCGCACTGCTCGCCGATGTACCCAGGAGCAGTACTGCATCGCACGCCCGCTGGACCTCAGCGTTGACTTCCGCCTGAAGCGTCTCCAAGGGAACCGTCGTCGTAGTCGCCCGTGGGCGCGTCGTCGCCGCCCGCGGAACTGTTGTGGTCTCGGGCGCTGCGAGTTCCTCGTCGTCGCCCGCGTCAACCCTGTCGGACTCGTCCTCGGCTTCAGCGCGCCCGTCCGCCTCGGCCTCGTCGTCCGACTCGCCGGATCCCGCCGCGAGAGCGCCAACCGCAACCGCGAGTACGACCATCACGATCTGCGCCCAACCGGGCAGCGCGCGAAAGCTCAGCCAACCCCGCTGCGATTCCCGGCTTGTGCGGCACCTCACCTTGGACAGGCGGTGGCGTCTGCTCGTCCGTCGTCCCATGCACCCCCGCGCGGCACTCAGCGAACTTTCTTACGGCTTACGGCATCCTTTCATGGTCCACACATGTGCGCACACAGCGGCACCGAACACAACGTCCGCACAACGCCAGCGGCCGCTCCGGGGATCCCGGAGCGGCCGCAGCTTGGCGTGACTGGCCGGGGGTACCGGCGTCAGCCTCCGATCACGTGTCGTCGATCACGATGGTCGTCGTCGTTGTCGACGCCTCGGGTGCGGTCGTGGTCGACGTCGGTTCTTCCGGAGCCGTCGTACTCGTCGTGGGCTCGTCGGCCGCGGTGGTACTCGTCGTCGATTCCGGCACGGTCGTCGTCGTGCTCGTTGTCGACGACGTTGTCGACGAGGTTGTCGACGAAGTCGAAGAGGTCGAGGTCGAGGTCGAGGAACTCGACGACGACGTGGTGACGTTGTCGAGAGTCGACGTCGTTTCCTCGATGGGTGCGTCGTCCTCGCATTGGCACGTCTGGCGGCTTGACATGATCTTCACGACGCCTCGGTACTCGGCCGAGAAGTGCGCGAAATGCGGGCCACCCCACGGCATGTTCGCGGGTGTGGTGACGACCTTCGTCTGTCCGGGGTTCACGACGACCTTGAAGAGGTACGGCACGCCCGGGTCGCCGCCCACCTCAGTCGGCACCTGGCTGCCCTTGGTGATGTAGACGGTGAGGACTTCGGGCTCCCACGTCTGCTTGTCGTTCGACAGCGATTGATTGTCGGTCACGTTCCTCACGAGGAAGGTCGGGCTGAACTGCGCCTTCGGGCACTGCTTCTGCAACAGGATGTGTTGGCGGGGCGGGGCCGGCACCGCCCCGCTGGCGCTCATGTTGAGCGCCACGATCCCGACCAGCGAAGCAGCCAAGGCGCCCGCGGCGACGAGCCGTCGTCGTTGCATGTTCCCGTGTCCCCCCTCGGGCCTGCGTTGGGGCGCGCGCGGGCGAGACTCGACACACCTCGATCCCCCACGGCCACCTGCAGACGTTGTCTTCAGTGACCTATGCCACTCTCTGCAGCGGCACGAAGTGTTTCGACCGATTCCCCTGCGAACCTGAAGCGCGGCCGGCGATTCAGAACGACCCCGCGCCGCGCGGGTCTACGGGCCGGCGATGGGCGCGACGGGCGCGGTGGTCTCGACGTTCACGTCGGGCGCGACGGGCGGGGCCGGCGGTGGCGGTGGTGCGCTCGGTATCGCGCACATGTCGCGCAGGAGCGGGAACGGGTTGAGCGGTCCGGTCGCGCGCGGATGGATCTGGAAGTGGGTGTGCATCGGCCCACCCGCGGCGTTGCCCGTGTTGCCCGTGTAGCCGACGACCTCACCCTGCACGACGCGGCGGGTGCCGTCCTCGGCGAAGACGCCCTCGAACCGTTCGAGGTGCGCGTAGTAGTACGCGTGGCCGTCGTCGGTCACGAGCCAGATCGAGTTTCCGCCGAGGCCGCCAACCTTGGCCCGGGCGACGCCGTTGCCGACCGCGATGTTCGGGGTGCCGGCGGGAGCGAACATGTCGGTGCCCTGATGGACCCGCCAGCCGGAACGGGGCTGACCCCAGTCGTCGACGAACGTGACCAAGCCCGTAACTGGGCACGGCATCGTCAGCACGGGGATCTCGCCGGCCAGCGCGGGGTCGGCCGGAAGTTGCTGGGCGTCGGGTTCGTCGGGCGGGGGTCCACCCGTGGACAATGCCGCAAGCGCGGCTGCGAGGGCGGCATTTTGCTGCGCCTGCATTGCTGCGAAGTAGCGCTGGAGCGACTGCTCCTGCTCGGCCTCACGGAGAATCGAGTTCGCCCGTTCGAGGGCGACGTTGACCTCGTCGGAGTGGCGGCCGGCTTCGTCGGCCTGCGCCGCCTGTTCTTCGCGAGCCGTCTTCAGTTCGTCGCGGGTGGCCTCGAGCGACGCCTGTGTTGCCTCGTACTCGTCGGCGTTGGCGTCGACGTCGGCCTGGGCCGCGTCGGCGAGGTGGGCGGCGCGGCCGACCTGGGTCAGGTCGTTCCGGTCGATCGCCTGTTGCACGGCGATCAGGCCCGACGCGTTGCCGCCGGAGTAGAGGTCCGCAGCCCGCTGCGCGAGCAACTCCCGCAGTTCGGTCGACTTCGCCTCGAGGCGCGGGATACGGGCCTCGAGGCCGGCGACACGCACCTCGGTCCGGCCGAGAAGGCCCACGGCGTCGACGTAGGCCTGGGTCGCGGCGGCCGCCTCGGCCCGAGCTGCTTCCAGGCGGGCCCGAGCGCGCTGGACTGTCGGAGAGTCCTCCGCGCCCGCGGGGACGACTGCCCCCATCACCGTCACCAGAGCTACCGCCACAGTGACGGCACTCCGTAGCCACCCTCGCATCCGTGCTCCCACCGCTGGCTCGCGACCGTATAGAAAACCGGCAATGTCCGAAAGGGGTAGGACCGTGACTCCGGTCACTGATCGCCGGCCCCGCTCAGGATCTATCGGCCGGAGCAGCCCGCTTTTCCAGTTCCGGGATTCAGCCGAACGTCGTCGGGCGACATCCTGTCACTGACATATGGGGTGAATCGGACGTAATGCCCGGCGCGGCCGGCCCTACGTGTTCGCGAAGGTGAATCCGCAGGTGGCGACCGACCAGTCGTCGATCGTGAAGGTCGCGGCCACCGCGGCCCGGGTGTTCTCCTCGTCGAGCGCGAACGCCTGGAGGTCTTCGAGCGAATCGACGGTGCGGAACATGATCGCGAGTTCGGCGGTGAAGTCGCGCAGGAGCGTGACGTCGTCGGCCAGGTCGGCGGGGACGGCTTGCGCGAGCTGGTCGTATTGCGCAGCGAGCTCCGGTTCGAGCGCGTCCAACGAAGCAACGACGTCGGACCATGCGCTCGCGAACGCGGCCTCCATCTCACTGGCGTCACCCGCGGCCATGATCCGCTGCATCGCGTCGTTGATCTGGGACTGGTTTCCCTGGTCGAGGTCGACGATCGCCTGCGCCGCCGCGCACGCACCTGTGCCCGTCTCGGTCCCCGTGACGCTCGCAGCCGGGACCGACGAGCTCGGATCGGCGGCCGCTTGCGGGGTCGGGCGGGGAGCGCCGCCGTAGTTGCCTGCGCCGGGCCGGAACCCGGGCGATCCGAGCGGCGGGCCGGGTGGGAGGTAATCGGACATGTCGATGCGTCGGCCGCCACGGACCCCGCCACGGACCCCGCCTTGATGCTCGCCCGCTCGGCCCTTTACCGCCTAGCCGCGGATCCCCAACCGTTTGGCGATGACTTCGTTCATGATCTCATCGGTGCCGGCACCGATGCGTTGCAGCCGCGCGTCGCGGAAGGCTCGGGCGACAGGCGACTCCTCGAGGTAGCCGGCGCCGCCGAAGATCTGGACGCAGGTGTCGACCAGACGGTTCTGCACCTGCGCGCAGAACTTCTTCGTCATCGAGATCTCGGCAACCGGGTACTCGTCGTGCATCACCCGCCACGCCGTGTCGTACAAGAGGGCGCGCGCGGCTTCGAGTTCCGTCGCGGCATCGGCCAGCTTGTGGGCGATGACTTGATGTTCGGCGATGGGTCGCCCGAACGTCTTGCGCTGTTTCGCGTACGCGATCGTGTCTTCGAGTACCTGCGTCGCGTGACCGACGCACGCGGCCGCGCCCGAGAGCCGTTCGTACTGGAGCTGCCACATCAGCTGCGCGAACCCACGCCCGGGTTCGAGGCCGATCAGGTCGGCGTGCGGGACCATCACATCGTCGAGCGCGATTTCGGCCGTGTCGCTGCTGCGCATGCCGAGCTTGTCGAGTTTGCGCGAGACCGAGACGCCCGGCAGCGACGTGTCGACGACGAAGAGCGAGATACCCCGGTGCCCGCTCCCCGGATCGGTCTGTGCGACCAACGTGAGAAAGTTGGCGCGCACGCCGTTGGTGATGAACATCTTGCGGCCCGAGATGCGCCAGGAGTCGCCGTCGCGTTCCGCTCGGGTCGTGATCGCGGCCACGTCAGAACCGGCGTCGGGCTCGGTGATGGCGATCGCACCGATCTTCGTCCCCGCGATCGCCGGCGCCAGCCACCGCTCCCGTTGGTCGTCGGTCCCGAACTCGCCCAGGGCCGGGGTCGCCATGTCCGACTGGACCGACACCGCCATCGCGATCGCGGCCGCGCCGCATCGCGCCAGCTCTTCGACGAAGACGATCCCCGCGGCCAGGTCACCGTCGGACCCACCCCACCGGGCGGGGTAGTGCAGGCCGAGGAACCCCAGCTCCCCGCACCGCCGGAAGACAGAATCGGGAAAGAACCCGGCCGCCTCCCACTCGTCTACATAGGGCCGCAGCTCAGTGGCTACGTAGCGCCGCACGCTCGCCCGCAGCTCGTCGTGCTCGGCCTGGAAGATGGGATGTCTGCCCACGAGACGCAACCTGCCACAGAACTGCTGGTCTCGTCGTACAATGCCCGTCCCATGACCCGCACGCTGCTCCAGCGCCGGCTCATCGACGTGAGCGATCGGCTGAAGCGGCTCCGCGCCGAACTCGCGGTGGCCGACGAGCAGTGCGCGTTCCTGGACAACGAGGCGGACGACGCCCGGCTGCGGGCCCTGGTGTCGGAAACGCCCCTCGCCGAGGCCGAAGCCCACGAGACCAGACGCCACGCCGACGCCCAAGCCCGGCAACGGGAAACGTTGCGCCGTTCGATCGGCGACCTCGAACGCGAGCAGGATGCGTTGCTCGACCGTATGGCCGCCGAGTTGCCGTCCTGAACCGGCACCGAAAACTGAGGACCGAACGTCTGTGACCGAATCTGTGCGCCGTCCGTGACCAAACCCGTGCGAGTCGTCGTCGCCGAGGACGAGGCAATCATCCGCCTCGACCTGACCGAGATCCTCGAAGAAGAGGGCTACGACGTCGTCGGCCAGACGGGTCGCGGCGACGAAGCGATCGACCTGGTGCGCGACCTCAAGCCCGACCTCGCGATCCTCGACATCAAGATGCCGGGCATGGACGGTCTCACGGCGGCCCGCACGATCGCGGGTGAGCGCATTTCGGCCGTGCTCATCCTCACCGCGTTCTCGCAGCACGATCTCGTCGAACAGGCTCGCGAAGCCGGCGCGCTCGCATACCTCGTGAAGCCGTTCCAGAAGAGTGACCTGATCCCCGCCATCGAGATGGCACTCGGTCGCTTCGAACAGTTGGTGTCGCTCGAACACGAGAACGCCGACCTGGCCGAGCGCCTCGAAGCGCGCAAGCTCATCGACCGGGCCAAGGGACGACTCATGGACGAGCACGGACTCAGCGAAGGCGCGTCGTGGCGGTTCCTGCAGAAGACGGCGATGGACACGCGGCGCAAGATCCACGAGGTCGCGCAGGACGTCGTGACGGGCACCGTCACACCCTGAACGAGTACCGGCGGCGCACGCCCAACGTACGATGCCACCGATGCCGAAGCTCCTGCTGCTCGACGGTCTCTCCCTGGCGTACCGGGCGTTCTTTGCGCTGCCGACCGATCTCGCCACGAAGGACGGCACCGTCACCAATGCCGTGTACGGCTTCACGTCGATGCTCACCAAAGTGCTCGCCGACGAACAGCCCGACTTGATCGCGGTCGCGTTCGACGCGCCCGGCGGGAGCACCTACCGGTACGAGCTCGACCCCGAGTACAAGGCCGGGCGGGCAGAGACTCCCGACCTGTTCCGGTCGCAGCTTCCCCTCATGCGCGAGGTACTCGACGCGCTCGAGATCCGCCGCCTCGAAGTGGCCGGCGTCGAGGCCGACGACGTCATCGCCACGCTCGCGACGCGCGCCGCCGAGTCGGGCACCGACGTGGTCGTCGTCACCGGCGATCGCGACGCGTTCCAGCTCGTACGCGACCCTCACGTCAAGGTGCTCTACAACAAGCGGGGCGTCTCCGACTATGCGCTCTACGACGAGGCGGGCATCGCCGAGCGGTACCTGGGCGTCACACCGCGCCAGTACGCCGACTACGCGGCACTGCGCGGCGACACGAGCGACAACCTGCCCGGCGTACCGGGTATCGGCGAGAAGACCGCGGCCAAGCTGATCGTGGCGTACAACGATCTCGAGGGGATCTTCGAGCATCTCGACGACCTGCCACCGAAGCAACGCCAGAATCTCGGCGAGTTCCGCGACCGCGTGTTCAAGAACCGCGAGATGTCACGCCTCGACCTGAACGTCGACTGCGGTGTCGAGGCCGACGACCTGCGGCAGGGCGCGTTCGACCAGGAGCGCGTGCGGGTCCTGTTCGACCAGCTCGAGTTCCGCACGCTGTTGCCGCGCATGCTCGCGGCCATCGGCGAGGTCGCCGAGGCACCCGAAGCCGCGTCACTCGACGTCGAGGTCACCCACGCCCGCGACAGCGGCGCGGCCGCCGACGCATTGCAGGCCGCGGCCAAGCACGACCGCATTGCCGTCGACGTGCGGTGGGCGGGCGTCGCGGGCAAAGACCCGCTCGGGCTTGCGGTCGCGGCGGGCGACGACGTCACGTACATCGACGCCGACCTCCTCGCCGACTCCGCGGTGCGCGACGCGCTGGTCGCGTTGCCGACGTTGGTCGTGCACCGGGCCAAGGAGTTCATGCACGGGCTCGCGTTCGCTCCCGAACTCCTCACGCACGACACCGCGCTCATGGCGTACCTCCTCGACCCGGGGGAGGGGAGGTACACGCTCGAAGACCTCGCGCTGCGCTATCTGAGCATCGAGCTGCGCTCGCCCGATCAGGTCGAGGGCACCCTGGACCTCGACGGCGACGCCGGGCCGAGCGAAACCGGGCGGCGCGCCGCGATCCTGTTACGTCTGGCCGACACGATGCTCGAGTCACTGCAGGCGCGCGAGCTGGTCGAGCTGTACGAACAAATCGAGCTGCCGCTCGTCGCCGTACTCGTCGAGATGGAAGACGCCGGCATCCGCATCGACGTCGACTTCCTCACGAAGCTGGGCAGGGAACTGGGCGACCAGTGCCGCGCGGCCGAAGCCGAGATCCACGCCCAGGCGGGCGAGACGTTCAACGTGAACTCGACGCCGCAGCTCCGTCGCATTCTCTTCGACAAGCTCGGCCTCACGCCCGTGAAGAAGACGAAGACGGGCCCCTCGACCGACGCCGACTCGCTCCAGAAGATGGCCGAGTCGCATCCGATCGTCGAGTCGCTGCTGCGCTATCGAGAGGCGGAGAAGCTGCGCAGCACCTACGCCGACGCGCTGCCGCCGCTGGTGCAGGCCGACGGCCGTATCCACGCGACGTTCAACCAGATCGCAACTACGACGGGCCGCATCTCGAGCGAGTCGCCCAACTTGCAGAACGTTCCGGTGCGCACGGCCGAAGGCCGGGAGCTACGCCGGGCGTTCATCGCCGCCGACGGGTGTGGGCTGCTCACGGCCGACTACTCGCAGATCGAACTGCGCGTCCTCGCCCACCTCGCGAACGATGCCGGCCTCATCGACGCGTTCGAACGGGGCGCCGACGTCCACACCACCACCGCGGCGCGCGTGTTCGGCGTCGACGAAGCCAAGGTCGCCGACTTCCAGCGCCGGTTCGCGAAGGTCGTCAACTACGGGCTCGCGTACGGGATGGAGGCGTACGGCCTCGCGCAGCGCGCTGACATCCCGACCGATCAGGCCAAGGAGATTCTCGACGCGTACTGGGAAGCGTTCCCCGGCGTACGAACCTATATGAAGGAGACCATCCGCGAGGCCACGGCGTGCGGATACACCACGACACTGTTCGGACGTCGGCGGCAGCTCCCCGAGTTGTCGTCCGACAACTTTCGCATCCGCCAGATGGGGGAGCGCATGGCGCAGAACGCGCCGGTGCAGGGCTCGGCGGCCGACATCTTCAAGATCGCGATGATCAACCTGAGTCGCGCGTTACACGCGGCCAAGACCGAGTCCCGCATGTTGCTCACCGTGCACGACGAACTCGTGCTCGAGGTACCGCTCGCCGAGCGCGGCACCACCGAAGCACTCGTTCGCGAAGTCATGGAGAGCGCCGCCGTACTCAACGTGCCGCTCACCGTCGACATCGGCTTCGGCTCGACCTGGGCCGACGCGAAGTAGAGCGTCAGCGGAGCCGGTCCGAACTCGTGACGTCTCCCGGGCGATGGCAGGCGGAGCGCAAGCCGACCCAGGAGGAAGTAGTGCCGCCCGAACAACCTGCGTCTTCCGACGGCTGGTTCAACCCGCTCGCCGCGTTTCTCGGGCCCGCGTACCTGCGCAACGCCTTCACCAAGGGAACGGAGCAGGAGATCGACTTTCTCGTCGACGCGCTCGGTCTCGACGCGCCGACGCGCGTCCTCGACGCGGGCTGCGGCCCCGGCCGACACTCGCTCGCGCTCGCCCGGCGGGGCGTCGACGTCGTCGGCGTGGACCTCAGTCCCGACTTCGTCGAACTCGCGCGCGCGGCGGCCGCGGCCGAGGGCCTCGCCAACACCCGGTTCGAGGTGCACGACGTGCGCGCCCTGCCCTTTGGCGCGGAGTTCGACGCGGTGCTCTGTCTGTGCCAGGGCGGGTTCGGGTTGCTCGGCGGAGGACCGGACGAAGCCGCGACGCTCGCCGGTATGGCCGTGTGCCTGAAAGCGGGCGGCCGGCTCGCGCTGTCGGCGTTCAACCCCTACTTCGTCGTCCGGCACCTGGAGCCGGGCGAGTCCTTCGACGCCGGCACCGGCGTCAACCACGAACTCGCGACACTTCGTGACGAGAGGGGCGTGGAGCGCGCCTTCGATCTCTGGACGACATGCTTCACGCCGCGTGAACTCCGGATGCTCGCCGACGCTGCGGGCCTGCGAGTCGATGCGCTCTACTCGGTCACGCCCGGCGACTACGCGGCGCGC
>JAWXCJ010000134.1:0-23964 GCA_034408875.1 Actinomycetota bacterium
CCGGGTCCGGGTCCGGGTCCGGGTCCGGGTCACGGCGCGTACGATGCACGCCACGGCGACGGCGCCGATCCCGGCGAAGAACGCATCGGCGCTCGTACCGATCGTCAGCGCCGCCGGTGCGAGCACGAGGAACGGGAGCGTGGCGCGGGCTGTGGCTTCGCCTGCGACGTCTTTCACGGCAACCATGACGGATGCGACGCCGACGCCTGCGACCACGATGCAGACGAACGTTGCCGGGCGGGCTCCGCCGAGCCCGATGCGATCGAGCATCGAAAGCACGAACACGAAGCCGGGCGGGTGACCACGCGTGTGCGTCGTGAACGAGTCGAAGTTCGCATTGAAGTCGCGGAGGAACGCGAACGGATCGTGAGCGGCGGCGACGTCGTTCAGCGAGTCGTGACGGGTTTCGAGCGGCGACCACAGCATCGAGAGGCCGCGCGTTGCATTGAGTGCGACCGTCCACAGGATCGAGCCGAGCCCGGCGACTGCAAGTGCGACGTTCCACTTCGCACGCTCCGCAATCTTCGGCAGCGTGGCCACGAGCGCGGCGCCGACGAGGAACGCCGCGATTGTTGCGACGCCGAAATGGAGTTCCGGCCGTGCGTACAAAGGTGGATAACGCAGTTTGAGGTCGTACGAGTCGCGAAGCCGTTCGCCCCACGCGTTGGTGACGACCAGGAGCAGTGCCGAGGCCCCGAGAACGATCCCGGCCGTCAGCGAGCGGCGGGTCGTTGGCGCCGAGTCGAGCCTGACTGTCACGTAGCGCAGCGTACGGGCCGGTCGCGCGCCGCCGGCGTCCGGCCGGGAGAATTTCGTGAATCGTAAGCAGAACCGCCCCTCGTTCGGGCGCCGGGTTCCGTAGGTTGAGAGCGGTGACCGACGTGATCCTTCCTGTCCTCGACGAAGCGGCCGCGATCCCGGTCGTGCTCGACCGGCTGCCTTCCGGGTACCGCGCGGTCGTCGTCGACAACGGGTCGACCGACGGGTCGGCTGATGTCGCGCGCGACTGCGGAGCGGTTGTCGTCGAAGAGCTTGTCCGAGGCTTCGGCGCGGCGTGCTTCGCAGGGCTCCGAGCAGCCGAATCCGAGATCGTGTGCTTTATGGACTGCGACGCGTCGCTCGACGCCGCGCAGCTCCCGATGGTCGCCGAGCCGGTCGCAGCCGGTGCATTCGATCTCGTCATCGGGACCCGGCGCGCGGCCGCCGGCGCGTGGCCGTGGCACGCACGGACCGCCAACCGGGCGTTGGGCTTGATCGTGCGCCGCCGGACCGGAGTGGCCCTCGGTGACCTTGGGCCGATGCGTGCCGCCCGCCGGGCCGACCTCCTCGCGCTGCAACTGCGCGACCGCCGCTTCGGATGGCCGCTCGAAATGGTGCTGCGCGCGGCCGATGCCGGTTGGCGTATCGACCAGGTCGAAGTCGACTACTCGCCGCGGATCGGCAAGTCGAAAGTGACCGGAACGGTACGCGGTACCGCGAGGGCGATTCACGACATGGCCTCGGTGCTCCGCGCGTGACGGGTGCGACACTCCTCGTCATCGCGAAGGCGCCGGTCGCGGGTCGCGTCAAGACGCGGTTGTGCCCGCCGTGCACGCCGGAACAGGCCGCGTCGATCGCCCGCGCCGCAATCGAGGACACCCTCGCCGCCGTCGGGCAGGTCGCTGCCGAGCGGCGCGTCGTCGTGCTCGATGGGGAGCCGGGGCCGTGGTTGCCCGACGGATTCGATGTGATTCCGCAGTGCGCCGGTTCGCTCGATCGACGCCTCGCGGCGGCATTCGAAGGCGTTGATGGTCCCGCATTCCTCGTCGGAATGGACACGCCGCAGCTCACGCCCGGACACATCGCCACGGCCTTGGACGTCTTGTTTCGCACCGATGTCGACGCGGTGCTCGGACCGGCTGAAGACGGTGGGTGGTGGGGAATCGGTTTGCGCGTGCCCCAGCCGGAGGTGTTCCGCGACGTACCCATGAGCACGAATCAAACGGTGTCGTTCCAGCTTCGCCGCATGCGGTTCCTCGCGTTGCGAACGTGTGTGCTCGACCTGCTGGTCGATGTCGACACGTTCGCCGACGCTCGCGCCGTCGCCGCGATGATTCCAGATTCTCGCTTCGCGGACGCGGTCCGTTCCGTGGGCGCGGTCGAGTCGCCGGAGCGGGTGCGATGAGCGCGCGCCTGCGTGACTCGGACGGAACCGTGCGCGACGCACCCGAATGGATCATCGACGCCGACGACGTCGACGATCGCGTGTTGGAGAGAGCAGACGCGCCCGTGCTCGACATCGGCTGCGGACCCGGACGGCACGGCGCCGCACTCGCGCGCCGGGGCGGGGTCGTGCTCGGCATCGACATCTCCCGCGCCGCGCTCGCGGTCGCCCACCGGCGCGGCGTGCTCACTCTCGAACGGTCGATCTTCGGCCGGATACCCGGCGCCGGCCGGTGGCGGACCGCGTTGCTGCTCGATGGGAACCTCGGCATCGGTGGCGATCCGGTGGAGTTGTTGGCTCGGGTCCGGCGCGTGCTTGCCCCCGTCGCGTGCGTACTCGCCGAGGCGGCCGCGCCGGGCGTGCGGCGCCCGTCGACCTCGGCCCGGCTCGAGATCGACGCCGTTCCGGGGCCGTGGTTTTCGCTCGCGACGGTTGCGGTTGATGACATCGAGGCGATTGCGCGCGGGGCGGGCTTCGACGTAGCCGACGTTTGGAACGATGATCGACGATGGTTCGCGCAGCTATCGACGTGATCGAGAAGACCGCGCACGCGGTAGAACGACGATTCACGAGCAAGCTGCACGACGAACGTACCGCGGCGCTGCTGGGGATGGGCCTCGGTATCACGTTCACGATCTGCTTCGTCACCGGGCTGTGGTCACACCTCGTGCAGACCCCACCGAGCTGGTTCTCGCGCCCGCCGCGCCCGGCGGGCCTGTACCGGGTGACGCAGGGTCTTCACATCGCGACGGGGATCGCAATGATCCCGATCCTGCTCGCGAAGTTGTGGGTCGTGTACCCGAAGCTGTTCGCGTGGCCGCCATTCAAGTCGGCTGCGGTCGCGGTCGAGCGGCTGGCGTTGTTGCCGCTCATCGGTGGTGGTTTGTTCCTCGCGTTCAGCGGTCTGGCGAACGTGAACTTGTGGTATCCGTGGCCCTTCGGGTTCAAGGAGGCGCACTACTGGGCGGCATGGATCACGATCGGCGCGCTGATCGTGCACGTCGGCGCGAAGTGGACGGTGACGCGGTCGCATGTTGCGCGGCGCGTGCCGCCGGACGCCGGGTCCGGGGATCGACGCGCGTTCCTCGGCACGGTCGCTGCGGCCGTGTCGGTCGTGACAGTCGCGACCGTCGGTCAGACGGTCGGACCGCTGCGCAAGCTCGCGCTGTTGGCGCCGCGCCGACCCGACGTCGGTCCCCAGGGTTTCCCGGTCAACCGCACCGCACGCGCGGCGCGGGTCACGGTTGAGGACGGCGGCGCGACGTACCGGCTCACCGTGACCGGCCGCGTGGCGCGTGAACTGTCGTTCTCGCGGGCCGAACTGACCGGCATGGATCTGCACCAAGCTCGGCTGCCGATCGCGTGTGTGCAGGGTTGGAGCGCGTCGGCGAACTGGCGTGGCGTGCGCGTGCGCGATCTCCTCGCGATGGCGGGCGCCGCGGAGGGTGCATCGGTGCGCATCGTGTCGCTACAAGAGAGCGGAGCGTTTCGCAGTTCTGTTCTGCAACCCGATGAGACGCGCGATGGCGACACGCTGTTGGCGTTGGAGGTGAACGGTGAGCCGTTGCACATCGACCACGGCTATCCACTGCGTTTGATCGGCCCGAACCGTCCCGGTGTCCTCCAAACGAAATGGGTGACGGGCTTGGTGGTCGAGTGAACTCCGACCACGGCGCCCGTTTCCGGATCGCGCTCGTCATCGGCGGCGCGGTCATGGCGTACGGCATCTGGGGAGTGCTCGACGATGCTCGGGCGACGCATCCCGGCTCGCTGTTCGTGTACGTCGTCGGTGCCGACCTCGTGCACGACCTGGTGATCGCGCCTGTGGTGTGCATTGTCGGTTGGCTGCTCACGCGCGTCGTTCCCGAGCCGTGGCGTTCGCCCGCTCGGGCCGCCGTGTTGATCAGTGCGATCGCGGTCGTCGTCGGCTGGCCGTCGCTGCGAGGGTACGGGCGCGCCCGTGTGCCCGATAACGCGTCGGTGCAACCGCTCGACTACTCGACGGCGCTGGGCACAGTTCTCGCCGTGGTGTGGCTCGGCACCGCGGTCTGGGCCACCGTGCGCGTGACGAGGCGTCGATCCAACGAGGACGCGGGGAACGCGTGATGTACCTGCGCGCTGTTGTCGGCGCGCTCGTCGTGGTCGCGACTGCGTGCGCGTCCGGGCCGCCGCAGCCACGCGAACGGGTGCTGCCCGAGACCTCGGGAATCGATCGCATCGTGCCGGTTCCGGCGGGCACCGCGGCGACGGCGCCGTGGCCGATGGCCGGTCATGACGCCCGCCACTCCGGCTCGTCGCCCGCGCTGGGTCCGCTCACGGGGCGGATCCGTTGGGAACGGCAACTCGAAGGCAATGTGACCCCGGGGCCCGCCGTCGCCGCCGACGGCACGATCTTCGCCGCGTCCAACGCCGGCGTGCTGCACGCCCTCGATCCCGACACGGGCGCCGATCGTTGGACGTACGACGGCGGTGAACCCTACGGCAGCGACCTCTCGACGACGCCTGCCTTGACGGACGACGGCGTCGTGTTGTGGCCCGGACCCGGCGCCACGTTGTACGCGCTCGACATGAAAGGAGCGCTGTTGTGGACTCAGAGGCTCGACGCGTTCGTGCTCTCGCCGGTCGTGCTCGCCGATGGGTCGGTTGTCGTCGCCGATATGAGCGGCGTGGTCCGCCGGTTCGACTTCGCGGGCGGGTCGCATCGCGCGTCGCCGACGCAACGGTGGGCAGTCGCGCTCGGAGGGGATGCGTACGGCAGCCCCGCCGCCGCGGGCCCGTACGTGTACGCGACGGCCGGCGCCGACCTGGTGGCCCTCGTGGCCGAGACCGGCGCGGTGTCCTGGCGGTTCACGACCGGCGATCTCATCGAGGTGTCGCCCGCGGTCACACCGGCCGGGGTCGTCGTCGTCGCCAGCAACGACCCGTACACCTATGGCGTGGACGCGGATGGCGATGAACAGTGGCGATACGAGCGGGTCGCGATGTCGTTCTCGTCGCCGGCCGTCACCGACACCGACTATGTCGTCGCGGGCGACCATCGCTCCGGTGTCGACGTGATCGACGGCGAAACCGGTGAGAAGTTGGCGCGGTACCAGGGGCTCGGTGATCGGACCCGCACGGCGCGTTCGATTGGGGTATGGACTGCGCCCGTCGTGGACGCCGCCCACCGCGTGTACTTCGGTACGCGTCACGGCCACGTGTACGGCTTCGCTCCGGACGGCGACGAGCTCTTCGACATCGACGTCGGTGCGACTGTCGATTCGTATCCGGCGCTTACCGCGGATGGCGCGCTGATAGTGGGCGTGACCGACGGGCGACTGTTGGCGATCGCCGACGACCAACCGTGCACCGCCGCCCGCCGAACGGTCGACGGGCCCAACCTGGCCTATTCGCCGAACCGACCGGACGCCGTCGTCGGCGCCGTCGTCGACGCGCCGATCGTCGCGATTGGTGTCGACGACGGGCCCGACCCCGAGTGGACGCCACGGATCCTCGACGTCCTGGCCCGTCACGGCGCGCACGCGACGTTCTTCGTCGTCGGTTCGGCGGCGCGCGATCATCCGGAGTTGCTGGACGAGATCACGCGCGGCGGGCACGAGATCGGGCTCCACACCGACGAGCACACCGACGTCGCCGGCCGCGACCCGGCCGAGATCCGTGACGACCTCGAACGGACTGCGGCCGCGGTGCGGGCGTCGGGTACCGAGCCGGTTCCGTTGTTTCGCCCACCGCACGGTGTGCAAGACGTCGTCGCCGCCGAAGTCGTGTGCGCCGCCGGACTCAGGACGGTCGGTTGGTGGGCAAATGTGAACGAACTCTCCGATTCCTTGCTGGCGGCACTCGCGCCGGGCTCGATCGTCTTGGCGCACGACGGCCGCCGCGACCGGTCGTTCGACATCGCGGAACTCGACCGGTTGCTCGCCGAGCTCGACGCCAAGGGCGAGCGCGGCGTGACGGTAGGGGAGTTGCTCGTGGCCGCAGGTGTGGACCCGCAGCCGGTGTCAGGCCGGCCATGAGTAGCTTCGGTAACCGATGACTGGGCTCGAACCCGCGATCACAGTGCACGACCTCGGTCACGCGTACGAAACCTCCGCGGGCCGCATCACGGTCCTCGACCGCGTGACGTGCACTGTCCTCGCGGGTCAGATCGTGGCGGTTATGGGCCCGTCGGGCGCAGGGAAGTCGACGCTTCTCTGCGTCCTCGGCGGGCTCGAACCGCCACAGTCCGGTTCTGTGACGGTTGTGGGGCGCGACCTCCGGTTGCTGTCAAGCGATCAACTGGCCGCGTATCGGCGCGAGACCGTGGGATTCGTGTTCCAGGATTTCGCGCTGCTCGGTCAACTCACGGCGCTCGAGAACGTCGAACTCGCGTTGACGCTTGGCCGAGTCCGGCGCGGCCGGCGCGATCGGGCCAAGGAGCTGCTGGCGGCGGTGGGGCTCGCGCACCGGTTCGACCATCGTCCGCACGCACTCAGTGGTGGTGAGAACCAGCGTGTTGCGATCGCGCGAGCGCTGGCAAACTCGCCGGAGCTCATCCTGGCCGACGAGCCGACCGGCAACCTCGATGCCGGTTCGACGGGAGCAATCCTCGACCTGCTCACCGGGCTTCCGCGCGATCACGGCTGCACGCTCGTGATCGTGACTCACGATCCGGTCGTTGCCGCGCGCGCCGACCGGGTACTACTTCTTGCCGACGGGCGGATCGCGGCGTGAGAGGTATGAGCCCGTGACGTGGCGTGACGCGATCGCGTTGGCGGCACGCAGCGTCGGACGCAAGCTCGGTCGCGCCGTGTTGACGGTGTTGGCCGTGGGCCTGGCGGCCGCACTGTTGTCGTCGCTACTGATCGCGAGCACCGCCGCCCAACGCCGCGTGCTCGACCAGGTGAGCGACGGGGGTCCGCTCGCCGGTATTCAGGTTGCGCCGGCCGAGCCCGACCCCGGTGCGCTCGACAGCGACAACCCGCCGCGTGGTGATCCGCGCCCGATCGACGACAATGCGTTGCGCGAAATCGCCGCGCTTCCCAACGTCGATGCCGTCGTGCCGATCGTCGCGAATCCGGCCATCGTCGTCCCGCCGCCGGACCCGCTCCCGGGTGCGGATCCGCGCCGCCGCGATCTCACGCGTGCCGGCACGTTCGAGCCCTATTTCGACACGGTCGTAGGCGTCGACATCGCTCAGGCCGACGACCTGCCGATCGCGATCATCGCCGGCCGATTGCCGCTTGCCGGCGCGCCCGAAGCGGCCGTCAGTTCGGGTTATCTGCGGCGCTTGGGCATCGACAAGGGTCAGGCCGACGAGGTTGTCGGCACCGAGATCGTCGTGGGGGCACCGCGCGGGTTCGTCGACGGAGACGACGTCTACGTTCGGGGCCGCTGGGTGCGCCTCCTCGTGGTGGGAGTTGTCGCGCAAGAACTGGGATCGGGTCAGGTTCTCGTGCCGTTGGGCGAGGCCCAGGCCGCGCGCCGCTGGTCGACCGCGGGCGTCGAGACCGAGCGCTTCGACATCCCCGAATCCCCGTACACCGGCCTGTTCGTTGTCGCTCACGGTCTCGATCGCGTACCCGCGGTGCGACAGGCGATCACCGACGTCGGATACTCGACCAGCGCGCCCGAAACACTCATCGAGTCGGTGCAGCGCTACCTGCGTGTCGTCGAGATCGTCCTCGCAGGGATCGGTGTCATCGCGCTGGCGATCGCGGCGCTGGGCATCACGAACGCGATGCTCGCGGCCGTGCGTGAGCGGCGCCGCGAGATCGGTGTGCTGAAGGCACTCGGCGCGTCGAATCGCGACGTCCGCCGGATTTTTCTCGTCGAAGCCGGGACGTTGGGGTTTCTCGGCGGCATCGTCGGGACCGTCGTCGGGTATGGCGCCGCGCAGCTACTCGCCGGCGTCGTCAACGGATACCTCCGCAGCCAGCGTCTGGAAACGGTGCAGCTCGGGCTGCCGCTGCTCCTCGTCGTCGCCGTCGTCGTCGGTTCGACGGTGCTCGCGCTGGTTGCCGGAACGGTGCCCGCGCAGCGCGCCGCCCGGCTTCCGGCGCGCCAGGCGATGGGCGACCGATGAGCCGGGCAACCCTGCTCGTGGTTGTCGCCGCCTTCCTTGTCGCGGGTTGTTCGTCGGGCCGCGACGACCCGGGCCCGCCGGAGGCCGCCGTGCCCGATCCGGAAACGGTCCTGGTGATCGGTTCGGGATCCTCGGAAGGTAGCGAGCTGCGCGACCCGTTGCGCGAGGCATGGCCCCGGCTGGTGTTCGCCGAGTCGTTGACGCGGCCGGCGACGCTCGTGAGCGGTGCGAGCGGTCCCGCAACGGTTTCCGATGCGCTCGCGTTCCAGTTGCCGCTCGCGCGCGAAGTCGAGCCCGACTGGGTTCTGGTGATGCTCGGGTCGTACGACCTGAACCGGGAGACACCGCCGGAGGTGTTCGGTTCGCAGCTTCGCGAATTACTTGCGGCGCTCGACGCGGCCGCGGGTGGCCGCGTGCTGGTCGCTGACTTGCCCGCGCTCCCGGCCTACGGCGACGCGGCCCGCCGCGCGTACAACGACGAGATCGCCGCCGCCGTAAGCGAGGCGGGCGCGACGTTGGTTTCCTTGGCGAACGAGACCCTCGAACCTGTCGATGACGAGCACGACTACCAGCCAAATGCTGCCGGCCACCGGGTCATCGCGGACGCGTTTGGCGCGGTCATTCACGAACTCGGAACCTAGATCTGCATCTCGACTTCGCCGACGTTGCCGCCGGTCGTTGAGCATGCCGGGTTACGCCCACATGGCCGAGAGCGGTCGAGATCGTCCACACCGGCGGGAGCTAACGTTTCCGAACATGACTCAGAAACCGGAACCGGCGGTCTACGCCGAGCGCATGTTCCCGGCGCCCGTCGACCACGGCATGGCCCAAGAAGACCGTGCGGTGTGCAGCGTGCCGTTCGGGACCAGCTCGTACCTCGAAGGCGCGCGGGGCGACGGCACGTCGTGGTACGAGGGCGGGGGCGCGGCGGGGGAGAAGGCGGTCGCCGAGATCGTCGTGTACCCGCCGACGCGTGGCATCCAGACGCAGGGCGACCCGTTCGAACCGGTGAAGATCGGCATTCTCGTCGACATGGATCTCGGGCAGCTGCTCGCCGACTGGATCGACCCGACGATCCTCGCGCTCGAAGACGCGCTGAACGAAGGCGTGTGGGGCCGCAGCCCGGTGGCGATCATCACGTGCGACGCGCGCGGGTTGCCGCGCGAGAACTACCGCAAGCTCATCGCGGGCTACCACTGGCTCGTCGAGCAGGGATGCGTCGTCATTCTCGGGCCGATGATCTCGGACAACTGCTTGACGCTGCAGCCGGTTGTCGAGGAGGTCGGCGTGCCCGTGATCGGTTGGACGGGCGCGCACCGGTTCGCGAGTGACCATTGCTACACGGTCGCGAACGGCGACATCCCGACCGAAGGTGTGATGTGTGCGAACTGGCTGTACCAGAAGGGCCTGAAGAAGGTCGGTATGTTCTGGGAGGTGGGTTCGTCGGGGCGTGACTACGCCGACTTCTTCCGAGACGAGGCGATTCGGTTGGGCCTGACGATCACGCGTGAAGTGAAGCTGGAACCCAACCCGCGCAACATGAAGGAACATCTCGCCGAGATGCGCGAGATGGGCACCGAGGGCATCTACTACGGCGGGTACGGGTACGCGACCTTCCACTTCGCCGACGCGTTCAAGGCGCTCGACTGGGACCCGCCCCGCGTGATGGGCACCGCGTTCATGTTCTATTCGAACTCGAACGCTTGGGCCGAGGGGCTCGAAGGCTGGCACGGCGTCGACCAACTCGGCGAAGACGGCACCAACCCCAACTACGAGGCGATGATCCAGCGGTTCTCGAAGCGGTTCGGGCGCGAGACGCGCAATGTGGTCGTCGCGCTCGCATACGACACGGCACGCGCCGCGATCCACGGCATCGCCAACGCGAAGATCCCGATCCCGCGCGAGGTGCGCGACGGCCTCGACCGCATCCGGTGGATGCCCGCGACCAACGGCGGGCCGTCGTGCTACATCCAGTTCGGCCCGGGCGACCACAAGGGCTACAAGGGCGACTTCCTCACCATCCGCGAGCTACGCGGCGGCGAACTGGTCTTCCACGGCTACTACCGGCCGGAGTGGCCTTCAAATCGCGACTAGCCGAGCGTGTGAGGCGCGGCGCATGACCGCCGAGCAGTGAACAGCGACAAAGAGAGACAGTGAACGACAAGATCTATATCCACGAGTTCATCGACATTCTCGGTCCGAATCGGGCCAAGTACATGCACCACATGACCGCGAACTGGGTTCCGGTCGCGTTGCGCGAGCGCAACCAGCGGTGTTACGGCGTGTGGGGCACGGTCGGTTCGACGGGACGCTGGCCCGAGGTCGTGAATATGTGGGAACTCGACGGGTGGGACGGCCTCGTCAAGAACTTCGAGCACGAGTTCGCGGGTTCGGCGATGCAGGACCCGTCGTTGGCGGAGTGGTGGGCGCAAGCCGCAAAGTTCCGGCGGGGTGGCATCGACCGAATTCTGATTCCGGCCGAGTGGACGCGTCCGATCGACGATCTCGTGCACGACGAATGCCGCGGCGAGCTGTACGCGCACGAATTGGTGAACGTGCGCCCGGGCGCGGCCGACGACTTCCTCGCCGCGTTGAAGGACGAAGGTGAGCACGCGGTCGAAGGCCTCGGGCTCGATCTCATCGGTGCGTTCAAGGTCGCGATGGTGAACGACTCCGAGTGCATCGTGATCTGGGCGATTCCCGACTGGGCGACGTGGGCCGAGTTCGAACAGCACCAGACCGACGACCAGCTCCGGCTCTGGCGGGCTGCACTCACCGCGCTCGGCGCCGACTGGAAGCGCACGCTCATGGTCGAAGCGCCTCTCTCGCCAATGCGGATCGGCCGCCAACCGGAGGAGTCCGACCGGCGCCCCCTCGACGAAATGAGTTGACCCCCGCTTCTGGACGCGCGTATCTGTTGTCAGCAACAGATACGCGCGTCCAGAAGCAGCGTTCGGGTGTCGTTGGGTACTGACGGTCGTGTCAGGTTGCTGCCTAAGATCCGGCGATGGCCGGCACACTGGACGGATTGCGGGTTCTCGACCTCTCCTGGGGGATAGCCGGATCGCTCGGCGTGCTGCTCCTCGCGGAGCAGGGAGCCGATGTCATCAAGGTCGAACCCCCTGGTGGCGACCCGTTTCGTGACTACAGCGGTTTCGCCGTGTGGAACCGGTCGCGCCGCTCTGTCACCGTCGACCTGAAGCACCCCGACGGGCTCGATGCATTCCTGAAGCTCGCCGACGACGCCGATGTGCTCGTCGAAACCTTCCGGCCCGGCGTCACCGACCGTTTGGGGATCGGTTTCGACGCGGTGCACGCGCGCAACGAGCGGCTGGTGTACGCGTCGTGCCCGGCGTATCCCGACGGTCATCGTCTGGCGCAACGCCCGGGCTACGACGCGCTGGTGCAGGCGAGCAGTGGTCAGCAGTGGGAGCAGCCGGGCTGGCGCATGGGTCCGACCTTCTTGCATGTGCCGCTGCCGAGTATGGCCGCGATGTTTCTCGTGCCGACCGGCATCCTCGCCGCGCTTGTCGCGCGTGAAGAGACCGGACGCGGCCAGCACGTGCGCACGTCGTTGTTCCAAGGTGCGCAGCTGTTCACGACACAGATCTGGACGTATGTCGAGCACTCCCGGCCCGACTTCTACGGCACGATGGTCAAGGCGTACCCGCCCGGGGTGCACCAAGAGATGATCTACGAAGTCGCCGGCGACGAGTGGGTGCACACGTCGATCATGAGTGGGCTCACGCCGATCAAGAGCCAAGACGAACTCGTCGGCGTGCCCGAGGCGACCGATCCCTCGCGCTTCCCGCTGTTGAGCGCCGAGGAACGCGCGGCACTCCTCCCGAAACGTCGCGCCGGGTACAAGCAACGTCCGCGCGAAGAGTTGATCGAGGAGTTCCGCGAGAACAACCACGCGGTGGAGGCCATCATCTCGATGGAGGAGAACCTCGGTTCGACGGGGCGCCCGCACCCGCAGCTCGTCGCGAACGACATGATCGCGACCGTCGAAGACCCCGAGTTCGGGACGACGACCCAGGTGGGTGTGCCGTTGCACTTCGGCACCAGCACAACCGGCATCAAAGGCCCGAGACCCAAAGCCGGGCAGCACAACGCCGAGATCTTCGGCGCACTCGGCTACTCGGCCGACCAGATCGCGAAGTTCGCAGGAGCAGCACGATGAAGGCGCTCGAAGGTGTCGTGCTCATCGACTTCGGCCAGTACCTCGCGGGGCCGTTCGCGCCGATGATCATGGGCGACCTCGGCGCCGACGTCATCAAGGTCGAGCCGGTCACCGGCGACGGCATGCGCATGGTCAACCAACCGTTCATGGGTTGCTCGCGCGGCAAGCGCGACATCGGCCTCAACCTGAAACACGAACTCGGCAAGGAAATCGCGCTGAAGCTCGTGGCGAAGGCCGACATCGTCCACCACAACATGACCAAGGGCGTCGCCAACCGGCTCGGCATCGGTTACGACGCCTGCAAGGCGGTCAACGCCGACGTCGTCTACTGCAACACGTACGCGTACGGTCGCGTTGGCCCGCAGTCGCACTTCGGTGGCCTCGACCCGTTGTTCCAAGCCGCGGCCGGTCTCGAATACGAAGCAGGCCCTGTCGAAGCGGGCAACAAACCGCTCTACCTCCGCTTCGGCATGACCGACACCGCCAACGCGATGTTGTCGGTGGTCGGTTGCCTCTCGGCGCTGTACCACCAACGGAGAACGGGTGAAGGCCAGGAGTTGTGGACGTCGCTGCTCGACGGCGCGGTGATGCTGGCTTCGGACGCGATGCTCGCCGACGGCACGCCGGTCGCGCGGCCGAAGCTCGACGGCGACCAGTGCGGCATCGATGCGCTCTACCGCCTGTACCGAACCCAAGACGGCTGGATCCAGATCGCGGCGGTCGAGGAGCGCCACTGGACGGGGCTGTGCGCGGCGTTGGGTCTCACCGAACTCGCCGACGACGCGCGGTTCGCGACCCGGGCCGCACGCGCCGAACATCGTCAACAACTCGAGTCGCTGCTCGCGCCGGCGCTCGCCGCGAAGACATCGATCGTCACGTCGAGGGTGCTCGACTCGTTCGGTGTTCCCAACGAAGTGCCGCGCGACATGAACGCCGGCGAAGCGGTGCTCTTCGACGCCGACAACGTCCGGCTCGGACTCGTTGCCGAGTACGAACACCCGATCATGGGCGTCATGCGCCAGTTCGGGAACCTGATCCAGTTCTCGGAAACGCCCGGGCACATCCGCGGGCCGGCGCCGCTCGTCGGCGAACACACCCGCGAGATTCTCGACTGGCTGGGTTACGGCGAATCCGAGATGGAGGACCTCAAGGGCGACGGCGTCGTCTACTGGCCTGACGAGAACTACGGCTGGACGGTGTGAACCAGCCGGCCCACGGCGACCGGCCGTGGGTTCGCGCCCTCGTCAGCACCTCGGCGGTCACGACTGCGTGTGTCTTCCCCGCGTTCCTGACCGCGGCAATGGCGGTGCAGATCCGGCGCGACCTCGACTTCGGCGAGGCGGGCGTCGGGTTCGCGGTCGCCGCGTTCTTCGGCGGCGGAGCCGTGTTCTCCGCGCCGTTCGGCCGGCTCGCGGAGCGCATGGGCGCGACCCGTGCGTTGCGTGTGGCCGGGCTATGCGTCGCGCTCGACGTACTCGCGGTCGCGGTGTTCGCCCGCTCGCTCCTGGTCCTGTGCGTACTGCTCGTATTCGGCGGCGCGGCCAACTCACTGTGCCAACCGGCCGCGAACCTCGCGATCGCACGCGCGTTGCCGGCGCACCGACTCGGTGTGGGGTTCGCGGTCAAACAGTCGGCGATACCGGTTGCGTCGTTGCTCGCCGGGCTGGTCGTGCCGGCAATCGCGCTGACCGTCGGCTGGGAGTGGGGGTTCGTGGCCGCCGCGGTGTTCGGCGTCGTGAGCGTGGCCGCGCTCCCGCATCTCGATGACGGCGGCGCGGCACCCAAACGCACGAAAGGCGACCGATCGGGCGATGTCCCCATAGCCGTCATGGCGATCCTCGCCGCGAGTATCGGGCTCGGCGCGTCGGCCGCCGGTTGCCTGGGTTCCTTCCTCGTCAGTGCCGCAGTCGACGCCGGAATGAAGGAGGGCGGCGCGGGCCTGTTGTTGACGGCCGGGAGCCTCGCGGGCGTCACCGTGCGGCTGGCCGCGGGCGTGCGCGCCGACAAACGCGACGGCGGCCACCTCCGCGTCGTCGTGATGATGCTCGCGCTCGGATCGGTGTGCTTCGCAGTCCTCGCGACCGGTTCCGTCGCGGTGTATCTGATCGTGACGCCGCTCGCGTTCGCGACGGGTTGGGCGTGGCCGGGACTGTTCAACCTCGCGATCGTGCGCGCCAACCCCGGCTCACCCGCGGCGGCAACGGGCATCACCCAGACCGGCACCTACGTCGGCGCGGTCGCAGGCCCACTCGGGTTCGGCTTCTTCGCGTCGACGTGGTCGTACGGGGTCGCCTGGCTCATGGCGTCGGCGTTCGCAGCCGGCGCGGCCGGGCTCATGCTCATCGGCCGCGCCCGCCTCCGCGCGTGGAAAGCCACCGCAACGTCGTGCGTCGCTAGGGGGTAATAGTTACCCCCTAGCGACGCACGATGGATTTAGGCGAAGTTGAAGGCGACGTGGGTGGAGCGCAGGCCGTAGACGAAGGCGTTGGGCATCTCCACCGGGTCGGTGCCGGGGACCGTGTCGACCGCGGCGACGCGGCACATGTTGTGGATCGGCGTGACGTAGCGGATGAACTCCTCGACCGCGACCGTCATGTCGGCGCCGTTCTTGAGCAGCTCCCACTGGTCGGTCCGCGCGATCAGGTCGAGGATCGTGCGGGTCGGCAGCGGTGCCGCCAGTTTCTCGACGATCTCCACGCCCCACGATTCGTTGACGGGGTCCCAGTAGCAGGGCGCGTGTTCCCGCATCCACGCGTACGTGGCGTACGGGTCGGTGACATAGAACTGCCCGTCGAGCAGGTCGATCTGGGTAAGCGCGGGGTTTTCGATAGTGCGTAAAGTATTCCGCGATGCCGGACGCGGGCCACATCACCGACGCGAAGATCACTGATGAAGGAGTGGCCCGGCTCCGGGCTCGGATCGGCGTTCCCGAACCGCATCCGATGCCGCCGTACTACGCCCTGCCGACGACCGACACGTTCCGCAACGTTGCCGTGGCCTACGGAGACGACAACCCGCTGTGGTGCGACCCGGAGTACGGACCGACGACGCGGTGGAACAGCCCGATCGCGCCGCCCGCGCTGGTCGGCGGCGACACGCTGATCGGTGAGGACGAGGTGCCCGAGGTCGCGCCCGAGCACCGCGATCTCATGAAGGGCGACCCGCTCCGGGGCGTGCACGCGTTCTACGCGGCCGGCGCCCGCGAGTGGTGGGCGCCGCTCCTGCCGCTGCGGCGCACCCATCGGCGCAACGCCCTGGTCGCCGCGCTCGACAAGCCGAGCGAGTTCGCCGGGCGCGCCATTCACGAGTGGACCGCGCAGGTGTTCCGCGACGACTCCGGGTCGATCCTCTCGGGGCAGTACCGGCTCATGGTGCGCGCCGAACGCGGTGAAGCGCGGGAGCGCAAGAAGTACGACGCGACCGAGATCGCGCCGTACACCGACGAGCAGATCGACGCGATCGAGGCGCAGTACGCGGCAGAGAGGCCACGGGGGAGCGAACCGCGCTTCTGGGAAGACGTGGCCGAGGGCGACGAGGTCGGGCCGATGGTGAAGGGCCCGTTGACCGTCACCGACATGATCTGCTGGCACGCGGGCATGGGCATGGGGGTCTATGGCGTCAAGCCGTTGCGCCTCGGGTACCAGAACCGCACTCGCATCCCGCGCTTCTTCCACCGAGACCCGCTGAACATTCCCGACGTGATGCAACGCGTGCACTGGGACCCGGAGTTCGCGCGTAAGGCGGGCAACCCGACCACGTACGACTACGGCCGCATGCGCGAGACATGGCTGATCCACTTGTGCACCGACTGGATGGGCGACGACGCGTGGTTGTGGAAGCTCGAGTGCGAGTTCCGCAAGTTCAACTACGTCGGCGACACGCAGTGGCTCCGGGGCCGGATCACCCGAAAATACTTGGGCGAGGGTGATCGGCCCGCCGTCGACATCGAACTCGGCGCGGTGAATCAACGCGACGAAGAGACCACCCCCGGCCGAGCGACGATCCTGCTGCCCAGTCGCGGACACGGCGCCGTGCGCCTACCCGACCCGCCCGGTGGCGCGACTGACCTACAGGGCGCGCTCACCGCGATCTCGGAGGAGTTCTCGCGCCGATGACCCTCCAGATCACCAACGCCGACGGCGTGTTGCGCCTCGTGCTCGACCGGCCCGACAAACGCAACGCGATCGACGACGAGATGATGAAGGCCCTCGTCGACGCTTTCATGGCCGCGACCACCGACGACACCGTGCGCGTGATCGTCCTCGAAGGTGCGGGCGACCACTTCTGCGGCGGTGCCGACATCGTCGCCCGCAACGCCGACCGCACTGTGAAACCGCGTACGGGCAGCATTCAGCGGCGGTTGCCGACGCAAGCGCACCATCTCATCCCGCTGGTACTGAACGTGCAGGTTCCCGTCGTGGCCAAGGTGCGGGGGTGGGCGGCCGGTATCGGTTTCCAACTTGCGCTCGCGGCCGACATCACGATCGCGGCGGACGACGCGAGGTTCTGGGAGCCGTTCACCGAACGCGGCTTCACGCCCGACAGCGGCGCGACGTGGCTGTTGCCGCGCCGGGTCGGCGAAACGCGCGCTCGCGAACTGTTGCTCCTCGGCCGCACGCTCGACGGCCGCGAAGCGGCCGAGTGGGGAGCGATCCACCAAGCTGTGCCGGGCGCCGACCTCGACCACACGGTCGATGAGGTGATTGTCAAGCTCGGGTTGGGCCCGACCGTTGCGCTCGGTCTGACGAAATGGCTGTTGCACCGGGGAGCCAACGCCTCCCTCGATGCGCATCTGGCCGACGAGGCGTTCGCCTTGGAGTTGTCGTCGCGTACCGACGACTTCCGCGAGGGCATGACCGCGTTCAAGGAGAAGCGGCCACCGCGCTTCGAGGGCAAGTGAACATTTCGCAGGCGAGTTCCGACGCCGAGGTCGTCGACGCGGTTCGTGCCTGGGTCGAGGACAACGTCCCGCGTGCATGGCGCGACGCGGCCCGTGCAGGTGGCGTCGACGGGATCCGAGCCGTGCGTTCGCGCGGCGAATACGAGGAGTGGTACCCCGCATTCGCGAAGGCCGGTCTCGTCGTGCCGACGTGGCCGGTCGCATATGGCGGCCTCGACTTCTCGCCCGCGATGGCGCGCCTCGTCGAGAACGAACTGCGCCCGTTCAACCTCGGACGTCTGAACCCGCTCGGGCTCAACCTGTGTGCGCCCGCGCTGTTCGCGCACGGCACCGAGGAACAGCGGCTGCGCTTCCTCCCGCCGATCGTGCGCAACGAGGAAGTGTGGTGCCAGCTGTTCAGCGAACCGGGCGCGGGCTCCGACCTCGCGTCGCTCGCGACACGCGCCGAACGCGATCCGGACCATTGGGGCGACACGTGGTTCGTCACCGGCCAGAAGGTGTGGACGACGTGGGCGCACATCGCCGACTACGGCGTTCTGCTCGCGCGCACCGATGCCGACGTCCCCAAGCGGCAAGGCATCACGTACTTCCTCATCGACCTCCACCAGCCCGGGGTCGACGTGCGCCCGCTGCGCCACATCACCGGCGAGATCGACTTCAACGAGGTGTTCCTCGACCGTGCGGTAGTCCCTGACCCGCAGCGCGTCGGCGATGTCGGCGAAGGATGGAAGGTCGCGAACGCGACGTTGTCCGGCGAGCGACAGATGGTGTCGGGTGCCGGCTCGGGTGGTGTCGACCGCATCGGCGGGCGCGGAGTCGAGCACGTCCTCGAACTGGCCCGCGCGCACGGCGTCGATCCGGTGCTGCGCCAAGAGCTGATGGGGGTCTACTGCGAGGAGCGCATTCGCGCGTGGACGAACCGGCGCGTTCGGGGCGGGCCGTTGAGTTCGCTGGGCAAGGTGCACCAGGGAAGCCTCAACCAGCGGATGCAACTGCTCGCGGTCGAGCTCCTCGGTGCCGGTGCGCTCGCGTGGGACGGCCCCGATCTCGTGCCCGAGGTGAAGGGCATGTTGCGCAGTCGCGCCAACACGATCGAGGGCGGGACCACCGAGGTGAACAAGAACATCCTCGGCGAACGCGTGCTCGGTCTGCCGCGAGAGCCGGACGCGTACGAGGGTGCGCCGTGGCGCGAGGTGCCGCGCAGTTGAGGCGCAGATCCGTAGGCGCGGGAGGTCGTTCCACGTGAGCGCGGGTGATGGAGCGCCGGAGGTCGTAGCCGCATGAGCGTGACGTACGCAACGGTGCGCGTCGAACGCGACGGTCCGGTCGGATGGCTGGTGTTCGACCGACCCGACGCCGGGAACGCGATGAACGCCCGCATGTTCGACGACCTCGAAGCCGCGTGGCGCGAACTCGGCGACGACGACGCCGTGCGCGTCATCGTGAACACGGGCGCGGGGAATGCGTTCCAGACGGGCCTCGACGTCGCGCAGCTCGCCCAGGATCGCGACGCGCTCCGAGAGCAGTCGCGCCGCACGAAGCACTTCGAGCTGAAGTTCACCAGCCGGGATAACGACGTGTGGAAGCCGGTCATCGCGGCGGTCAACGGCGTGTGCGCGGGCGGTGGGCTGCACTTCGTCGCCGACGCCGACATCGTGCTCATGAGCCAGACCGCGACGCTCGTCGACCCCCACGTGTCAGTGGGGCAGGCAACCGTGTACGAGACGATCGGCTTGGCCAAGAAGTCGCCGATGGAGCCGGTCCTGCGGCTCGCGTTCACGGGCGTACACGAACGCATGAGCGCGGCTCGCGCGTACGAACTCGGCATCTGCTCACAGGTCGAACCGCCGGAGAGGTTGCGGGACGCGGCGCAGAAGCTCGCGGAGACGATTGCGCAACACCCGGCCGAAGAACTCGCGACCGTCAAACGGGCATTGTGGAACGCACTGGAAGGAACGCAGCGGAGTCCCGCCGGCCGAAGCCTGCAAGGACGGGAGCGCGAGTGACCCATAGACAGGGGACGAAACGGTGAAATATCCCGAGCTGGAAACCCTGAAGCTCGAACGGGTCGGGCCGGTCGGCTGGTTGATCAACAACCGGCCCGAGCAGCTCAACGCGATGAACGCGCTGATGCGCGACGAGTTCGAACTTGCGTGGCGCGCGCTCGACGCCGACCCGGAGGTGCGCGTGATCGTCCACACGGGCGAGGGACGCGCGTTCCAGACGGGCGTCGACGTCGCCGAACTCGCGAGCGACGGGCAGGGCATGGAGCGGTACCGCGATTCGGTCGAACGGTGGGACCTGCACTTCACGGCGTGGCACAACGAGGTGTGGAAGCCGGTCATCACCGCGGTGAACGGCATCTGCGCGGGCGGCGCCTTCCACTGGGTCGCCGACGCGGACATTGTGATCGCGAGCAGCGACGCAACGTTCTTCGACCCGCACACCTCGGTCGGTCAGGTCGTGGCGATCGAGGCGATCGGGCTCATGAAGCGCATGCCGGTGGAAGCCGTGATGCGCATGGCGTTCGTCGGACGGTATGAACGCATGACTGCACAGCGCGCGTACGAGCTGGGGATGATCAGCCAGATCGTCGACCCGCCTGACCAGCTGCGCGCCGAGGCGCAGGCTCTGGCCGAGAAGATCGCCAAGAACTCACCCGCGGCCATGGCGGCAACGAAGCGGGCGCTGTGGAAGGCAGTCGAGCTCGGGCTCACCGACGCGTGTCGCGCCGGCGCGGCCGAACTCGTCTCGATGTGGGGCCACCCCGACCAGGAAGAAGGTCCGCGCGCGTTTGCCGAGAAGCGCGAACCCAACTGGAAGGCGCTCACGCCGCGTACAGGCGCAGAACGTAGGCCCGGTGGTTGACGACGACCCGCACGGGCGCTCGAGGGCCGGAGGTCGTAGCCGCATGAAGATGCATGAGGTGTCGATCGGCACGGCGATCGTCGCGCTCATCGAGCCGCACGAGGGCCAGGCGCGTGAGTTCAACCGGTGGTACGAGGGCGACCACTTCTATGCGGCGGTCACCGGCGGGCCGGGCGCGTTTGCGGGCAAACGATGGGTGGCGAACCGAGCGTGCAAAGCCGCGCGCGCCGGCGGCACGTTGTTCGGCGACCGAAACCGCGGTTCGTACCTCACGACCGCGTGGATACTCGAAGGCCGGCAGCCCGCGTGGGACGAGTGGGTCCGGCAACAGATGAAGGCCATCACGGAGCAGGACCGGCTCTTCGCCGGCCGCGACCACGTGCACACGGCCGTGTACTCGCACATCGCGACGGTCGGCCCGGCCGTCTACGCCCTCGACCGTGGCTACGAAGGCGTCCTCGCGATCGCGACCACCGCGTCGTCGACCGACGCCGTCGCCTGGACGCACGACAACGTCGGAAGCGCCGGCATCGACGCGGCCGTCGTGCTCGCGCCGTTGCGCGTCGTCCTGTCCGAGGCCGACCCGGGCGAGCACATGCTCATCCTCGCGTTCACCACCGGTGACCCGATCGCGGCGTCGAAGCGACTCGACCTGCCGCCGGGCGCCGGATTCGCGAGCCCGTTTCTCGCGACGGTGCCCGGCACCGATACGTACACGGACGACCTGTAAGTAGTCTCGGTCCCGATGGAACCCCGCCCGCAGACCACGATCCTTGCCGCGTTCGCGCAACGATTGGCCGACGATCCCGACGGCCCCTACCTCGACTTCGAGGGCGAGCAGTACACCGCGCGCCAGATGGACCGCGAGTCGAACCGGTGCGCGCACGCGCTCGCGGCGATGGGCGTTGGCCACGGCGACCGCGTCGCGACACTGATCGAGAACCGTGCCGAACAGGTCGTGAGTTTCTTTGCCGCGATCAAGCTGGGCGCGGTGCAGGTGCCGATCAACACCGCGTACAAAGGCGAGTTCCTCCTCCACCAACTCGCCGACTCGGCGGCCAAGGTGTTCCTCGTGCAGGGCGACTTCGCGGCGCGTGCCGTCGAGGTCGTCGGACCCGATACGACGCCCGAACTCGCGTACTGCGTCACGATCGACCCGCCCGACGCGGTGATCGACGCGGTGCCGATGACCACGTGGCAAGACCTCCTGGAGGCCGGTGACGACACCCCCGTCGACGGTGTGGTCGTGCGGCCGAGCGACCTCGCGTGCTTCATCTACACGGCGGGCACGACCGGCCCGTCGAAGGGCTGCATGCTTTCGCACAACTACGTCGTCTGCCTGGCCGACCAGATCGTGCGGGCGTGGCAGCGCACACCCGACGACGTCGTGCTCACCCCGCTCCCGCTGTTCCACTTCAACGCGATCTCGGTGTGTGTCGTCGGCACGCTGCTCGTCGGTGGTCGGGCGAGCATCGCGCGCCGGTTCTCGGTGAGCCGGTTCTGGCCCGAGGTCAAGCGCACCGGCGCAACCATCGTGTCCATGCTCGGATCGATCGCGATCCTGCTCGCGAACGCCGAAGACCATCCCGACCAAACCGGGCACTCGTTGCGCCTGGGCGCGGCGGTGCCGATGCCGCCCGACACCGACCGCGCGTGGCAGGAACGGTTCGGGTGCCTCACCTTCAGCGCCGCGTTCGGCATGACCGAAGCGTCACTCATCTCGATGCTCGACGCGGGCGAAGCGAACAAGCCGGGCGCCGCGGGCAAAGCGAACACCTACGACTTCGACGTGCGTGTCTTCGACGACGAAGACAACGAAGTGCCCGTCGGTGAACCTGGCGAACTCGTGTGCCGGCCCCAACGTCCGAACGTGATGTTCGCCGGGTACTGGAACCATGCGCAGGACACGATCGACGCGATGCGCAACCTGTGGTTCCACACCGGCGACCTCGTCCGAATCGACGAAGACGGGTTTATGTTCTTCGTCGACCGCAAGAAAGACGCGATGCGCCGCCGGGGCGAGAACATCTCGAGCTTCGAGATGGAGAAGACCCTCTTCGCGCATCCGGGCGTGAGCGACGTTGCCGTCCACGCGGTGCCGAGCCCACTCGGCGAAGACGACGTCAAGGTCACGTGCGTGCGCCGGGACGGCGTCGAACTCACCGAAGAGGAGTTGTGCCGCTGGGTGGCCGAGCGGGTCCCGTACTTTGCGATCCCGCGCTACGTCGAGTTCCGCGACGATCTGCCGCGGAACCCGGTCGGCCGGATCCTCAAGTACGAACTGCGGGCCGAGGGGGTCACCGACGCGACCTGGGACCGGGAGGCCGCCGGAGTGGAATTCGACCGTCGGTGAGGGATTGTCTCAGGTTGAGGTGACGCTTCGTCCGATATTGGGACGTGCCCTCGCCGCCACAGATGGAGTTCGGGGCAGTCCTGGAACGAGTGCCGTCGGCCGGTGGCCAGTGGGCGACGACCGCCGCCGCACCGGCACGCGGATCTGCGTTTTCGGCGCTCCTCCCGCTCCTGCTGACGGCCGTGGTGGCGACGGGTCTGTGGTTCGGATACCAGTACTGGTTCCAGGAGCAGTTGCCGCTCCCCGAAGCCGCCGCGACGTATGTCGACGGCACGGGCGTCGACTACGTCTCGCCGATCACGGGTATCGGCGGCAACTTCGCCGGGGCGCCGACTGAAGTACAACTCGGCATCGGGGTGCCCGCCGTCGTCTTCGCGGGCGACGACTTCACCATGATCGTCGCGGCCTTCCCGGCCGGGTCGACCGAGGAAACCGTCGCCGCGGCCTCCGCACCGTACGAGACCGACAATGTCAAGACCGGAATGGCAACCGTGGGGCCAACGGTGTACGCGGTGGCCGTCGGCGGGTCCGATGCCCGGGCCGTGGACGCGGTGTACGAGCGGTTCACGGGCTCGCTGCGGTTGCCCGGCGGGGCGTCGATCTAGGGCAACGATATACTTGACTCACCATGTTCTGAGTCGTAGACTCACCACGTGAGCAAGCGCCTACCCCGCACCCTCCTCGAAGCCACCCGCCACTTCGCCGATCTGGACGTCGCGACCGAATACGTCGCGAAGCTCCGTTGGGCGGACGGGCCGGTGTGCCCCGGGTGCGGAGGCACCGAGCACTCGTACCTGACGACGCGCCGGCTGTGGAAGTGCAAGAACAAGGAGTGCCGGAAGCAGTTCTCCGTGAAGGTCGGGACGATTTTTGAGGACTCGGCCATCCCGCTCGACAAGTGGCTCTGCTCTATCTGGCTCATCGCCAACTCGAAGAACGGCATCAGCTCGCACGAACTCGGTCGTTCAATCGGCCTCACACAGAAGTCAGCGTGGTTCGTGTTGCACCGCATCCGCCTTGCGATGGAGACGGGGAGCTTCGAGCAGTTCGGCGGCGTGGTCGAAGTGGACGAGACGTTCGTCGGCGGCAAGGCCGTGAACATGCACAAAGAGGCCCACGACCGGAAGATCCACGGCAAGGGCACCCGCGACAAGACGACGGTTGTTGGCGTCCGGGAGCGCAGCGTGGGCCAGGTGCGCGCAGCCGTGGTTCCCGACCGTTCGATCGCGTCGCTAGTGCCGTTCGTGCGGGAACACGTTCGCAGCGGCTCGACTGTCCACAGCGACATGCACGTTGCTGACGATCACTGGAATCTCCCCAGAGATGATCACTGAAATTCCCCACCCCTGAGCGGCTGGGTGGACCACGAGAAGGTCCACCTGCGCGAGGGGGA
>JAWXCJ010000135.1:0-3574 GCA_034408875.1 Actinomycetota bacterium
ATAGTGATGGTCACCGTTCGCATACCTACGCAGCTGCGCACGCTCACGGGCGGGGCTTCCGAGTTGAAGGTCGAGGGCGCGACGGTCGCCGACGTGCTGAACGAACTCGACGCGCAGCACACCGGGTTCGCGGAGCGTCTGTTCGACGATTCGGGCGCGCTGCGCCGGTTCGTGAACGTGTTCGTCGACGAAGAAGACATTCGATTCCTCCAGGGAGTCGAGACACCCCTCTCCGACGGCGCGGTGCTGAGCATCGTCCCCGCGGTCGCGGGCGGCTAGTGCGCGACAATGGGTAATTGCCCGACGATTCAAACCGAGCGGCTGCTCTTGCGGCCGTTTCGCGAGAGCGACTCCGAGGCATACCTCGGGGTGCTGATGAACCAGAAGGTCCGCAAGGCGCTGTACCTGCCCGACAAGATGACGCGTGAAGACGCGTGGCAGCAGATGGCGATGTTCCTCGGGCAGTGGGAACTTCGCAATCACGGGCAGTGGGCGCTCGAAGAGCGGTCGTCCGGCGCGTTCATCGGTCGCGCCGGACCGCACCGGCCCGAGCGTGCCGACTGGCCGGGCATCGAGATCGGGTGGACGTTGCATCCCGACTACTGGGGTAACGGATACGCGACCGAAGCCGGGGGAGTCGCGGTCGACTGGGTGTTCAAGCACCACGGCGTCGACGCGCTCTACAGCATCATCTTGGCGGAGAACGCCCCGTCGCAGAGCGTCGCTCGTCGCCTCGGCTTCACCCTCGAAGAGGAGCGCGTGCTCGACTTCTTCCCGACGAAGAAGCACGGCATCTGGAAGCTCCCCCGGGAGCGCTACACCCGCTAGTTGCGGGCGACGTAGAGCTGTTCGGCGACGACGTCGGGAACGACGTGTTCGCCGGTTGCCGTCTTCACGCGTACGCCGGTGCCGCTGCGCTCGATCACGGTCGCGCTCGCGCCGGGAACCAGACGCGCCGCGGCGACGAGGTGGAGTCCGTCGTCGGAGAGTTCGAGCTTCTCGCTGATACGGGCGACCGTGACCTTGCCCGGTTCCGATACGGCCAGCGCGACCGTGACCTGGGGCCGGGTGACGCGCTTCGAACCCGGAATCGGGTTGCCGTGCGGGCACGTCGCCGGGTCGCCGAGCAGTTCGACGAGCTTTTCCTCGACGTCGGACGAGATCGCGTGCTCCCAGCGGGCGGCTTCTTTGTGCACCTTCTCCCACTCGAGCCCGATGACATCGGTCAGCAACCGCTCGGCGAGCCGGTGGCGGCGCACCACCGTGGTCGCGAGATGCCGGCCCTTGTCGGTGAGCTGCAAACTGCGATCGTCGGCGAGGTCGACGAACCCCTGTTCCGACAGGCGGTTGATCGTTTCCGACACGGCCGCGGCCGAGAGTCCGAGTCGTTCGACGAGCCGGGCGCGCAACGGGACGACACCTTCCTCCTCGATCGCGAGGATGGTTTCGAGGTACTCCTCGGTTGTGTCGTGCAGTTCGGCCACGGGGTGGGCTCCGTCCGAAAGTGTCGGTGCGAAAGGTAAGGATACCCTGAGCATGTGTCGTCGGCCGTTGTCGTCTGCCGAGATCTCTCGAAGGCGTTCGGTTCCGTCGCGGCCGTGCGCGGTGTCGACCTCGACGTGCAGGCCGGAGAATTGCTCGCGCTGCTCGGTCCGAGTGGGTGTGGGAAGACGACGACGTTGCGTTGCATTGCGGGATTCGAGCGCCCGGACTCGGGTCAGGTGTTCCTTGCGGGCGAGGAGGTCGCGGGCCCGAACCGGTTCCTGCCGCCGGAGAAGCGTCATGTCGGCGTCGTGTTCCAGGACTACGCGCTCTTCCCGCATCTGAACGTGGCGCAGAACGTCGGCTATGGCGTCCGCGACCGGGCGGTGCGTGCGGCTCGGGCATCGGAGATGCTCGATCTGGTGGGGCTCGCCGACAAGGCCCGGCGCCTTCCGCACGAATTGTCGGGTGGCGAGCAGCAGCGGGTGGCGATCGCCCGGGCGCTCGCGCCCGACCCGACGATTCTGTTGTTGGACGAGCCGTTCTCGAACCTGGACGCCGCGTTGCGCCTGCGCGTGCGCGCCGAGGTACGCGACATCCTGCGCGCGGCCGACGCGACCGCGGTGTTCGTGACCCACGATCAGGAGGAAGCCCTCAGCCTGGCCGACCGGGTCGCGGTCATGGAGTCGGGCGAGCTGGTGCAAGTCGGGACACCCGAGGAGTTGTACGAGCATCCGGGTCGCCCGTTCGTCGCGACGTTCGTCGGCGACGCCGAACTGTTGCCGGGTGAGAGCGACGGAACACGGGTGACGACGTCGGTTGGCACCGTTCCCGTCGCGAACGGCGCGGCGGCCGGCCGCGTCGAGGTGGTGATCCGACCCGAGAATGTTCGGCTGCGCCTCGACGGGTCCGGTCACGGCACGGTGACGCGCATCACCTACTTCGGGCACGACCAGCTCATCGAGGTTGCGCTCGCCGACGGCGGCCGGGTGCGGGCGCGCACCGGGCCCGGACACACGTTCCACCCCGTTGACCGCGTTGCCGTCCAGATCGTCGGCGACGTCATCGCGTTTCCCGCGTGAATCCGTCGTCCGAGGTCGTCGTCCTCGGCGCGGGCCCCGCCGGGCTCGGCGCCGCCTACCGCCTCGCACGCGCGGGCCGCGAAGTCACGGTGCTCGAACGGGCCGATCGCGTCGGCGGGTTGGCCGGGAGCTTCGATGTCGCCGGTGTCCGCGTCGACCACGGCAGCCATCGCCTGCACCCCACGACGCCCGCGCCGATCATGGCGACGCTGCGCGATCTTCTCGGCGCCGATCTCCAGCGCCGACCTCGTCACGGCCGCATTCGCATGGCCGGACGCTTCGTGAAGTTCCCGCCGCGTCCGACCGATCTGCTGCGCAACCTGCCGCCCGCACTCTCGGCGCGACTCGCGTTCGACCTCGCGTCAAGTCCGCTGCGGCGCCCGAAGGCCGACACGTTCGCCGACGTCGTGCGCGCCTCCCTGGGCCCGACGTTGACTGACCGGTTCTACGCGCCGTACGTGGAGAAGTTGTTCGATGTTCCGGCGGGCGAGCTTTCCGGCGAGTTGGCGCGCCGGCGGATCGGCGCGAGCAGCTCCCGCGCGCTCGTGCGGCGCGTCGTGCGCCCTCACCCCGACCGCGGCGTGTTCTTCTACCCGCGCCGTGGCTACGGACAGATCAGCGAAGCGCTCGCCGACGCTGCGACCGCGGCCGGTGCGCGCATTCGCACCGATACCGAAGTCACCGCCGCCCACGCGGGCACCGTCGAGACAACCGCGGGTTCCTTCACCGCGGCCGAAGTGTGGTCGACGCTCCCGCTTCCGTTGCTCGCCCGGCTCGCGGGCGCGCCGGCCGACGTGCTCGCGGCGGCCGAGCGACTCGAGAGTCGCCCGTTGACGTTGGTGTACCTCGTGCTACCGACCGGGCGCTGGACCGGGTACGACGCGCACTACTTCCCCGAACTCGCCGTCCCCATGGTGCGCGTGTCTGAGCCGAAGAATTATCGCGACAGCGTCGACGACCCGTCCGATGTCACCGTGTTGTGCGCCGAGGTTCCGGGTGATGTCGACGAC
>JAWXCJ010000136.1:0-6360 GCA_034408875.1 Actinomycetota bacterium
CGCACGACGCGGACGGTCAGCCCGATGCGCGTCGCCTCGCCGATGTGGCGGCGGAACGACTGCGGCCCGTACGCAAAGCGGAACGGAGCGTCGACGGGGAGCGAGAGCACGGGTGTGCCGTCGTCGCGCTGGTCGGGGACGATCACGGCCACGGGACCGTCGTCGATGACGCTTTGGAGCGACAGTGAGGTGATGTGCGGGAGGTCGGCGTGGACGATCGCAACCCGCGTGAGGTCTCGGTCGGCGGCCCACGTGCGGCCGAGGTCGGCGGCGAGGTCGAGCGAGCCGGGATCATCGAGGCACGCGATGTCGCGCTCGGCCGCCCATGTCGCCACTTCGGGCGCGCTCGACACGATCGCCGTTGGGAACGCGCTCGCGGCGGCCACAACCTGTTCGGCCATCCGCCGGCCGAGCTCGGTGCGCGCGTCGTCGTCGAGCGTCTCGGCCAGGCGGGTGTTCCCGAAGGTGAAGGAGCGCAGCGGCACCACAACGCCGACACGGGGGTGGACCTGCATGGTCAGGTGCAGGCCGGAGGCGCGGACAGTGAGGCGACGAGCCCCGGGCGATGGAGCGCCGGAGGAAGTAGCCGCATGGTCATGTACCCGTATGCTACGGGGCCGTGGATGCCCTGTACCCGGCCGCGAAGGGCGTCTTCTACGTTCCGTTGCGCTTCGGGCTGCGCTGGACGATCGAGCACACCGACCGCATTCCCCACACGGGCCCGGCGATTCTGGCGAGCAACCACGTGTCGTACCTCGACCCGCTCACACTCGCCTGGGTTGCCGACCAGTCCGATCGTCGCATCCGCTTCCTCGCCAAGGCCGAGTTGTTCGACAAGAAGCCGCTGGGTTCGATGCTGCGGGCGATCCACCAGATTCCGGTCGAGCGGGGGAGCCGGGACGCGGCCGGTGCGCTCGACGCCGCGGTCGCGGCGCTGGGTCGGGGTGAGTGTGTCGCGGTGTTCCCCGAGGGCACGATCTCGCCCGACCTCGAGCCGATGACGTTCAAGTCGGGCACCGCGCGCCTCGCCAAGGAGAGTGGTGTCGCGGTCACGCCGGTCGGGCTCTGGGGCACGCACCGCATCATGTACAAGGGCCGCAAGCCGCGGTGGCGGTGGGGGGTGGCACAGACGGCCGTCGTCGGGGAGCCGGTGAAGGTCGGACCCGACGACCACGTCAAGGACGCGACCGAGCGCATCAAGGACGGCGTGCGCGAGTGCCTCGACCGGGCGCGAGAGATCTACCCGCAGCGACCGAGCCCGGGCGACGACGCCTGGTGGTGGCGCGACCCCGAAAGCGCGTTGTCGTGATCTCGCGAGCAGCGGTGATCGGCGCGGGGTCATGGGGCACGACGGTCGCGGCGATCCTCGCCCAGAATGTGCCCACGATCCTGTGGGCCCGGCGTAACGAACTCGCGGCCGACATCGACGACAAGCGCGAGAACGCGAAGTACCTCCCCGGTGTCCACCTCCCCGACACCCTGACGGTCACGTCGCACATCGAGCCCACGTGTTCGGATGTCGACGCGATCGTGCTCGGCGTTCCGTCGCACGGTTTGCGGGCGGTGCTGGCCGAAGCAAAGCCGTTCATCTCGCCCGATATGCCGATCGTGAGCCTGGCGAAGGGCATCGAGCAGGGCAGCTTGCTGCGCATGACCGAGGTCGTGCTCGACGTGCTGACCGACCACAACCCCGATCGGGTCGGCGTCCTGACCGGACCCAACCTGGCGCGCGAGGTCGCGGCGGGACAGCCGACAGCGTCTGTCGTCGCCGTCAAGGACCCGACCGTGGCCGAGGAGCTCCAGCGGGTGTTCTTCGGCGTGACGTTCCGCGTGTACACCAACCCCGACGTCGTCGGCTGCGAGATGGCCGGCGCGCTCAAGAACGTGATCGCCATCGGCGCGGGCGTCGCCGACGGCCTCGGCTACGGCGACAACACCAAGGCCGCGCTGATGACCCGGGGCCTCGCGGAACTGGCCCGGCTCGGTGTCGCGCTCGGGGGCGACCCGCTGACGTTCGCGGGCTTGGCCGGCATGGGCGACCTGATCGCGACCTGCAGCAGCCCGCAGAGCCGGAACCGCCACGTCGGCGTCGAACTGGGCCGGGGTCGGACCCTCGACGACATCGTCGCCGAGATGAACATGGTCGCCGAAGGCGTGAAGAGCACCGAGGCCGTCATCGCGATCGCAGCCCGCGCCGGGGTCGAGATGCCGCTCGCGTCGTTCGTGGGTCGGGTGCTGTACGAGGGCGCGCACCCGGCCGACCTTGTGCCCGAGTTGATGCTGCGCAAGGCGAAGCCCGAACTCGACGGGATGCGCCGAGCATGAGTGTGCTGGGTGTGATCGGCGGGTCCGCGCGCGCCGAGGTCGACGGTCGGGGCGCGGTGCGGGTCGGCGACGTGCTCGTCGATTGGTGGGTCGGGGCCGACGACCACTGGCATATCCCGGCGGAGGCGGTCGGGGTGCGGCAGCGCCGCCTCGGCCCGGCACCGGTGTTCGAGACGGCGCTGCGGGTGCCGAGCGGTGACGCGATCCACCGCGTCTACGCCGCCGCCGGCCCGGGCGAGCCGATCGTGATCGAGGTCGAGAACGCGTCGCCCGCGCCGTTCGCGCTCGCGCTCGTGGTGCGCGCTCCGTCGGGCAAGGTCGCCCTCGACGGTTCGGTGCTCGGTATCGACGGGGGACCGACGATCGCACTCACCCACGAGCCCCGCATCTGGGCCGCGGGGGAGTCGACACGCGAGATCGTCACCTCGGGTGGCGCCGGCGGTGAGGCCGAACGGGCGTGGCCGGCCCCGGTCGAGGTGGCGTTACTGGTGCCCGTCGCGCACCGCACGGTGACGCGGGCCGTCATCGCTACGGAGGCGGTCGCCCCCCATGGCGTGGCCGACCGCGACGCGGTCGCACGCGGGTGGCTCCGCCAACTCGAACGAGGACTGCGCACCGAGCTGCCCGATCCGCTCCAGGAGCGGATCGACGCGGCGCGCGCCGACCTCTTGCTGGCCGGGTTCGACGCGACCGTCGCCGTCGCGCTCGAGGACTGGGGCTTCGACGGCGAGTTCGAGACGGCGTGGGGCCACCTCGGTGTGCTCGCCCGCCGTAAGGCCGGCCGCCGCACGACCCGGACCGATGCGTGGGCCGACGTGCAGGCGGCAAGCGACGGGGCCGCCGTGCTCGCCGCGGTCCACGGCGTGCTCGTGCGCGAGACGGCCGACCACGTCGACATCCTGCCGGGCTTCCCGGACGAGTGGCGGGGCGTCAACCTCGCGGTGCACGACATCCCGTTGCGGGTGGGTGGCACGCTGTCGTACGCCGTGCGCTGGCACGGTGCGCGCCCGGCGCTGTTGTGGGATGCCCCGGCCGGGATCGAGCTGCGAACGCCGGTGCTCGACCCCGCGTGGAGCGCGCCCGGCGGCGCGGGCGAGACCCTGCTCGCGTGAGCACCGGCGAACACGACGACCTCGTCGCGGCGGGGCTCTACGACCCCGCGTCGTCCGACGCGGCCCGGCGGCTCGAACTCCTGTTGTTCCTGCTCGACGAAGTCGGCGCGTCGATACCGGAGATCGTGAAGGCAGCCGAGGAGGACCGGCTACTCAGCATCGCCGCGTTCCGCGCGATCCGGCCCGAGGGTCGGCTCACGTTGCGCGAAGCCGCGGCCGAAGCCGGTGTGACGACCGAGTTCGCGGCGCAGGTGTGGCGGGCGGCCGGCTTCCCCGACCCGCGCCCGTTCGAACGCCGGTTCGGTCCGCCCGACGTCGCCATGTTCGACCTGCTGCGCATCGGCAGCGAGTTCGTCAGCGCCGAAGGAACACTGCAGCTCGTGCGCGCGATCGGCCAGGCGACCGCGCAGATCGCCGAGACCGAAATCGCGCTGGTGCGGTCGACGATGGAAGCGCCGCTCTCCGCGCAGGAACGGTGGGTCGACATCGCCCGCGGCTACCGCGACGTCGTGACTGCGTTGTTCCCGCGCGTCGTCGAGGCGATGGACACCGTGCACCGCCATCAGGTCGACGCGATCGCCCGCCGCTATGTGGGGTCGACACCGAACCCGACCAACGTCGTGCCGCTCGCGGTCGGATTCGCCGACCTGTGCGGATTTACCGGCCTTTCGGTACAACTCGCGGCCGACGACCTGGGTCGGATGCTCGCCCAGTTCGAGGCGATCACCGGCGACGCGGTCGCGGCGGTAGGCGCCAATGTCGTCAAGCGCATCGGCGACGCGCTGATGTTCGTGACCAACGCGCCGGGTGTGGCGTGCGCGCTCGCGCTCGACCTCATCGAGAACTGCGCCGCTGCCCGGCTCCCGAAGCTGCGAGCGGGCGTGACGTTCGGCGACGTGATCGTGCGCCAGGGCGACTTCTACGGCCCGGTCGTGAACCTCGCGGCGCGCCTCGTCGCCGAAGCCGAACCCGGCACCGCCCTCACCGACGGTTCATTGCAACGTCGTCTCGAACGCGTCCGCGGCCGCTACGCGTTCCTGCCGGCAGGCCGCCTCAACCTCAGAGGCTTCGACGACCCCATAGACGCCTACCAACTCCTCCGCCCGTAACAACGAGGATGCGTCGATAGCCCACACCACGTGTGGGCTATCGACGCATCCATGGTTAGGGCAGTTGGAACGTGACGATCTGCCAGGGGCGCATCGTCACTTGGCCTTCGAAGGGTTCGACCGGGCGGCCCTGCAGGTCGACGATCCAGCCGGTCGCGGGGGCGCCGTCGTGTTCGATGGTCACCGGGCCCTCGCCGGAGTCGGTGCGGAAGACGCGGACGAGGAGTCCGCCCGCGATGCGGTGCACGGCCGACACTTCGGCGCCGTCGACGCGGAGCGCGGCGCCGGCGCGCGGTTGCGTTCCGCCGAACCCGCCGCCGCGGGTGCGTTCGAGGGGGACGAGGAACGCGTCGGCCGCGCCGTAGCAGTCGGCCGCGCGCCAGTCGCCGCGGTGGGGGAGTACCGCGTACTCGGCCCGTTGGTCGCCGAGCATCTGCGCGCCCTTCACCGGGATGGTCGGCCCGGCCGGGTTCGGGCGCAAGCTCGGTTCGGAACGCGACAGGTACCCGACCGCGCGCAGGAGCGTGAGGGCCAGCGTGTTGCCGTCGTCGACGACCTCGTATTCGAGGAGGCCGTCGTGTACGAGCGCGAGACCCGAGGTGAGGTCGGTGGCGTCGACGAACCGGCGGGACGGGAAGGTCGGCAGCCCGAACTCCTGCGCGCCGCCCTCGGCGGTGAGGCCGCGGGTCACGACGGTGAACGCGCACTCGGCTTGCGAACCGGCCACACGCGCCGGGAGCGGGAAGTGCGCCCGGAGCCGGTGGTCGCGGCAGCGGTTGTCGAACTCGTGGCTGACCCGCAGGAACTGCTCGCCCGGCCGCAGTTCGAGCGTGGTGCGCACGGTCACCTTCTCGGTCTTCTCGCTGCGGGCGCTGCACGCGCGCTCGTCGCCCAGCGCGTGGGCGGGCCAGGTGTAGTCGGACTCGACGAGCACCCGGGCGCGCACCGGGCCCGACTCGATCGTTGTGACCCGCACTGCGTCGGGCGTGTCGATCACGACGTCGGTCGCGGGCGGGGAGTAGTTGTACGTGTCGCCGCCGTCGCCGTCGTCGACCAGTTTCCCGAGGCCGCGCAGGCGCATCCCGTCGTTGGTGTCGATCGCGTACGTGCCGTCGCCGCTGTCGACGGCGACGCGAATGTGCTCGTTCGCCAGCGCGCCCTCCGTCGCGACGACCGTGCCCGGGGGCGGCGGACCGTCGGCGGACACCAACGTGCTCCAGCCGAAGCCGGGAACGGCGCCGGTGTCGACGAGCACGTGGCGCAACGGCGCCATGAAGAGCCGGAACTTCATCGTGTTGCCCTCGGCGCCGAGCGCGAGCATCGACTCGCGCAGTTCCGAGAGATCGCAGCGCGATTCGCCCGGCCCCGCCTCCTGGAGGATGACATCCCAAACCTTCGAGGACCTGGGCTCGGCGAGGGGCACGATGTCGTACGATCTGATCTGGCGGCCCGCGAACTCGGTGCCGCGCATGAGGTCGAGGACCCAGCGCACCTTCTCGCCGGTCACCATGGTCGTGTATACCTCGCCCGACAGTTCGCCGATCATCTGCGTCGGCCGCGGTGACCCGTCGGGGCCGACGAAGTGGCAGTCGCCCGTGCCGGCCACGATGCCCTCGATCACGCCCGAACGGGCGCGCCCGGTCGGGTTGACGACGACCGTGCTGTTGGCCGGTGCGTCGACGGCCGCGGCGATCGAGTGGAGCGCGTCGCGCGTGAGACCGTCGCCGATCTGGCGCGCTTCGTAGTAGCGGACGAGGACCTGGTCGACGACTTCGTCGTCGCTGCACGCACACGACGAGTCGTGCGCGCTGTTC
>JAWXCJ010000137.1:0-25359 GCA_034408875.1 Actinomycetota bacterium
GCGGGGCAATGAAGCAACTTCGGGCGGGCATCATGGCGGCGGTCATCGCGATCGGCGGCTTCGCGGTCGCGACGGCCGGCGAGGCGGGGGCAACGACCGACCCGGCACTCAAAGTGACGGTCACGCCGCAGAACAAGCGGGTAAAGGTCGGTACGCCGGTGCGCGTGACCCTCAAGGTCCGCAACCCGGGCACGACGACGCTGCGGTATGTGTACGACACCGACGGCTGCGACCCGGCGTTGAACCCCAACGCAACCGAGTTCTGCACCGACGAGATCCGGATGCTGACCGTGCCGCCGCGCAAGACGGTGTCGACGACGATCACGATCGACACGAGCGGCGTGTTCCCCGACACCTACCTCGTGCCCATCGGCGACGAGAAGGTCGTCGTTCGGGTAACGGGTCCCGAATTCTCGATCGACGCGTAGGGGCCTCGGCGCTACGCCGCCCGGAGGGTGCGCCGCAACCACCGCATCGCGAGCGCCATCGCTTCGGGCGGCACGTCGGTGTGACCACCGACCCACACGCCCATCTGCTTCGGGCCGGGAATCGCTTCGAGTACTTCGATGGCGCCCGCGATCGGGAACGACTCGTCGCCGCTCATGTTGCACATCAACACCGGGCGGTCGCCCAGTTTGGCAATGCCCTTGGCGATCAGGTCGTTGACCGCCCGGGCGTTGGCCCGGTCGGGCCGGATGTAGCCGCCGACGACGAACACCGCGGCCGCCACATCGGGGAGATCGCCGACGATCGAGAGTCCGAACATGGTTCCCATCGAGAACCCCGCGTACGCGACCGGTCCCGACGCTTCGGGCACCGCCGCACGCGCGGCCGCGATAACGGCCGTCCACTCCCCCACGAGCTGGGCGTGCACCGCCGGTTGCCCGACACGCGCGAGCACGTCGGCTTCCCACGCGGCTTCGGACAGTGTGAGATCGCGCCGTTCGCCGTGCGCCGGACAGTCGATGATCGCGACCGTCGCCGGCAGCGCCTCGAACGCCCGGCACAACATCTGCATGATCGGGTCGTCCTTCGAGAGATGCGCGCCGTGCCCGAGCAGAACGAGCGGCATCTGGGCGGGCCGTTGTTCCGGCACGAAGAGCAGCGTCGGAACCGGTCCTTGCGGCCCTACGGGATCGAGACGTATCGGGTCGGTCGCCATCGCGTTACGCCGGCGGCGCCATCGCGGCGAAGAACTTCGCGATCTGGTTCTTGCGCCGGCCCCAGTCGGCGAAACCCATCTTGAGCGCGCCGTGCACGGTGACGTTGGTCTGGCCCGGGCCGGTGGCAACGACCTGCACGGTGTAGTTCTCGCCCCACGAGAACAAGCTCATCGAGTTCGAGAAGCCGAGCTCACCCTGTTCGGGGTGCTCGTACGTCGGCTTCCACGCGACCCGCTGCGCCGCATTGCGTACGGACTGCACGACCGTCGCCACTTCGGCCGGGAACACTCGAGTCTCGCTGACCGGTGCCATGCGGCGACGCTACAACGGAACCGATCCCGTCACGAGGTGCTGCGGTGGTGGGCGCTAGCAGGCTCGAACTGCTGACCCCCTCCTTGTAAGGGAGGTGCTCTACCAACTGAGCTAAACGCCCGAGAAGCCCGCAAGGGTACCGCCCGCGAGGCCCGGGCCGATAAGAGTACGGCTATGACGGCTGTTGCCCCGACCTCGGTCAAGACCCCGCGCGATCCCTACGTCGACTACCTGCGCGGCGCGAGCCTGCTCGTCGTCGTGTTGTGGCATTGGATGAGGTGAAGACTCGTGACGTGGGCCGCCGACGGTCCGCACACCTCGAACCCGATCGGCACGACGCGCGGCCTCTGGGTCGTCACGTGGTTGCTCCAGGTGATGCCGTTTTTCTCGCGTGCCTTGCGGTGGTCGCGGTGCTGCGGGTCGTGCTCGCGTTCGTGTATCCCGACGTCACGTGGACCAACCGGGCGCTCATGTTGATCCTCAGCCCGCTGTGGTTCCTCGCGGTGTATTTGATGCTCGTGCTCGTCGCGCCGCTCGCGTTCCGCGCCCACGAACGGATCGGCCCGATCGCGCTGGTGTTGCTGGTTGGCGGCGCCGCGTGGGTCGACCTCGCGCGCTTCTACTACGACCGCGACGGCATCGCCTGGTTCAACATGCTGCTCGTCTGGGGCTTCTGCCACCAGCTCGGGTTCTCTGGCCCCAACTCCTCGCCGGCGGTCGACAGCTCGCGTGGTCGATCGCGCTCGCAGGCGTGTTCGCCCTCAGCGTGCTCACCAACATGGGCCTGTACCCGCGTTCGATGGTCGGTGTCACCGGTGAGCGCTTCTCGAACATGGGCCCGCCGACGCTGTGCATCGTGGCGCTCATGGCGTTCCAGGCCGGGACCGTGCTGCTCATACGACCGGCCGCGTTGCGCTGGCTCGAACGACCCGGACCGGCACGATTCGCGGCATGGGCGAACGCCACCTCGATGACCGTGTTCCTGTGGCACCTCACCGGGTACGCGATCTTCTACACGGCCGTGCGCGTCGGCGGGTACCACGCACCCGAGCGCACGACGCTCGCGTGGTGGGCCGAACGGCCGCTGTGGCTCCTCGGTCCGCTCGCGTGCACGATCCCGCTCGTGTTCCTGTTCCGCCGGTTCGAGCGGCTCGGAGGGCGCAACCGCGCGACCGTCGCGCGATGATGCCGCCCGTGCGAACACGGGCGGCGGGAGTACTCAAGGCGGCGGCACTCGGCTACCTGCTCGGCACGCTCCCGTCGGCCGACATCGCGGCCCGCCTTGCGTCCGGTGGTCACGTCGACCTGCGGGTGCATGGCTCCGGCAATCCGGGCGGGGCCAACGCCAAGCAGGTGCTCGGCAGCAAGTGGGGGTATGCGGTCATGGCGGCCGACATCGGCAAGGGCGGCATCGCGAGCATCGCGGGCGCGGCGCTCGGCGGCGGGCTCGGCGCGCACGTGGCCGGGACCGCGTCGGTTCTGGGCCACTGCTTCCCGGTGTGGAACGGGTTCCGCGGCGGCAAAGGCGTCGCGTGCAGCGTCGGCCAGGCCGCGATCACGTTCCCCGCGTACTTCCCCGTCGACCTCGGTGTCGCGGCGCTCACCTCGAAAGGCCCGTTCAAGTCGCGTGCCTTCGCCGCGACGACCGTCGCGTCCACGACGTGGGTCGCCGCCGCGTTCCTGTGGTGGCGGAAGGGCTGGCCCAACCTCTGGGGCCCGAAGCCGACGATCGCGCTCCCGGCCGCGGCGGCCGCGAGCAGCGCGGTGATCATGTACAAGTTCGCGAAGGCGCGCACGCCCTCATGATCGGCGTCTGCACCGATTCGAACGCGCAACTCCCGGCCGAACTCGTCACCCGCTACGACATCGAGGTCGTGCCGCTCACCGTCACCGTCGACGGCCGCGACTATCTCGAAGGTGTCGACCTCGACGCCGACGCGTTCTACGACTTCTTCGTCGGCGGCGCGCCCGAGGTGTTGACCGCGGCTCCCAGCCCGGGCCGCATCCTCGCCGCGTACGAGGCCCTCGCGGCGCGGGGCGCGACCGAGATCGTCTCGATCCATGTCGGGAGCGCCATCTCGGCCACATGCGACGCGGCCCGCATCGCCGCTCGCGACGCGCCGGTACCCGTGCACGTCGTCGACTCCGGAGCGGCATCGTTCGTCGTCGGGTGCGCGGTGTGGGAAGCCGCCGACGCGCTGGCGGGCGGGGCCGACGTGTCCGCGGCGGTGCTGCGGGCGGAAACGGTCGCCGCGAGCTGCGGCAATGTCTTCGTGGTCGGCGCCCTGAACCTGGCGCGTGCGGGCGGCCGCCTCGCGGCCGACGTGTCCGATGCACCCGGCGTCGCGATCCTGAGCCTGCGCGACGGTGCCATGCGCCAGGTCGGAACGGCAACAACGGTGGAAGAAGCCGTCGCACTGATGGCAACGGGAGTGTGCGAGAACGCACGGTCGGTGCGGGTGGGCATCGGCGTGTCCGACGCCCGTTCGTCCGCCGTCGGCGACGCGCTCGCCGATGCGTTGCGCGCCACCGACGAAGTGGCGGAGATCGTGCGGTACCGAGTCGGTCCGAGTGTCGGTGTGCACACCGGCCCCGGAACCGCCGGTGCCGTCTTCTACGAGATGTAGGAATACCCAGTGGGGACATAGCAACGAGAATCGAGCACAGGGGCGGCGCCGGAGCGAGGGCGGAGCGAGGGCGGAGCGCCAGCGGAGCGAGGGCGCCGGAGCCTGCCGCGTAGGGCGCAGCCTCCAATCGCGCCGAAGGCGCCGAGGAAGCAAGCCCGCAGCAGAAAGCAAGGCGGGATAGTCCGCGGCGGGCCGGGGTTCGCTTGGGGGGCATCGTCACCCCGGCCCGCAGTGCGGTTTCTCAGGCGCTGAGGATCTGCTGCTCGCCGTCGTCGACAATCGTCTCCGGACGGATCTTGGGTGGCCGACCACGCTTGCGCTTCTGCGCGACGACCTTGCCGTTCACGAACAGCTGACCGCCCCAGACACCCCACGGCTCGCGCCGCTCGAGTGCCGACGTCAGGCAGTGATCCTTCACCGGGCATTCGAGGCAGAACGCCTTGGCCGCCACGATGTCGTCGAGCTGTTCCGAGAAGAACAGCTCCAGGAACGAGCCCGTTCCGTCGTTGCAGCGCGCCTCGTCCTGCCAGTCGAGGGACTGGTCGGGGAACGTCACGATGGGCTGGCTGATGGCGAACATTTCAGTTCGACCTTTCGGGTCTTGCTTTTCGGGCGGGTTTCGCTCGTTGCCGATGGCGTTCCGGGCGGGTGGTGGTGTTCCTTGCGTGGTGGCGACCGGTTTTGGGCAAACAAAAAGGCCGCCGGGGTGTTGCCCCGACGGCCTCTGGGAGGTCCCTTCTCTTGTAGCCGAGCAGCTACGGGGACTCCTGCGTCCATCGGGGCGGGCCGTGCTTGTGGCCCACGGTCGTACCGAGTGCAATTGCATTCGGCGACCAGGCAGCGACGACCGGCTGGCACGACCGGAAGACACGCACACGCGCACGCGTCAGGCCGGCCATCCCATTGGCGTCGGCTGCGTAGGCGTACGTGCTCATCGAGGTCGCGTGCTTTCTCTTGAGGGATCTTTTGCCGGACAGGTATCGGACCACGGACCCCGGGGGGCAGTCAACCGATTTTCTGACCTGCGGTTTTAGGGATCGGCAGCACACCGATCGGGTCAAGGTTCCCCACGATTATGCGTGACGGCCAGGAGCGCGGCGTGGATATCGGGGGCGCCGGCCACGATGTTCCCCGAGGGCAGCCACGCATCGGGGTCGCCGGCCCAGTCGGTGACCACGCCCCCGGCTTCCCGGACGATCAGGGCTCCGGCGGCGACGTCCCAGGGGCCGAGGCGCAGCTCGAAGTACCCGTCGAACACGCCCTCGGCCGCCCAGCACAGGTCCAGGCTGGCCGCACCCACCCGGCGCACGTCTTCGAACACGCCCAGCGCGGGCAGGAACGACTCGAGGTACTCGGGCAGCAGCTGCTTGTTGCGGAAGGGGAAACCGGTGGCGACGATCGCCTCACTCGGCCGGCGGGTGCTGACCCGGATCGGGGTGCCGTCGCGGTGCGCGCCGCCGCCCCGCGTTGCCGTGTAGGTGCGGCCTACCGAATCCCCATTGGCGAGGAACGGCGCGTGCACGACGCCCACGACGGGTTGGCCGTGGTCGACGAGGCCGATCGACACGCCGACCGCGTCGAACCCGTGCACGAAGTTCGCGGTGCCGTCGAGGGGGTCGACGAGCCACTCGATGTCGGCGCGCGCGCCGCCCTCTTCTTCGCCGTGTACCGGCAGGCCGCTCTCGCGTTCGAGCATCGTGCGCACAGCCAGCTCGCTCGCGAGGTCGGCTTCGCTCACCCAGTCGCCGGGGGCTTTGGCGCGCACGTCGCGCAACGCGCCGAAATGCTGCACGAGAATTTCGCCGCCCGCGTGCGCGGCGCGCCGCGCGACGTCGAGCAACCCGTCGAGGTCCATCACGCGCGCGCCGCGCCAAGCAGCGCGTCCGCAAGTTCCGACGTACCGGCGGCGATGATCTGGCGCCGGGCCGTGACCGCGCTGGTGACGAGTTCTTCGCCGGTGACCGAACGCACCACGGCGCCCGCCTCGCGACATGCGAGCAGCCCGCCGAGGTAGTCCCACGGCGCGTGGAACGCAGCCGAGTCGACGTAGCCGTCGAGCCCGCCCGCGGCGACATCGCACAGTGAGAGCGCGGCGCACCCGAGCGCGCGGAACTGTTTCCACGGCAACGTCCGCGCCGGCGTTCCGGTCAGGAGCACAACCGCGTCCTCGACCATCGTGACCTTCGACGCCCGCAGCTCGGCGCCCTCTCGGAACGCGCCTTCGTTGCGGATCGCCCACGTGCGCACACCGGTCGCCTGGTTGACGACCAACGCCGCGAGCGCGCCCGCATCGTCGAGCGCGCAGATCGAGGTGGCCCAGTACGAGATGCCGCGGGCACAGTTGGTGGAGCCGTCGACCGGGTCGACGACAACAGTGACGCTCCCCGACCGGTCGTGCAGGCCCGACTCTTCACTCACGATGCGTACGGGGGCTTTCTCGAGCACCGCGCACACGGCGGTATCGGCCACGACATCGAGTGCGTACTGCCCGGACCGGCCCGTGCGGTCGCGCCGCCGTTCGAGCGGAATCGCCGCGACCGCGTCGCGCACCGCGACCGCGGCTTCGTTGAAGAGGTCGAAGAGGCTCTCAGTGTTCATGCGACTCCAGCCCCAGGCGCTCCATCTCAACGAACCGCCGCATCACAGTCCGCGCCTGAGCCTTGCGCCCGGCTGTCATATCGGTACCACTTCGACGACCGCGTTGTAGTCCGGCACGCCGGAGACGTCGCGCCGGTTGGCCGCCAGCAGCACGTTGGCCTCGGGAAAGAACGCCTGCACGTTGCCCGCTCGGATCGCGGCGACGTGTACCCGGGCCCGCATCTCGCCATGGGGCGAACGCACCAGCACGGGGTCGCCGTCCTTCACGCCGAGGTGCGCGGCGTCGGTATCTGCGATCAGCAACGCGTCGCGCGCGGCGCCGGTCAGCGGGTCGATGTCGTTCCACACCATCGAGTTGAACTGTTTCCCACGCCGGGTCGAGAGCACGAATCGGTCCGGCGGGACTTCGATGTTCGGTGGCGTCACCACGCTGAACCGGGCGCGTCCGTCGTCGGTCGGGAAGACGCCACCCTCGCACAGGCGTTCGCCACCGATTTGGATCGCGTCGCCGGTCTCGTGCAGGTGCTCGATGCCCGCATAGGCCGGGACAACGCGGGCGATCTCGGCCCGCAGCGCGTCGGCGTCGTCGCAGCCGAACCGGCTGGCTCCGTCGGGCCGGACCCGGCGGGCGACGTCGGCGAAGATGCGCCACTCGCTGCGCGCCTCGCCCACGCGCGGGCCGGGTACCTCGGGGCTGAACGCGACGCGCCGTTCGGTCGTCGTCGACGTTCCGCCGCCCTCTTGCTCGTAGCGGGTCGCGGCCGGGAGCAGCACGACCGTTTCGCCCGGGTCGACCAGCATCTGATGCGTGAGCACGATGTCCTGGTGCACGCGCAGTGGCGTGCGCGCCAGCGCTTCGCGTGTCGTCTCGGGCGCGGGGAGCACGTCGAGGAAGTTGCCGCCGCTCGACCACAACACGTCGAGGTCGCCGCGCCGCGCCGCCTCCACCATCGACGCCGCGTCGAGACCGGCACCCGCGGGAACGGGAAAGCCCCACTGTTCGGCGAGGGCAGCGGCGTTGGCTTCGTTGACCTCGACGCCCCCGGGGAACGCCGTCGCGTAGCAACCCATCTCGGCGCCGCCCTGCACGCCGGAGTGACCGCGGATCGGCATGAGCCCGGCGCCCGGACGGCCGACGTTGCCACGCGCCAGCGCGAGGTTGACGATGGCGCGCACGTTTTCGACTCCGTGCGCGTGTTGGGTGATGCCCATCGACCAGACGACGACCGCGGAGCGGGCCTCGCCGTAGGTCTGCGCGAAGCGCTCCATCTCGGCGCGGGGCACACCGGACGCCCGTTCGAGATCGGTCGTCGATTCGTGTTCGAGTTCTTCGAGGAGCGCGTCGAATCCGGTCGTGTGCGCGGTCACGAACTCCCGGTCGATCGTCCCGTTCGCGAGCATCGCCTTGAGCGCGCCGTTGACGAACGCGATGTCGCCACCGGTGTGCACGCCGTAGAACTCGTCGCCGATCTTCGTGCCGAAGACCGCGCTCTCGACGTTCGACGGCACCCAGTACCGCTCGAGCCCCGGCTCACGAAACGGGTTGACGACGACGACCTTTGCCCCGCGCTTCTTCGCGAGGTACAGGTACTTCATGAACACCGGTTGGGCGTTCGCGACGTCGGACCCGAAGAGCACGATCAGGTCGCTGGAAATGACGTCGGTGTATGAGCAGGTCGTCGCCCCAACCCCGAGCGTTTCCTTGAGCGCGATCGTCGACGGCGCATGACACACCCGCGCCGCGTTGTCGACATTGTTGGTGCCCATGTAACGGGCGGCCTTCTGCGCGGCGTAGTACACCTCGTTGGTGATGCCGCGCGCGGTCATGTAGATGCCGAGCCGGTCCGGGCCGGCGGCGCGGATCCGACCCGCGACGAGGTCGAGTGCGTCGTCCCAGCTGATCCGGGTGAACCCGCGGTCGCCCGTACGCCGCACCATCGGGTACGCGAGCCGGCCGAGCTCGCGCAACTCGCGCCCGTTCAGCTTCTGGAGCGCCTTGACGTCGCGCAGTTCGCCGTCGGCGATCGCGCGGGCGGTATTGACCTTCAGGAGTTCGAGGCGCGTCGTGCACAGGTGCACACCGGTGATCGTCCAGTCGTGGAACCCCGCGACACCGAGCGCGCACCCGTCGCACACGCCCTTGCGCAGGATGCGCCACGCCCACGGCAGGCTGCGCTTGTTGTCCCACACCGTCTTGGCGATATCGCGGTAGTGCCGCGGCTTCTGCTCCCCCACGCCGTTCGGCCGAAAGCCGACCCAGAGATCGCGCCGAAGTGTGCGCGACGCCTTGACGGTCCCCCTACTCATGCGGCTCCGGCCTCCGGCCCTCGATCGCCCGACTGGCTTCGGAAGCAATGACGGGGCCTACGGACCTCTCGCCTGTGGCATCGAGCCGCTCAGGATGCGTGTACACGTTGAACCGGTCGTCGCGCAGGAACCCGATCACGGTCTGGCCGAACTCGCGCGCCGCGTTCACGGCCAGGCTCGACGGCGCGGAGACGGCACACAACACCGGCAGGCCCGCCACCGCCGCCTTCTGTACGAGTTCGAACGACAGGCGACCCGAGACGAGCAGCACCTGGTCGGCGAGGGGCAGCGCGCGTTCGAGTAGCGCGTGGCCGACGAGCTTGTCGAGGGCGTTGTGGCGGCCCACGTCTTCCCGGGCCGCGAGCAGGGTTCCGCCGGCATCGAACCGGGCCGCGGCGTGGAGTCCACCGGTCTCGTCGAAGACGCGCTGGTGCTCGGCCAGCGTCGCCGGCAGCGACCGCACGACCGACGCGGCGATCGTGGGTCCGGGACCGACGGGATCGCAACGGACGGCCAGCTCGTCCAACGCGGCCTTGCCGCAGATGCCGCACGACGAGTTGGAGAGGAACCGGCGCGCCGTCACTTCGAGTGCGACGCGCCGCCGCAGGCGCACGGTGACGACGTTGTACTGCTGCTCACCATCGCCGCCGAGGCAGTACGCGATCGTGTCGAGTTCGTCGGGACCGGAGATCACGCCTTCGGTCAGCAGGAACCCGGCCGCCAGTTCGAAGTCGTTCCCCGGAGTACGCATCGTGACCGCGAGCGGCACCGGTTCTTCGCCCGGACCGTGAACGCGGATCTCCATCGGTTCCTCGGTGACGAGACCGTCGGGCCGTTCCCGGGCACCTTCGGTGTCGACCGCAAGAACGTTCGTACGCGTGACGGCCCGCCGCACGGGAGTCGCGGGAATCGTCACAAGCCGAGGCTAGCGAGGTCGTCGGGCGTATCAATGTCGCGAAACGCGTGTTCCGGGGCGACGGTGCGCCACACCGATTCGGGGACTTGCTCACAGGTCGGGTCGAGGGCGGACCGCAGCGAATACCCGCCCGCGCGCACGACGTTTCGCGCCTCGTCGAGCGCGGCCGCACCCATCCGGCAACACGCGTATTGGAAGTTCCCGTCGGCGACCGGCACGACACTCCCGTCACCGGGCCAGTTCGCGATCAGTTCCAGCAACGGCACCTCGACGAACGGCATGTCGCAGGCGAGGAGCAGGACGGGTCCCGTAACGCCGAGGAGTTCCACCGCGGCCAGCACACCGGCGAGCGGTCCCGCACCCGGTGGATCTTCCTGCACGGCGACGAGTCCCGACACTCCGGGACCGGCCTCGATCACCGGATCACAGACCGCCGTCAGGACCCGGGCAGCGCGCGCGGCGAGGGTCTCGCCGTGGAAGACCACGGTCGACTTGTCGCGGCCGAGGCGGCGGCTGGCACCTCCGGTCAGGAGCACTCCCGGGTACGACATCACCTGATGGTCGCGCGACGCTTGGCGCCATGCCTGCTCTCGAACGCACGACCTGCCGCGATCTTGCGGCTGCCGCCCGGGTGGGCCGCCTCGCGACGGTCACCCCGGCCGGCCACCCGCACGCCGTTCCCGTGTGCTTCGCCGTGGTGGGCGACACGATCGTCAGCGCGATCGACGGCAAACCGAAGTCGACGACGCGGCTCCAGCGGATCGACAACCTACGAACCCATCCCGACGCCGCATTGCTCGTCGACCACTACGACGACGACTGGTTGCAGCTGTGGTGGGTTCGCATCGACGCCCACGTCGACATCGTCGCCGACCACGACGCGGGCCTGGACGCGCTCACCGAGAAGTACGCGCAGTATGCCGATGCGCCGCCCGGCGGTCCGTTCCTCGTGCTGCACCCGGACCGGTGGACGGGCTGGGCCTACGCGCGCAGCGAGTAGCCGGTCACGAGCCAGCCGGCCGACCGCCGTTCGAGCAGCACGTTGTTGCGGATGCTGCCCTCGTTCGTTGCCACCCGGGTGACGACGACCGCGGTGTCGTTCGTATGCACGACTTCGTCGACCGTCACCTGCGCGTGCAAGCGGCGCTCGTCGGTCGTGGTCGCGTACGCCGCCCGTTTGGCGGCGACGAACCCGTCACGCTTGAGGTTGTCGCGCAGTTCGTCACCCGAGAGGTCGTACAGGAGGTCGAAGTCGAGCCGATCCCACGCGTTCTCGTACGCGATCGCGACGTCGCCCGGTCCCGGGCCCGGCTCGCGGGCGAACGCGACCCACACAATGAACAGGAGCACCAAGACGATGACGACCGCGACAACGAGGGCCACGTCAACGCCCGAGTGCGTCGATCGCAGCCGCGAGGTCGAAGTCGAGGAGCGTCAGGCCGCCCGCGTCGTGGGTCGACAGCGCAACCCGGACCTTCCGCCACCGGAGGTCGAGGTCGGGGTGATGGTCGGCCTTCTCGGCGAGGAACCCGATGTGCACCACGAACGCGATCGCTTCGGGAAACGACGCGAGCTCGTAGGTCCGCTCGATCGCGTCGCCGGTCCGCGCCCAGCCGGGCCGGGCCGCGAGGGCGACATCGACGTCGGCGTCGGGGAGAAGGGAACGGTCGACCACGGCACTATTCAACCGCGCCGCGCCGCGCGCGTCAGACTCGCCCCGTGGAACTCCCCGAAGAGCCGTCCCCGCCCGGCGTCGAACTCGACCGGGAGCACGGCCTCACGGTGCACTGGGACGACGGCACCGAAGACCACTTCGGGCTCGAGGAGCTGCGGATCAACTGTCCGTGCGCCGAGTGCCGGGGCGCACGGGACCAGGGCCGGCCCGCGTGGCCGGGGCCGTCTGCACCCCAGCCGCTCCGAGCACTGAACGCGGAGTTGGTCGGCGCCTTCGGCATCACGATCGCGTGGAACGACGGTCACGCGACCGGAATCTTCGCGTGGGGGCTGCTGCGCGCCTGGCGCCAAACCGACTGAAATTGCGGCGTACGGCGACCGTTTCGGTCGCCGAATGACGCAATTTCGGGTTAGGCGGGCTGCTTCCACTGGAAGCGGCGGTGCACGAGCGCGCGCACCACTTCGCCGGGCTGGGGGCGGGCGAAGTAGTAGCCCTGCCCCAGGTCACAGCCGAGCGACCGCAGCTCCGAGAGCTGACGCGGCGTCTCGACTCCTTCGGCGGTAACGCTCAGACCGAGCGCATGGCCGAGACTCACGACGGCTGCGACGATCGCGGCGTCTTCCTCGCTCTCACCGAGCCCGTCGACGAACGACCGGTCGATCTTCAACGAATGGATCGGCAGGGACTTCAGGTACGCGAGCGCCGTCTGACCGGTACCGAAGTCGTCGACCGCGATCTGGACGCCGAGAGCGCACAGCCCCGCCAGGACCCCGCCGATGCGCTCGGTGTCGTGCACGAGCACCCGCTCGGTGATCTCCAAAACCAGCGACTCGGCCGGGAGACCCGACTCGGCCAACGCGTGTTCCACCGTGCTGACGAACTCGGGGACAAGCTGACGCGCCGCGACGTTCACCGCGACCACGAGTGGGGTTTCGTACTCCGATTCCGTGGCCCAGCGCGACGCCTGCGCGCACGACTCGTGCAATACCCACGAGCCGATCGGAACGATGAGACCGGTGTCCTCGGCGTCGCCGAGGAACGCATCGGGGCTGAGCAGGCCCCGCTGCGGGTGTTCCCAGCGCAACAACGCCTCGAACCCGATCACTTCGGACTGGTCGAAGCGCACGAGCGGTTGGTAGTGCACGCGCATCTCGTGGCGGCCGAGCGCAAGCCGCAGATCACGCTCGACTTCGAGTCGTTCCAGCGCGCGAGCGCGCATGGGTTCGTCGAACACCTCGATCGAGGCACGCCCGCGGCTCTTCGCGTAGGACGCGGCGGCGTCGGCGTCGCGCATCAACCGGTCCGGCCGGTCGTCGGCTCCGTTCGACAGCGCGATACCGATGCTGGCGGTGAGGAACACGTCGCCCGCGTCGAGGGCGAAGGGATCGTCGAAGACGCGCTGCACGCGTTCGGCGACGGCTCGCACCTCGTCGATCTCCTTGATGCCGTTGCATACGATCGCCAGCTCGTCGCCGCCGAAGCGGGCGATGCTGTCGCCGGCGCGCAGGACACGTTCGATCCGGCGGGCGACGACAGTCAACAGCGCGTCGCCGGCGTCGTGGCCGAGGCTGTCGTTGACGACCTCGAATTCGTCGAGGTCGATGAATACCAGACCCACGAGCGACCCGCCCCGGGTCCGCAGGAGCGAGTCGGCGAGTGTCTCGACGAGCTTGACGCGGTTCGGAAGGTTGGTCAGCGGGTCGTGGCGCGTGTGGTACGCGAGCGCCGCCTCGACGCGCTTCTGCTCGGTCACGTCGCGCGCAATGCCGATCAGGTGCGTACACACCCCGGCCGAGTCGAACAGGGGCGAGCAGTCGACTACGAGGCTGCGGCGGCCGCCATTGGCATCCGTCTCGAACCCGACAACAGATCGGGCGACGACGGCGCGCATGAAATGCTCGACGTACGTGGCCAGCGTCGCGTCCGGGAGCACCGCGGTGGCCGGTCCGCCGAACTGCTGGTCTGGCGGCCAACCGATGATGTCGAGATACGCCTGGTTGGCGAGCACGAACTCGAAGCCATCGTCGCCGACGGTGACGGCAAACGCGGGCTGCGGCAGATGTTCGAGAATTTCGAGCCGCGGCGCGTCCATCCCATGTAGATCGGCACTCCAAACAGAGACCTGAACGGCGGGACCCGAGGCGGGTCCAGGTACTGTGACCCCATGAGCTGCCCGACCTGCGGGGCACTGGTTCCCGAGGGGGCCCGGTTCTGTCCCGAGTGTGGACAGCGGCTCGTCATTGCGCCCGAGGAGCGACGCCTCGTCACGGTTGTGATGGCCGACCTCGTGGGATTCACGACGCTGTCCGAGTTCGCGGACCCTGAGCAGGTCAAACGCGTCGTCGACGAGTGCTTCGACCGCCTCGTCACCGACATCACCGCGTTCGGCGGAAGGCTCGACAAGATCGTCGGCGACGAGCTGGTCGCGCTGTTCGGTGCGCCGGTCGCGCACGAGGACGACGCCGAACGGGCCGTGCGGGCGGCACTCAGAATGCAGGAGACGCTCACCCGGGTCGCAGGCGAAGCCGAGACGCCACTGCGCATCAGAGTCGGCGTCAACACCGGCGAAGTCCTCGTCGGGGCCATGCGCGCCGGGGGCGAATCCACGGTGATGGGCGACGTCGTGAACACCGCGCATCGGCTCCAGACCCTCGCCGCTCCCGGCGACGTCGTCGTCGGCGCCGGCACCTACGCCGCCACCCGCGACGCCATCGAGTACGAACCGCTCGGGCTGCACGCAGTCAAGGGGCGCGACGAACCGGTGGACGCATACCGCGCGCTCCACGCACTCACCCTGCCCGGCCGGCGCCGCGAGCGGGGCCGCACGCCGCTGGTCGGACGCGACGCCGAAGTCGCCGCCCTCCGTCACGCGCTGCACATGGCGGCCCGGCGACGGCGGGCGCTGCTCGTGTTCCTGTACGGCGACGCCGGCGTAGGCAAGAGTCGCCTCGCCGACGAACTCTCCGACATCGCCCGCAACGAACTCGGCGCGCGCGTGTTGTCCGGACAATGTGTCCCGTACGGCGACACGAACGAATACGGACCCGTGGCCGAGGCGTTGCGACACGCGTGCGGCATCGACGGTCTTACCGTTGGCGAAGCGCGCGTCAAGGTCGCGGAAGCGGTGACCAACGCACTCGGCGCCGGCGACGAACGTGAAATCGACCGGCTGACCGAAGGACTGCTCTACGTCACCGAGGGTGTCACCCGCCCCGGGGTCGACCCGAGCCGAGCGCGCGACGAAGGCATGCGGGCCACGCTCGCGTTCCTCGAAGCGCTCGCTTCGAAAGCGCCGCTCGTGCTCGCGCTCTCCGACATGCACCTGGCGCACGAAACGGTGTTCGAGGTCGCCGACCGGCTCCTCGGACGGCTCTCGCAGCTCCCGTTCGTCATCGTCGGCTCGGCCCGTACCGGCCACGAACACTGGGTCCCCGACCCGGGCCGGTACAGCGCGCTCGTGCTCCAACTCGACCCGCTCGACGTCGACGCGACAACGCAGCTCGTGCAGGCCCTGTTCGAAGGGTGCGCAGACGACGAACTCGTGGCCATGCTGCGCGATCGCAGCGGCGGCAACCCGTTCTTCGTGGAGGAGCTCGCGGCGTTCGTGCGCGAGTCGACGTCGACGCACGGGCGCATCGGGCCCGGCGAACTCGGCGCGACCGAACTTCCGGCGACGCTGCACGGCCTCGTCGCGGCTCGGCTCGACACACTCGAACCGGCGGAGCGTTCGCTGTTGCAAGACTGTGCCGTGGTCGGTGGGTCGGGCCCGGCGTCGGCCGCGACCGCACTTTCCGCCCGCGACGACGCGGCCCGCCTGTTGGAGCGTCTGGCCGAACGTGACCTCCTCCTGGTCGACGGCGACGAGTTCCACTTCAAGTCGGAGCTCATCCGCGAGGTCGCGTACGGAACCCTCACGAAAGCCGAGCGCGCCCGCCGCCACGCGACGCTGGCGGCGCTGTTGTCCGATCGGGGCGAGGTCACCCTCGACCAGGTCGCGCACCACTTGGCGACCGCCGCCGAACTGGTCGGCGAGATCGGTCCGGCCTTCGGGGTTCCGCCCGACGTACGCGAGCGCGCCATCGTGGCATTGCTGCAGGCGGGCCGGCGCGCCGAAGAAGTGGAGACCTGGCTCGTGTCGGGCCGGCAGTTCGACCGGGCCCTCGCGCTCATGTCCGACGACGGCCCGGAGCGCTGGCCCGCGATGCTCGGACGGGCGCGCGCCCGCATCGCGCGCCGCGCGCTCCAGGACGGCGCCGAAGACGCGCTCCTCGTACTCGAGGAGGCCCGCGCGGCCGACGATGTCCGCACCGAGGCCGCCGCGCTCAACCTCCTCGGCGAAGTCCACGTCGCGAGCGGTAACTACGACGAAGCCGAGGTCGTGCTCGGCGAGGCCGTGCAGCGCTGGCGGGAGGTTGGCGACGTTTCCGGCGTCGCCAACTCGCTCCGCGGTCTCGGCATTGCGCACTTGTTCCGCGGTGAGACGGCCGAAGCGGGCCGGCTGATCTCCGATGCGCTCGCGTCCTACCGTTCCGTCGGAGACCGCCGCGGCGAAGCGTGGGCGCTCCAGAACCTTGCGTGGATCTCATTCACGCGCGGCGAAAGCGCCGACGCGGAAGTGCGGCTCCAGCAGTCGGCGGAACTGTTCGGCGAACTCGGCGACTGGGGCGGCCTCGGGTGGGCGTTCGGCCTGCTCGCGTTCGTCCGCTATAACCAGGGCAAGCTCGACGAAGCCGCCGAACTGGCCGAGCAGATCGTCGAGGAAGCCAACGAGACGGGCAACACGTGGGCCGTCGGCATGATGACCGTCTTGCTTGCCGACATCGCGCTGTGGAGCGGCCGTTCCGAGGAAGCGACGAAACGCGGCCGCGAGGCCATGGCCCTGTTCCGGGAGATCGGCGACGGGTGGGGTGAGGTGCAGGCGACGATCCCCGTCCTGCGCGGGCTCGCCGAACTGGCGCGGGTCGACGAGTACCGCTCCTGCCTCGACCGGTTCCGCGAGGTCGCGTACGCACTGCCCGACGAAGGGATGCGCGGCATCCCCGACCTGCTCGACGCGAGCGTGAAGTTACAGCGGGGCGATGTCATCGGTGCCCGGGAGATTCTCGACGCGTACGAACTTCCCGCGGAGGAGCGCGTCGGCTGGAACGACCAGGCCGGCGCGATGGGGCTGGCGTCGCTCCAGAGCGGGAACATCGACGACGCGCTCGTGGTGCTCGAGACGGCGTACGGCGGCGCGGAGCACGACGGGCCCGCGCTGGCGTTGGGGAGCCGCCTGGCGTTGACCTACGCCGCCGCCCACCGTCCGGACGACGCGCTCCGGGTTATCGGCGAGATCAACTCGCGCCGCGGCGGCACCTACAGCGACCGTATGTTCGCGCTGTGGGCCGAGAGCGCGGCCCGTTTCCAGCTCGACGACGGCGACGCGCGGGCGCCCGTCGACGCAGCACACGCGATCGCTACGGGTACCGACGCGCCCCTCGAACACGCAATCGCCGCACTGGCCCGCGCCCACGTGCTCGAAGCACTCGCGACCGCGGACGCCAAGGAAATCCGGCTCGACGCTCGCCGGCAGCTCGACGCGTTGCGTCTCAGCGGCGAGGGTTGGTCACGTGTGTTTGACCTGGCGTTGACGCGATAGCGCGAACACCGCCAGCCCGAACCCACCGAACGCTAAGCCGAGTCCGGACGCGGCCCACACCCAGATCTGTAGCTGCGAACTCGGTTCGGGTTCGCCGTTCATCACGTAGTCGAGCGCGCTCAGCGCCCAGATCGCGACGTAGTTCACGAACAGCAGGCTGCCGATCACGGGCAGGTGGCGGTCGGAGGGCCGCCCGAGCCGAAGGGCGGAGAACTTGACCGCCAGGACGGCGAACAGCGTGCCGCCGAGGATGGAGTGCAACAGCACCCGCGTCGGCGATGTCGGTCCGGCGAGTCCGAACAAGCACGTGTACGCGAGCATCACCGACACTACGAGGAGTAGCCGTCCACTGAAGCGGTGGAGGCGCGCGGCAGTTGCTTCGCCCAACGGCAACCCGCCGGCGCCCCAAACGCGTGCTGCGGTCGCGACCTGGAAGCCGGCGAGGCCGATCACCAGCGCGGCGAATGCCGTCTTCCACGCGAGCAGGTTCTCGTTGGTGACGTCGAGGAGGAACTGTTCGATATCCATGCCGCTACCCCGAAACCTCGAGGGTGCCCGTCATGTTCGGGTGGATCTCGCAGTGGTACGTGACCGTTGCGTCGACGGCGATCTCGTATGTCTGGCCGGGCGACAACACGCCCGAGTCGAACGAACCGTTGTCGGCAGTGACCGTGTGGTCGGCGACGTCTTCGTTCTCGAAGGCGACGGCGACACCCGCCTCGGTGGGAAGCGTCGTGGGGCCGAACGCGAAGTTGTCGAGGACGACGGTGCCGGCGCCGCCTTCGGGAGTATCGCCGTTCTTGTACGCGATGCGGATGGGGGTGAAGATCGCGGTGCCGACGAACAGCGCGACGACGACGTACCACACACCCCGATACCGGGTGGGCTCGTAGCGGGTGGGTGTCGTCGTCGTCGGCTGTTCGTCGCTCATCGTGCTGCGGCTACGCGGTGACGATGTCCGACTGGAGCGGACCGAGAATCGCGAGCAGTTCGCCCTTCTCCTGCTCCGGGACGCCGGCCCCGTCGAGGGACGCGACCAGGTCCTCGACCAGCGCGTTGAACTCGACGACGGTGACGTTCATGCCGGCGTGGGCGGCGACCATGTCGCGGCCCGTGTAGACCTCGGGTCCACCTGTCGCCGATCCGACCTGCTCGATGAGCAACACCTTCAACCGGTCGAGATCGGTATTCGCGAAGAACGCGTTGATGCGTTCGTCGGGCACGACCTGGTTGTCGACGAAGTCGGTGATGACCGCGGTGACCGCCGCGTTGCCACCGAGGCGCGAGTACAGCGATTCCTCGGTGGTTGCCGCCGTGTCGTCGGTCGACGCCGCCGCGGTCGTGTCGGTAGTGCCACCCGCGTCGTCATCGTCGTCATCGCCACCGCAACCCACGACCGTGAGCAGCCCGCCGAAGACGACAACGCCCGCGGCGGCGCGTCCTCCGTTGGAAATGAACCGGCGGCGGCTCAGCAGCCGGCGGGTTTCCGGGTGGAGGTCATCCCAATCGAAGTCAGTGTCTGACATACACGCTCCCGAGTCCGGACGACAGACGGATGCCGACCTCTTCGGACCACCGCCCCATGCGGATCAATCATTCACCCCAAAGCGTCCGAATCGGTGGACCCGCCAATCCCAGCCAGTCGGGCCAGCACTGCGTCGCAGGCGCGCCCGTCGGCGAACGTGGGCACGTCACCAGGTACTTCGCGGCCGAGCACCGCATCGCGCACGGTCGTGGCCCAGTTGTGCATGGCGACATGGTGCCGATCGGCGTCGACACCCTGCGTGGCCTCCACTCGGGATACCTCGCGCGTTCCGTCGCCGCGGGTGACCGTGAAACGCTCGTCGGCCACGAGTTCGAGCACGCCCTCGTCGCCCGTCACGACCAACCGGGGCGGGATGTCGCCGAGCGCGGCGTAGCTGCTGTCGATCGCGACGGTGATGCCACGTTCGAGTTCGAGCGACGCTGTGAGCCCGTCTTCGGCGGTGCACGTGTGCATCACGCCGTCGCGGTCCGGGCGCTCGGCGATGTCGACGCGCGGGAACCCGACGGCGGCGACGACATCACCGAAGCAGAAGCGCAGCGTGTCGACCGCGTGCGATGCCCACGCGCCGATCCAACCACCACCCAGTGATCGGTCGAACAACCAGCCGAACGGTCGCATCGGAACGCGGGTGCCCGCGCTGAGGTGAACCCACGACACGTGTTCCACGCGCCCGAGGTCGCCCCGCGCAACGAGGTCGCGCAGCATTTGCCGGGCCGGGTGGTACCGAAACTCGAAGTTGACGAGGTGAACCACTCCCGCGGCATCGGCCTCGGCCTCGAGTTCCGACGCTTCGGCGGGCGACATCGCAAACGGCTTGTCGCAGAGAACGGCCTTGCCGTGTTCGAGCGCGAGCCGCACGTGAGGCGCGTGCAGGTACGGCGGCGAGTGGATGCTGACGAGGTCGACATCGGCGCGCGCGACGAGTGCGGCGACGCGCCCGTCGTCGCGCGCCGACACGATGCCCGTCACTTCACAACCGTCGGTTGCCGCGAAGATCGGAGCCACGACCCGCGCGCCGAACCCGGTCCCGATGACCCCGATTCGGAGGGAGCTCACACTCATGCGGCTACGCCCTCCGGCCCTCTGGCTCGTCGAGCAGCGACGCCGAATCGCGATCGAGGTACATCGTGGCGTGAGCCTGTTCGCGCAGGATCGATGCCGGACACTCCGTCGTGATCGGACCGCGAAGCGCATCGTGCACCGGTTGGGCCTTGCGGGCTTCCGGAACGATGACAAGGACGCGCGCCGCGCGCAGGAGTGCAGGGATCGTCACGGTGATCGCGTGCGTCGGAACGTCGTCGACCGTGGCGAAGTGGCCTTCGCCCACCTGTTGGCGGCGCGACGCGTATTCGAGCGCGATCACCTTGACCGCCCGAGGGTCGGCGAAGTCCGCGACCGGAGGGTCGTTGAACGCAAGGTGCCCGTTCTCGCCGATGCCGAGGCAGCACACGTCGAGCGGGTGGTCCTGCAGCAGCGCCTCGTAGCGGTCGGCCTCGACCTCGGGATCGCCACGGTCGCCCGAGAGGTAGTGGAACGTGCGCACGGGAACCTGCGACGCGAAGCGTTCGCGCATGTAGCGCTGGAAGCTCGCCGGATGGGCGGCGGCGACACCCACGTACTCGTCCATGTGGAAGGCGGTGACGCGGGTCCAGTCGACGTCGGCCCGGCGCACGAGGTCGGCGAGGAACGCGACCTGCGAGTTTCCGGTCGCGAGCATCACGTTGGCGTCGCCGCGCGCGGCGATCGCGCCGTTGATAGCGGTCGTCGCCGCGTCGGCCGCGTCGCGTGCGAGGGCCGGGAGGTCGTCGAAGACCCGCACCTCGAGCGCATCGACCGTGAAGGTGCGGGTCATGCGAACTGCGGGAGCCAGGCCTTGGTCGCGGCCAGCATCTCGTCCGTCATCTGCGCGAGCCGGTCGAAGTCGATCCGTCCGGCGAGCGGATCCAGCAGCATGGCCTCGACGACCCGGTCGCGGTCGCCGGTCAGTGCCGCCTCCACTGTCGTTTCCTGCGATGCCACGATGCGCCGTAGCCACTCGGCGAGCACCGGCGGCGCAGTTGCGGCGTCACGACCTCGGACGCCGCTCGCGTCGGCGACACAGATCGCCTCGACGACTGCGTCGCGCGGCAGGTCGGGGCACTGCCCGTGGTTCGGGACGTTGAGCGGCAGGTTGCGGGGCCGGTCGCGCTCGAAGGAGTCGATGATCGGCGCGACCATCTCGCCCGACGGGTCGGCGGGCACCTCGGTGCTGCCCCGCAGGCGCGCGAACTCGCCCTTGTAGTAGTCGAGCCAGACTTCGCGGTCGGCGATGCTCGTGAGCGCCACGCCCCAGCGCGTCCCCCATTCCGACTCTTCGGTGAGGAATCCGGGGAAGAACTCCGCGAGGTGGCGGTCGCCCGCAGCAGGGAGCACGCCGAACCGTTCGAACAACGCGAACTTCACCTGGTTGGCGGCGAGCATGAGCCCGACGCGTTCGTCGGCCGGGGGTTCGGCGAGTAGCTGCTGCAACCGCGCGAACCCGTCGTCGCCGCCGACCGACATCTCGGTAACGATCGGGAAGTGGTTGACGCCGACGACCGTGAGGTCGAAGTCGCGGAAGTCGGCACCGAGCAGCTGCGAGAGCGTGAACTGCGCGCCGGTGACCTCGTGACACAAACCCACGGTCTTCACCGGCGTCTCGCGCGTCACGGCCCGGCAGAGCGTCGTCATCGGGTTGGTGAGGTTGAGGAGCCACGCGTCCGGGCACACCTCGGCCATGTCGCGTGCGATACCGAGGAGCACGGGAATGTTGCGCAATGCCCGCACAATGCCGCCGGGTCCGACGCTGTCGCCCACTGCCTGGCGGATGCCGTAGCGCTCGGGAATGTCGAGGTCGTGGCGCATGCTCTCGAAGCCGCCGGTCGCGATGGTGACGACGACGTAGTCGGCGCCGCTGAGCGCCTCCCGTTGATCGGTCGTTGCCGACACGGTCATCGGGATGCCCTTCACGCCGGTGAGGTGCCGGACGAAGTCGACCATCTCCGGCAGCGCGCGCTCGTCGACGTCTTCGAGCACGACTTCGGCCTCGGCCAGCGAGGGCGTGTTGACCATGTCGATGAGGAGCTTGGGCACCCACTGGTAGCTCGCCCCGCCGACGACGACGATGCGGGGCCCGCTCATCTCCGGCCTTGGAACTGCGGCAACCATTGCGCGGTCGCCTCGAGCAGTTCGTCGGTCATGGCGATGACGTCGTCGTAGGCAAGGTGGCCGCACATCGGGTCGGTGATCATCGCGTCGTGCGCGAGGGCGCGGTCGCCGGTGAGCGCGGCTTCGACCGTGAGCTCCTGCGACGTGTGGACGCGCCGCAGCCACTCCCCCATCACCCCCGGAATGGCCGTCGTGTCGCGCCCGCGCACACCCGCGCCGTCGACGGTGCCCATGACCTCGACGACCGCGCCGTCGGGCAGGTTCGTGACGTTGCGGGCATTGGGAATGTTGACCGGCAGGTCCCGCTCCTGTCCGGTGACGATGGCGTCGATCAGCGGCGCGACCAGTTCGCCGGACGGGAACCGCGGCACGTCGTCGCCGTCGCGCATTTCGTGGTAGCGCTCGACGTCGTCGTCGGCATCCGACTTGTGGGTCGCGAGCCCGTACACGTGCACTTTCCACGCCCGGCCGAAGTCGTTCCGCGCGTGGACGAACCCGGGGACGAACTCGGTCGAGTGGTGGTCGCCCGAGCACGGGAACACACCGAACCGGTCGAACAACTCCATACGTACCGCGTTGTTCGCGAGCACGTCGCCCTTGGTCCAATGGTCGTCGGTGGACAGCTTCTCGTAGGCCATCCGATCGGGAAGTTCCATCCAGAGCCCCGAGGCCTGGCGGCCGTCGACGTCGTCGAGCAGATCGCGGAGCGGTTCGAACGCGTCCTTGCCCTTGACGGTGAGCTCGGTGGCCATGGGGAAGTGGTTGACGCCGCCGAGCACCGCGTCGATGTCGTTCATGGCGCAGTCGAGCAGCAGCGACAGCACGAACGACGTCGAGACGAACTCGTTGCACAACCCGACGGTCGGCACGTCGGTTTCGCGGGTCACCGACCGGCACAGGGCAGTGAGCGGGTTGGTGACGTTCAACAACAACGCGTTCGGTGCGACGTCGGCCACATCGCGGGCGATGTCGAGTAAGACCGGGATGCTGCGCAGCGCCCGGGTGATGCCGCCCGGCCCGACGCTGTCTCCGATCGGTTGCACCACGCCGTACCGCTCGGGAATCTCGAGGTCGTGTTGCATGCTGTCGAAACCGCCGACGGAGAACGCGGTGACGACGAAGTCGGCGTTGCGTAGCGCCGCCCGCCGGTCGGGCTCGGCCACGACGGACAACGGAATGCCGCGCCGGATGGCGAACTCGCGGCCGAGATCGGCCATCGCCGAGGCGCGGGACTGGTCGAGGTCGTGCAGCACGACGTCGGCGCCACGGAGCGACGGCGTGTTCGCGAAGTCGGTCAGCAGACTCGGCGCCCAGTGGTAGCTCCCACCGCCGACAACCGTGATGCGAGGCACGGTCCGGAGACTATGTGGTCAGCGCGACCTCGACTTCGATCTCGACCGAGCTTCCGCGCGGCAGCGCCGACACCCCGATCGCGGACCGGCTGTGGCGACCCGCATCGCCGAACACGTCGGCGAGGCAGCGGCTCGCACCGTCGACGACCGCCGGCTGCTCGGCGAACCCCGGTTCGCAGGCGACGAAACCGATCACGGTCAGCACCCGTTCGACGCGGTCGAGTGATCCGAGATGCGCGCGGAGCACCGAGAGCGCGTTGAGCGCACACCAGCGGGCCGCGATCGCACCCTGGTCGACGTCGACCGTGGCCCCGAGGCGACCCGGGTGCACGAGTTGGCCGTCGGCGCCACGGGGCAGCTGACCGGACGTGCGGGCCCGGCCACCGTGCACGACGACGGCATCGAGCGGATTGTGGGGAGCGAACGGGCCGGGGAGCTCGATGCCGAGCGCGGCGAGCCGCTGATCGATCACCATGGCTCCCTCGCTGCGCCGTCCGTGGCTTCGCTGCGTCCGCACGCCGTCGTCACGGTGCGGCGCCGAGGGCCCACGCGAGCCCGCCGCCGAGATGACGCAGATAGGTCGGCGACTCCCACGCACTCGGGAAATGCCCGAGGGCGGTCGAGAACACGCGGCCCGCGCCTTCTTCGAAACACCATGCGAGCGGGTATCCGAACGCCGGCGGCCGCGCGCCGGGCACGGTGAGGTCGAGTTCTCCGTCGCGCACGCGCAGCAACACCCGCGCGTCGGGGCGCAGGTCGCGGAACTGGTAGACCTCGTCGTGCCAGCTCCACTCGGCGCCGAGGTGCGCGCACGCCGGGTGGGTTGCGTCGCACACCTCGGCCGCGAACGTCTGCGTCCAGGGATGCCCGTCGAAGCGGGCACCCACGACGGCGCCGTAGTCGTCCCAGGCATAACACGAGTCGGTTGCCGAGTGCACCGCGACAACTGCGAGGCGCCCGGCGCGGAGCCCGGCGAGGATCGCAAGTCGCTGCGCGACGTTCCACGGCGTCTCGCCGATCGTGAACAGCACCAGGGCTCGCGTCCGGCTCCACTCCTCGGGTTCGATGGCGCGTACGTCGTCGACCCGCACCGGTTCGAGTGCGTTCAGTTCGGCGAGTTGGGCGACGCCGATCGCTGCCTGTTCGAGCACGCCGTGCACGCCCGCCGGCCCGTCGCGGTACGGCGCGACTTGGCTCACGAACAGCAGTTGCTCATCCACCGAACGGCCCCCTCACAGGACCGAGAAGTTATCCCGCGGGTACGTTCGTCGTATGCATGGCATGCGTGTCGGATTCATCGGCCTCGGTGCGATGAGGTTGCCCATGTCCACCCATCTCGTTCCGGCCGGCTACCCGGTGACCGTTGCGGTGGGTGCTGCATATCTCGATGCTCCACTCTCGGGCGGAACGGTCGGCGCCGAGCGCGGCGCCCTCACAGTGATGGTGGGCGGCGACGACGATGTCCTCGACCGGGCTCGACCCGCGCTCGAACCGTTCGCCGGGCTGATCGTGCGCGTCGGCGGACCCGGAGTCGGGCAAGTCGTGAAGCTGTCGCGGCCGGGTGGGGTCGAGAAGACTTCTCCCCGCTGGGCAAGATCGTGCGCCGGAACGCGGGTGAAGCCGTCTCGTGAGTCTCTAGTCGTCGGTCTCGATCGACATGACGTCGGCCAAGCCCGAGATGCGAAGCACGCGGGCCACGTGGGCCGGTGCGTGCTCGACCCGCAGAGTCTTCGCTTTCCCGTTGGCCGCGGTCGCCGCGTCGAACAGGCAATGCACGCCCGTCGAGTCGAGGTAGGACACGTTGCAGAGGTCGATCGCGACAACGGACGCCGCGTCGTCGACGGCACTGAGCAGTGCGGCGCGAAGGGCCGGGGCGCTCGACAGGTCGACTTCGCCCGCGACGACGACGCGAATGTCGTCACCGTGCACCTCCGCGCGCACGGCAAAGGTAGGCCCCGCAGCAGCAATCACGAACACAACTCTCCAAGCAGCAGCAACCGGTACCCCGCGAGGGTCGCGCCGTAACCGCTGTGGCGCAA
>JAWXCJ010000138.1:0-3456 GCA_034408875.1 Actinomycetota bacterium
GCCGTGCGGACGAGCGAAGCCACGGACGGCGCCGCGAGGGAGTCATAGACGCCGTGCGGACGAGCGAAGCCACGGACGGCGCCGCGAGGGAGTAGCCGGTCCAGGAGCCGTCCCCGCGCGCCGACGAATACCGGGTGCGGAGGACGTTTGTCGTCATCGTTCTGGCTCTCGCCGCGGGCGCGTCCGCGGCGTTTGCCATGGCGCGCCTGCCGGTCGACAGCCCCCCACCCGGCACGAAGGCCACCCTCGACGTCGCCGGATCTGAACCGATCCCCGCCGTTCCCCGCCCGGCCGTGCTCCCTGAGCCGGTCGCAGCGACGGGCGCCTGCGCCGGGGCCATGGACGTGTTGCGCGCGTTGATCGTGAGCATCCCGAGCGGCGCGCTGCTCGACGACGCGCAGAACACGCAGCTCACGGCCGGGCTCGACGGGCTCGACGGCGCGTGCTCCGACGACGAGTCGGAGGAGTTCCGAGACCGCGAGCTGGTTCCCTGGCTGACGTACGCGCCCCGGTGACGGTCATGCCGCCGGTGAGCAACGTGACAGGGGTAACACCGGGACCGGTGCCGTGAACCCCGCCACCCCTGAGGCCGATCCCTCTGCTGTGCCGTCGCGCGGGAAGAGATGGCCGGCGCCCGTCGTCGGCCTGGCGCTCGTCGCACTCGTAGCCACTCCGTTCGTCGCTGCCTCGCGCCGAGGCGACGCGCCGGAAGAAGAAGCGACGAGCGCGCGCGAACCCGCGCGCGAAACCGAAGCTGAACCCCTCGGCCCCCTCGACGCACCGGTCCTCGGAACCGAAGAGGTCGCGTTCACCGACGGGCGCAATCACCTCGTCGTCGAGTTGCCGAACGACCTCGTCGAAGTGGGCGGCGGCGGGACGCTGCTCGGGACCGGCGACCGGACCAGCCTCGACGATCTGTCTCTCCTGGCCGAAGGCGGCGAGATCGTCACCGACGCCCAGGGCCGCACCTGGGTGCGCCGCGCGGGCGACACCTCCACCCCGGCCGTCGTCAGCTCCGGCGAGATCCCCGCCGTGCTCGCCGACCTCCCCGACACCGACGTCCTGCGCGTCGACGCAACGCACTTCGTGTTGACGACCTCGCTCGACGAAGCCGCGGTCGCCGCCATTCCCGGTGTCGTCGGCGTCGAGCAGGACCAAGCCGCCTCGCTCGCCGGAACCAACGACCCGCAGTTCGACAACCAGTGGGCGCTCGAGAACCGCGGGGACCGCTACGTCGTGCAGCCCGGCGACGCGACCGCCGGCAGCGACATGCGGGCGACCGCGGCGTGGCGCGCGAGCCGCGGGCGTGATGTGGTCGTCGCGGTCATCGACACCGGTGTCGACTTCTCGCACCCGGACCTCGCCGGCTCGGCGTGGACGAACCCCGGTGAGGTGTGCGGTAACGGCATCGACGACGAAAACAACGGCTACGTCGACGACTGCAACGGCTGGGACTTCTACCGCAACGACTCGTCGGTCTACAGCCCCGGCGACCACACGCACGGCACCAACGTGTCGGGCGTCATCGCGGCGACGACCGGCAACGGGATAGGCATCGCCGGTGCGGCGCCCGAAGCCAAGATCATGGCGCTGCAGATCTCGAACCAGTCGTCGCTGTCACTCTCGACTGCAGCCGCCGCCATCAACTACGCCGTGGATAACGGCGCCGACGTCATCAACGCCTCGTGGGGCGGATCCGGCTACACGTCGAGCTTGCTCACCGCGGTGAACCGGGCGCGCGACGCCGGAGTCGTCATGGCGGTCGCGTCGGGCAACGCCGGGGTGAACACCGATGTGCAGCCCTTCTACCCGGCCGCGTTCACGCACCCGAACATCGTGTCGGTCGGCGCGTCGACACCAAGTGACGGCATGGCGTACTTCTCGAACTACGGCGCGACGTCGGTCGACCTGTTCGCGCCCGGTTGGTACGTGCTCACGACGATGCCCGGCAACGGGTACGGGTACGTGTCGGGCACGTCGTTCTCGGCCCCGTACGTGGCGGCCGCGCTCGCGCTGATGCTCGCCCGCGATCCGTCGCTCACACCCACCGCCGCACGCGACAAGTTGATCGCAACCGCGACCGACCGCAACGCGTTCGTGGGCCGCAGCATCAGCGGCGGCCGGCTCGACGCCGAAGCGGCGACAGATACGATGCCGCTCGCGGTGTCGCACTCGTTCACGGGCTTCGACGCACTCGACGACCTCGGCCAGACCACGGCCGTGTACACCGTCGCCGACCCGGCCGCGTTGCCGGCCGGCGCGCTCGGGTACCGCGTCACCGTCGCGACCCAAGACGCGGGTGCCGCGGTCGGCGTTGCCGAGGAACCCCTTGCGTACACACTGCCGGACGGAACCACCGGCCTGGCCGTGACCGACGCGGAAGGCGAAGCGTTCCTGAGCGTCGAGAGCTTCGATGCAGCCGCGATCGCGGGCGGCGCGCCGCTCGGCATCTCGACCGAACTGCCCGGGGGTACGTACGCGCTCGTTGTCGAACTCGTCGACCTCGCGTCGATGACCGCGGTGGGCCGGCCGCACGCGGTCGTGTACGACGTGGCCTACACCGGCGGCAACGACACGCCGCCCGATCCGACGCCGCCGCCGCCCGTACCGACCACCACGACGATCGCGCCGCCGGTGACGAGCCCGCCCCCGACGGCGCCGCCCGCGACAGCGCCGCCCGCGACGACACCGCCGGTCGGGAGCCCGCCCGCGACATCGCCACCCGTCACGTCACCGGCGTCGCCCCCCGCGACGTCTCCCGCGCCGTCTCCCGCGCCGACGCCCGCAACCACACCACCGACGACCGTGGCCACGCCGACGCTTCCCCCGATCACCGTGCCGTTGCAACCGATCCCGCACAAGCCGTCCGGATTCGACGGCTTCCCGCTCGACGGGGGCGCGCGGCTGGTCTGGAATGCACCGAGCGGGACGACACCGGCCGGCTATCGCATCTACCGCGACGGCGAGTTCGTCGCGCAGACAGCGAATCGCGCCGTCGTGCTCGGCGGACTCCAGAACGGCGCGCAGTACATTTTCTCGGTCTCGGCCTACTCCACCGGCGGCGAGAGCGCGCGGTCGAGGTCGATCTTCGTGACGCCGCTTGCACCCACGCCGCCGACACAACCGCCGTACGTCGCGCCGACGACCGCACCGCCCGCGCCGCCCGTCACCGAACCGCCGACCGAGGAAGTGGCGCCGCCGGTCACGCAACCGCCGGCCGAAGAAGAAGCACCCCCTGAAGACGACGCACCGCCGACCCCCCGCACGTTCCAGGTCAGTCCCGACCACGGCACCGGCGACGGCGGAACGCGCGTCTCGATCGTCGTGCCCGAACTCGCCGACGCCGAAGTGCTCGCAGTGTTCTTCGACGGCCGCGCCCAACGGCTCGAATACCAGATCGGCGCGACGGTCACGATTACGACTCGCCCGCATGTCGCCGGCACGCTCGATGTCGAA
>JAWXCJ010000139.1:0-33346 GCA_034408875.1 Actinomycetota bacterium
CGGCAAGGGCGGCAAGGAAGTTTGGATCCAGGCTTCGTACAACCCGATCTTCGACCCGAACGGCAAGCCGTACAAGGTCGTCAAGTTCGCCACCGACATTAGCGAACAGGTCGCGCTGATCCGCAACGTGACGCAGGTGGTTGTCGCACTGAGCACGACCTCGGTGCAGCTCGGCCAGGTCAGCTCGCAGACGGGTGCGGCCTCGGAAGAGATGTCGACCCAAGCTGGTGTCGTCTCCGCGGCCGCCGAGGAGGTCTCGACCACAATTTCTACCGTGGCCGCGGCGACCGAGGAAATGTCGGCGACGATTTCGGAGATTGCGGCGAGTTCGACCGAGGCATCGGGCGCAGCGACCGAGGCCGCGGCAGAAACGCGTGCGGCGAGCGAGATGGTCGCCCGGCTCGGAGAGTCGTCGGCGGAGATCGGCAAGATCCTCCAGGTCATCACGTCGATTGCCCAGCAAACGAACCTGCTCGCGCTGAACGCCACCATCGAGGCCGCACGCGCCGGCGACGTCGGTAAGGGCTTTGCGGTCGTGGCGAACGAGGTGAAGGAACTCGCAAAAGCGACCGCCGCGGCCACTGATGACATCGCGCTCAAGATCGAGGCGATCCAGACGAGCTCGTCCGACGTTGTCACAGCAATCCACGGCATCTCGGAAGTGATCGGCCGGGTCTCCGATCTCCAGTCCTCGGTTGCAACTGCGGTCGAGGAACAGTCGGCGGCGACGGTCGAAATCGGCCGGAGCACGACCGAGGCCGCGAGCGGCAGCGCCGACATCGCCCAGACGATCAGCGCGGTCGCAGAAGCTGCGGCATCAACAACCGCCGGCGCGACCCAGACTCAGCAAGCGGCAGCGGAGCTCGAGTCGACCGCGGCCGGCTTGCGCGATCTGGTCTCGCGCTTCAACTACTAGCGGGTCACGACCCACAAGTCCGGGACGGCGGCGAGGAATTCGTCGCCGTCCCCGAAGGGCAACTACCCGAAGTGGGACCAGCCGGTCGAGCGGGGACTCATCCCCGGCATGACCCGCTCGGCCGACGAACCGGAACCGCGGGTCCCGTGGCACCTGAACCTGCTCGGCCTCGCGCTGTGATCTACCCAAGCCGGCTCCGCCGGCGCATCGCTACACTGACCCGGCTTCAGACGGGCTGTGGCGCAGCTTGGTTAGCGCGTCGGTCTGGGGGACCGAAGGTCCCGGGTTCGAGTCCCGGCAGCCCGACCACAAAATCCCGCACGCTCGCCTCCGCTTACGTCGCCCGGGCGACGAAGGCGGCGACGGGCGAGGGTTGGAATGCGGCGATGAAGCTCTTTGTCGCGGCCTTGGACCCGCTGAGATCGAGGTGTCCTTCGCGGAACGCGTCGCCGAGCGTCTGGTGGCCGAGATACGTTCGGTAGAGCGTCGCGAGCTTCGAATGGAGCGTCAGATCGACGTCGAAGCCCGGGTCGGTCAGGCACAACGACGCTTCCTCCTCGACGACGATCCAGTAGCGCTTCGGATCGTCCCGGAAGTGCACGTAGACGACGAACCGGGGCCCGGGAAGGCAGCCCGCGTCGAGGCGACGGTGCAGCCACCACACCAGGAGATCGGGGTCGAGTTCGTCGGTGTCCGGTTCGCCGAACGCCCATCGGGCACCCCATTCGGCCAGGCCGAAGACGATCGGCTGTAAGTCGCGGCCGGCGGCCGTGAGCTCGTAGCGTCCGCCCGCGTCGTGCGCGATCACTCCGGCGCGTTCGAGTTGGTCGAGGCGCCGGCTCAACAGCGCGCGCGAGAGTCCGGGGTTGCCGCGGATCAACTCGTTGAACCTCGTGGTCCCCGTGAGCAGATCGCGCACGATGTGGAGCGTCCATCGGTCGCCGAGCACTTCGGCCGATCGGGAGATGGGGCAGTACTGGCCGTACTTGTTCATGGGGGAAGTGTGCCCGGTCGGTTCAGTTTTGGAACTATGCGCCGCGCCGCCGAGCCGGTTCGATGGACAGAGCACGTCCGCCGCCACCGACAGGAGGATTTCGCCTTGCGCATCGCCAAGAACGAGATACCGGTCAAGATCAACGTCCCCGGCGCCGTCGCCCGCCAGGCCCCCGGCTTCGGCGAGGCCTCCGGGACCTCGTTCGGCGCGGAGTACTTCTCGCTCGGCGCCGGAACCGACATCGCGCCCCTGCTCAAAGGGCTCGAGGACGACGCGTGCCAGGCACCGCACTGGGGTTACATGATCTCGGGCGAAGTCGTGGTCACGTACACCGACGGCAGCGACGAGACCTGCGCCGGCGGCGACCTCTTCTACTGGCCGCCGGGGCACAGCGTCCGCGTGCTCGACGACGCGGAAGTCATCCTCTTCAGCCCCCAGGTCGAACACACGCACGTGATGGATCACATGCTTGCGGCCATGGCCGGCAGCTGATCGCGGGCATCCTGCTCACCGCCGTCGGCGCGCACCACCGGTAACGATCGCGCGATCTACGGGCAGTAGTTGAGCGTGCCTTCCTGGCCTGTCACCCACGCGTTGACGAAGTTTGCGTAGTTCTGCGCGCCGACGTCGGTGACGTGGAAGCCGTCGCTCGCGAACCAGTCGGCGTGACAGCCCGCGTACTGGCGCCAGTCGATCAACTTGGCGTTGTCCGGGTGCCGGCTCACACCGTCGGTGAGTTTTCCGTTGACCTCGGCCTCCCACGTGCGGGGCATGCGCGCGGTTACGAAGTACGCCTTGCGGTCCGGTCCGATGACTTCCATCATGTGGTCGAACTCGGGGCCGTTCCAACGTCCGTTGGTGCCCAGGTGCACCACGATGGTCGGCGGCAGGTACCCGAGACCCTTGTAGTCCTCGAAGACTCTGATCGCCTCGGCGAACTGGCGGCTCACGACCGCGTCGACGCCCATGCCCGCGACGGTCGCGGTCAACTCGCCTTTGGCGCCGAGCATGACCGAGTCGCCGACACCGAGCACGCCCGGTGGTGTGAGTGCGATCGGGGGCGTCGTCTCCGGCGCCACGGTCGCGGGCGGTGGTGTCACCGTCGGGTCGCTGACGCTCGTCGGGGTCGTGTCGACCGGCGTGACGATGGTTGTCGCGGTCGTGCCCGGCGCGAGTGTCGTCGTCGACCCGAACGCGGCGAGCACGCTCGGGTCGGCTTCGTCGCCGGCGGCGCTTTCGTCGAAGTTCTGGGAGCCGTGGATCTTCTCTGCGCCGGGTTCGGCGTTGGCGAGGGTCCCGCCGAGCAATACGGCCGCGGCGGTCATGACCGCGCCGATCAGCGCGCCGCGCGACGCGAGCCGGCGGCGGGGGAGACCGTGCGCGGCTTTGAGCTCCGCGACGTAGCGGGCGATCGCGCCGTGCCGGATCGGCGACTCGACGAAGCGGTACGACAACTCGGCGATCCCGATGGTCAGCGCGAAGCGCACGACGGTTGTCAGCCAGGGCCACCACGTGTTGTCGAGGCTGTTCGGGCGGGTGACCGCGAAGATCGGATAGTGCCAGAGGTAGATGCCGTACGAGCGTTGCCCGATCCACTTCAGTGGGCGGATGCCGAGGATCCGGCCCCAGTCGGAAACGCGGTGCGCGACGGCCGCGATGACCAGCAGGGTGCAGAAGTCGACGAACAGGAACCCGCCGCGGAACGTGCTGAAGTCGAGAAACGGGAAGGTGTCCTGGAAGTAGGCGCCGCCCACCTGGTCGAAGTGCATGTTCCGGAACGACCACCACAGGCCGGCGAGCCCGACGAGTCCGGCCGCGTCGAGTACCCAGCGCGCACCGGGCCCGGTGCGACCGCGAATCCGGTACGGCGCCCACACGAACGCGAGCGCGCCGCCGAGCAGCAGTCCGGAAAGGCGGGTCACGGTGAAGAAGTAGGAGTCACTCGCGTCGCCGGGCGACGTGACGATCGCGAGGAGCAACGCCGACGCGAACGCCGTGGCGATCATCGCGATCAGCGTTCGCTGCCTGCCGAACCGGCGGAGGCCGGCGACGAGGATCGGCGGCCACAGGAGGTAGAACTGCTCTTCGATCGCGAGCGACCACAGGTGGTTCAGCAGCGGCGGGCGGCCCGAGTCGGCGATGTAGCTCCGGTCCGAGAAGATCTGCCACCAGTTACTGGTGTAGGTGAGCGCGGCCAGGACGTCGCCCTTCAGCGACTCGACCGCGTCCTCGTAGAACAGCAGCGCGCCGATGGTGACGACGGCGAGGAGCAGGAACAGCGCGGGCAGCAGGCGGCGGGCGCGCCGCATCCAGAACTGCGCGAGGTTGACCGCGCCGGTGCGGCGCCGTTCGTCGAGCAGCAACGACGTGATGAGGTAGCCGCTGATCACGAAGAACACTTCGACACCCATGAACCCGCCGGGGAACGGGCCGGGAGTCGTGAACCCCAACTGCCAGTTGTGGTACATCAGGACGGCAAGTACCGATACGGCACGAAGGCCGTCGATGCCCGGCAGATAGCGCAACGACGCGCTTCGGGAACCGGCCTGCGGGGCGAGGGTTTCCTGCGTCACGGTGAGGGAGGAAGCCGTCCTTGGAGCGTGGAAGTACGGTCCGCGAAATCGGACTTCGTCGCCTTGGAGGTTACCCGACGGCTGCTTCCAAACTGAGCCGGGCCTGCGCCAATCCGTTAACGGATCGGGGTTACGCCGGGCGGAGCGCGCGCGCGAGGCGACCCACTTCGTCCTCGGTGTTGTAGTAGTGCACCGAGGCCCGTACGACTTCGGCTACGCCCCGGGCATCGAGGTCGAGCCGGGCGGTCGACGCGTCGATGGTCCACACGTTGACACCGGCGCTGCGCAGCCGGCGTTTCACGGCCGTGGGGGACTCGCCGTCAACGGTGAAGGTGACGATCCCGCATTGTTCGGTGCCTTCGTCGCGCAGTGTGACAAGCGGGAGTTCGACCAACGCGGCGCGTAGCGTTTCGGCGAGGCCGCGCACACGGGCCCAGATCGCGTCGAGCCCGAGGTCGCGGGCGTAGTCGACGGCGGCGCCCAACCCGAGCACGCCGGCGATCGAGCGTTCCCACTGTTCGAAGCGGCGGGCGTCGGGCCGCAGTGTGTAGGTGTCGGCGTCGGTCCACTCCGCGCCGCGGAGGTCGGGTGCGAACGGTTCGAGCCCTTCGAGATAGCCGCGCCGGACGTAGAGGAAGCCGGTGCCGCGCGGGCCGCGCAGGTACTTGCGTCCGGTCGCGACGAGGACATCGCAGCCGAGCTCGTCGACTGCCAGTGGGAGCTGGCCCGTGCTCTGGCACGCGTCCAGCACGAACGGCACGCCCGCGGCGCGCGTTACCGCCCCCACGGCCGCGGCCGGGTTGACCAACCCGCCCTGGCTCGGCACGTGCGTGAGTGCGACGAACCGGACGCGCTCGTCGACGGTCGCCGCGAGCGCATCGACGTCGATCTCGCCCGCGGCGGCGCTCGGTACGACCTCGACCGAGACGCCGTACTCGCGCGCGGCTTGGAGCATCGGGAGGAAGTTGCTCGCGTACTCGACCCGGTGGGTGAGGATGCGATCGCCGGGCGCGAAGCGCAGCGCCGCGAACCACGCCGTCCACGCGCGTGTCGCGCTCTCGACGAGCGCGATCTCGTCGGCTGCGCAGCCGACGAGTAGCGCGACCGACGCGTACACCGCCTCGATCCGACCCGCCGCTTCCTCGGCCGCTTCGTAGCCACCGATCTCGGCTTCGCGCTCGAGGTGTGCAACGACGGTGTCGACGACAACCCGCGTCGGCAGTGCGGCACCTGCGTTGTTGAAGTGGACGACGCGCTCGCAGCCGGGCGTGTCCGCCCGTACCTGCTCGAGATTGATGTTCATGCGGCTCCGGCCTCCGGCCCTCCATCTTGGACTGCACGTCGTTGTGACATCCGGGCCTCCGGACCTCTCGCCTGGCTCACGCTCGCAGCGTCACACCTGCGTGGGCGCCCGTCGGGGCGCCATCCTCCATGAACACCGTGCCGTTGACCAGCGTGTAGCGGTAGCCCGACGACCGTTGCAGGTAGCGGCCGGCGCCGGCGGGGAAGTCGTGCACGTACTCGGGGAGCGGGAGGGTGAGTTCGTCGAGGTCGATCACGTTGACATCGGCGAATGCGCCCTCGGTGAGCACCCCGCGGTCGCGCACGCCGAACAGCTCGGCGGTGTCCTGGTGAGCCGGCGGATGCCGTCCTCGATCGTGAACACCTTGCGGTCGCGTACCCAGTGCATGAGGTACCAGGTCGGGAGCGACGCATCCATGATGAGCCCGACGTGGGCACCGGAGTCGCCCAGCCCGATGAGCATGCGCGGGTGGGTGAGCAGGTCCTCGACCGCGTCCATGCGCTGGTTGAGGAACGGGAACGTGAACAGCGCCTTGCCGTGTGTCTCGCGCGAGATGCGCACGAAGGCTTCGGCGATCGTCTCGCCCGCGGCCTGCGCGTGCGCGGCGAGCGAGTCGGCCGGGTCCGACGTGTAGTCGACCCGGTCCGCGGTGAGGACGAACACGCCGTCGAAGGGCAGGGGAGGCGTGTGCGTCTCGGCCTCGGCGAGGAGTTCCGCGCGCCGCGAATCGTCGGCGAGCGCGGCGAGGCGGCCGTCGAGATCGAGGGCCTGGAGTGCCTGCCACGCGGGTGCCCGGTCGAAGAACGTGCGGTGCTGGAGTCCGAAGAGCAGGCCGATCCCGCGCGCCGTCGTCTGCGGGCGCAACTCGCCGCCGGCTTCGGCTTCCTCGTCGACGAGGTCGAGGATCACCTTGTACAGATCGGGCCCCGCGTTGCTCTGCGCGATGCCGAACGTGACGGGGCGTCCCGTGCGCCGGTTGATCTCGGCCATCCAGTGCACTTCGGCGCGCGTGCCTTCGTACGCGTCGCCCGGTCGTTCGAACCGCGGCGCGACTTCGTACACGCCCTTGCCGTGCTTGCCGAGCACGTCGGCGATCGCGAGGAGTTCGTCTTCGTGGGCCCACGTACCCGGCACGGGCCGACCGTCGGGGACGCGGTGCAACAACGTGCGCGACGTCGAGAAGCCGAGCGCGCCCGCGCCGATCGCTTCGTCGACGAGGTCGACCATCGCCGCGATGTCGTCGGCGGTGGCAGGAGCTTCGTCGAGACCCCGCTCGCCCATGACCCAGTGGCGCACCGCGCAGTGGCCGATCATGCCGCCGATGTTCACGCCCTTCGGCAGCCGGTCGAGCGCGCCGAGGTACTCGCCGTACGTCTCCCAGTCCCACGCGAGTCCGTCGAGGATGCTCGCCGCGGGAATGTCCTCGACCGATTCCATGAGCTCCGCGATCCAGCGCTCGTCGCCGTGCTTCACCGGCGCGAACGTAACGCCGCAGTTGCCGAGCACGACCGACGTGACGCCGTGCCAGCACGACGAGGTGGCGTCCGGGTCCCACGCGATCTGGGCGTCGAGGTGTGTGTGCACGTCGACGAACCCGGGCGTGACGTACGCGCCCGTCGCGTCGATCTCCCGCTTGCCGTTGCCGGTCACGGTGCCGATCTTCGTGATCCGGTCGCCGTCGATCGCCACGTCGGCCACGAGCGCGGGCGCTCCTGTCCCGTCGACGACCGTGCCACCCCTGATCACCACGTCATGCGCCATGGGCAGGAGAATAGGTTCCGGTCACTATCCTGGCGATTGTGGGAAGGCTTGTTCCCGAGAACGTCGACGAAGTGGCCAAGGGCCTCGCCGCGCACGACTACCTCGCCGACGAGGGGTTGGCGACGTCGATCTACCTCGCGCTGGCGCTCCAACGCCCGCTGCTGCTCGAAGGCGAAGCCGGTGTCGGCAAGACCGAAGTGGCGAAGGTGCTGGCCCGGTGGACGGGCGGCGAGCTGGTTCGCCTCCAGTGCTACGAAGGCATCGACGCGACGCAAGCCGTATACGAGTGGGACTACTCGCGCCAGCTCCTGCACCTGCGGGCGGTCGAAGCCGGCGGCGGCGAGGTCGTCGAGGACGAGCTGTACTCGCCCCGCTTCCTCGTGAAGCGTCCACTGCTCCGTGCGCTCGCCTACGAGGGCGACCAGCCGCCCGTGCTGCTCGTCGACGAAGTCGACCGGGCCGACGACGAGTTCGAGGCGTTCCTGCTCGAGATCCTCTCCGACTGGACGATCTCGGTCCCGGAGCTCGGTGCCGTGCACGCAACGGTCCCGCCGATTGTTGTGCTCACGTCGAACCGCACGCGCGACGTGCACGACGCGTTGAAACGCCGCTGTCTCTACCACTGGATCCCGCATCCCGACTTCGAACGCGAACTCGCGATCCTGCGGCTGCGCGCGCCCGGCGTGTCCGACGTACTCGCACGCGACGTCGCGGCCGCGGTCGAGGCGCTGCGCGACCTCGAGTTGTACAAGCCACCGGGTGTCGCCGAAACGATCGACTGGGCGCAGGCCCTCGCCATGCTCGGCACCGCGCGCCTCGACGACCACACGGTCGACGTCACGCTCGGCACGATCCTCAAATACCGCGAGGACCAGGAGCGCGTCCGGGCCGCCGGGCTGGGCGAGCTCGTGCGCGCCGCGGTGACCCGCAGTGCCTAACCGGCCTGGGCCCGACGCCGCGATCGTCGAACCGGAGCGGGTTGCGGTCGCGTTCACGCGGTTGTTGCGCGGCGCCGGGCTCGACGTCCCGGTCGGCGCGACGCTCCAGTTCGCCGAAGCACTCGCCAGTGTCGGGCTCGAACGGCGCGAGCACGTCTACTGGGCCGGCCGGTCCACGCTGGTGAAGCGGCCGGAACACAACGACACGTACGACCGTGCGTTCAACGCGTTCTGGCACGGCATCGCGGCGGCGGACAACGACGGCCGGGTCGACGATTCGGTCGCGCTCGTGCTCGCGTTCGACGCGCCGATGCCCACGGTCGAGAACGACGAAGACGTCGACGAGGTCGACGCGCCCGTTGTTTCGGTGCGGTGGAGCCCGAGCGAGGTACTCCGCCATCGCGACTTCGCCGCGTACACGCCCGCCGAATTTGCCGAGGCGCGCCGCCTCATGGCCGACCTGCGCTTCGTCGGCGCGTTGCGCCCGTCGCGCCGCCGGCGGCCGACGAAACGAGGACGAGGCACGCCCGACGTCCGGCGCACGGTCCGACGCGCCCTGCGGGCGGGGGGCGAACCGGTCAGCCGCGCGTTCCTGGCGCCCGGGGTGCAGACGCGTCGCCTCGTGCTGCTCCTCGACGTCAGCGGTTCGATGGAGCCGTACGCCCGCGCCTTCGTGCGGTTCCTGCACGCGGCCGTCGTCGGCCGGTCGCGCGTCGAAGCGTTCGCACTCGGAACACGGGTCACGCGCATCACGCGCGAACTGTCGTCACGCGATCCCGACGCGGCTATCCGTGCCGCCGCCAACCGCGTCGTCGACTGGTCGGGCGGGACCCGCCTCGGTGAGTGCGTCAAGGTGTTCAACGACACGTGGGGCGTGCGCGGCACGGCCCGCGGCGCCGTCGTCGTCATTCTCTCCGACGGTTGGGATCGGGGCGACCCCGAGGTCCTGGCCGAGCAGATGGCCCGGCTCTCGCGCGTCGCGTACAAGGTCGTGTGGGTGAACCCGCTCAAGGCCACCGAGGGCTACGCGCCGCTCGCCCAGGGAATGGCCGCCGCGCTCCCGCACGTTGACGCCTTCGTCGAGGGACACTCCCTCGCCGCCCTCGAAGAACTCGCCGAGGTGATCTCCCGGTGAAGGAAGTGCTCGACGACATCGAACGGTGGCGAAACGCCGGTCACCGCGTGGCTGTTGCGCGTGTGGTCGGCACCGAAGGGTCGTCGCCGCGCGACCCGGGCGCGACGATGGTCGTGAACGACGCGGGCGAGGTCGCCGGTTCCGTCTCGGGCGGCTGTGTCGAAGGCGCCGTCGTGCAGGAGGCGCTGAAGATCCTCGCGGGGGAGAAGGAGCGCGGCATCGTCACGTTCGGCTACTCCGACGACGAGGCGTTCGCGGTCGGGCTGACGTGCGGCGGAACGATCCACCTGTTCGTCGAACCGCTCGACTGGTAACGGACGCGTGGCCGGGGTGTACGAGGCGTTACGCGACGCGCTGCGGGGCCAGGTTCCCGTCGCGCTCGCGACGGTCGTGGCCGGGCCGCACCTCGGCGCCAAGCTGCTCGTGCAACCGGGCGCCGACGCGATCGGCACGCTCGGTCACGCCGACCTCGACCGCGTCGTCGCGCGTGACGCGCTCGGCGAACTCGAAGCCGGTCTTACCTCGACGCGGCACTACGGCGAGCACGGCGAAGCCCGCGAGGACACGGTCAGTGTGTTCATCGAGTCGTTCGCGCTGCCGCCCCGCATGGTGATCTTCGGCGCGGTCGACTTCACCGCGGCGCTGGCCAAGGTCGCCAAGGTGCTCGGCTACCGCGTGACCGTGTGCGACGCCCGGGCCGTGTTCGCCACCGTGCGGCGGTTCCCGATGGCCGACGAGGTTGTCAACGACTGGCCCGACCGGTACTTGGCCAAGGTCGGCGACGAACTCGGCCCCCGCGACGCGGTGTGCGTGCTGACCCACGACCACAAGTTCGATGTGCCCGCCATCGCCGGTTCGGTGCGGACCCGCGTCGGGTACCTCGGCGCGATGGGCTCGCGGCGCACGCACGAGAGCCGTACCGAGCGCCTGCGCGAGGCGGGGCTCACCGACGACGAGATCGCCCGGGTGCGCTCACCGATCGGACTCGATGTGGGCGCCCGTACGCCCGAGGAGACCGCGATTGCCATCTGCGCCGAGATCATCGCGATGCGTACCGGGCGCGGGGCGCGGTCGTTGCGCGACACTGCGGGCCCCATCCACTAGTCGGAGGATCGCTCGGTGGATCTCGGCATCTCCGGTCGGCGCGCCGCGGTGGCCGCCGCGTCGCAGGGACTCGGCTTCGGCGTCGCCGCCGCGCTCGCAGCCGAGGGAGTACACGTCGCGATCTGCGGCCGCCACCGCGAGACGATCGACGCCGCGGCCGAACGCATCGGGTCGGGCGCTGTGGCGATCGTCGCCGACGTGTCGACCCCCGACGGCGCGGCCGGGTTCGTACGCGACGCTCGCGCCGCGTTGGGTGGTGTCGACATCCTCGTGCCGAACGCGGGTGGCCCGCCGCCCGGCAACTTCGTGTCGACGACGGTCGACCAGTACCTCGATGCGTTCGAGTTGAACTGCCGCTCGGCAATCGCGATGTGTTACGAAGCCGTCCCCGCGATGCGCGAACAGCAGTGGGGGCGAGTGGTCGCGATCACGTCGATCGCCGTGCGCCAGCCCATTGCCCACCTCATCCTCTCCAACACGGCGCGCGCGGCACTGACCGGGTTCCTCAAGACGCTGGCCACGGAGGTCGCACGCGATGGTGTCACCGTGAACTCACTCCTCCCGGGCCTGCACGCAACGCAACGGCTCACCGCGCTGAACGACGACGCGGGTCTCGACTCGCTCGCCGCGGGAATCCCGGCGCGGGTGCTGGGCGACGCCGCCGACTTCGGTCAGGTCGCCGCGTTCCTGTGCTCGGAACACGCCCGGTTCGTCACCGGCACCGCCACACCCGTCGACGGCGGCGCGTACGCGGGGCTGCTCTGATGCTGCGCCACGTGTCGTTGCTCACGCTTTCGTCGGACGCCGACTTCGACGCGATCGAGCATGCACTGCGCGCACTTCCGGCCCGCCTGCCGCAACTCCTCGACTACCGCGTCGGCCGCGACGCCGGCATCGACGAGGGCAACACCACGTTCGCCGTCGTCGCCGACTTCGAAGACGCCGAGGGCTACCTCGTCTACCGCGACGACCCCGAACACAAGCGCATCGCGGCAGAACTCATCCGCCCGCACCTGCAGTCTCGCGCCGCCGCCCAGTACGAGATCTGGCGTGCGTCGTGAGAGGTACCTCAGGTGGCCTTTAACGACGCACCGGCGAGTTCTTTGGCCCAGCGGTAGTTCGGTTTGCCGGCGGGGGTGCGTTCGACTTCGTCGACGAGTACCAAGTGCCGCGGGACCTTGTAGCCCGCGAGCGACTCGCGGGCGTGGGCCGACAGTTCTTCCAGCGTCGGTGTGGTTCCGGGGCGGGGTGCGACGACCGCGGTGACCGACTCGCCCCAGCGTTCGTCGGGGATGCCGACCACGATCGCGTCGAACACCGCCGGGTGACTCTTGAGCACGGCTTCGACCTCCTCGGGGAAGACCTTCTCGCCGCCGGTGTTGATGCACTGCGAACCGCGGCCGAGCACGGTGATGGTGCCGTCGTCTTCGATCACGGCCTTGTCGCCGGGGATCGCCCAGCGCACGCCGTCGCGTTCCACGAACGTGGCCGCGGTCTTGACCTCGTCCTTGTAGTAGCCGAGGGGCACGTGCCCGCGGCGGGCGAGCATGCCGATCTCGCCTTCCTTCGCGAGGTGGCCGTCGTCGTCGATGACGGTGGTCCACTCGTTCATGCGGAACCGCGGACCCTTGTCGGTCACGTCGACCGCACCGTTGGCGCCCGTCTCCGACGCGCCGAACGCGTCGATCACTGCGACCTGGGGCATGCGTTCGTTGATCTCGGCCTTGATCGACGGCGACAGGATCGCGCCACCGGACACCATCGCGAACAGCATCGGCGGCGCGTGACCGCGCGCCGCGATTGCATCGACCAGCGGGCGGGCCATGGCGTCGCCGACGAGGCTGACGACGAACACGTTCTCGCGCTCGACGAGATCGAGGATGTGGTTGGCGTCGAACCCGTGGCTCGCGTCGAGCACGACCGTGCTGCCGCCGAACAACGACACGAACATCGTCCACTGCGCGTTGCCGTGCATGAGCGGCGCGAGCGCGAGCGTCGCGGCCGGTGCCGCGCTCACGTTCGCGGTGATCTGCTCGGGCTCGGTGATCCCGACCCCGCCGTAGTTCCCGCCGCCCATCGCCGCGAAGAAGATGTCTTCCTGGCGCCACATGACGCCCTTGGGCATCCCGGTGGTGCCGCCCGTGTAGAGGACGTACAGGTCGTCGGGGGAGCGAGGCCCGAAGTCGCGGTCGCCCGACGCTGCCGCCAACGCGTCCTCGTATCCGATGGCAGTGAGGTCTTTCGTCACTGTGACGGAACCGTCGTCGAGTTCGACCAGGTGTCTCAACTTCGGCGCGTCGGGGAGTGCGGCTGCGACGCTCGGCCCGTAGCCCGCTTCGTACACGAGCGCGACGAGGTCGGCGTTGTCGAACAGGTAGCGCAACTCCTCGACGACGTAGCGGAAGTTGATGTTGATCGGAACCGCGCGCGCCTTGTAACAACCGATCATCGCCTCGGCCCACTCGGCCCGGTTCTGCGCGTAGATGCCGACAAAGTCACCCGGCGCGATTCCGACGTCGAGCAAGTGGTGCGCGAACCGGGTGGCGCGCTCGTCGAGTTCGCCGTACGTCAGGCGCCGGTCGCCCGCGACGAGCGCGTCGCGGTCGGGGACGGTGTCGACCACCCTCTCGAACAGATCGGCGAGATTGAATTCCATGACCCGACCCTAGGGCCTTAGGGTCGCGGCATGACTCCCTGGCTGCGGTCCTCCCGACACTTCCCGCAGGCGGCTGTGGCCACACCGCACTACCTCGCCACCGCCGCGGGGCTCGCCACGCTGGCGGGCGGGGGCAACGCGGTCGACGCCGCCGTCGCGGCCAACCTGACCCTCGCGGTCGTCACGCCGTACATGTGCGGTCCGGGCGGCGACCTGCTCGTGCAGGTGTGGGATGGGAACCTGCACGGCTACCTCGGCGTGGGCCGGGCACCCGAAGCCGCGACGCTGGAAGATGTGCGCGACCGCGCCGCAAGCGCGACGTTCCCGACGTTCGGTCCGCTGACCGTGACGGTGCCGGGCGCGGTGCGCGGGTGGTTCGACCTGCTCGAACGCTGGGGGACGCGGTCGTTCGGCGATCTTGCTGCTACCGCGATCCGCTACGCCGAGGGCGGGTTCCCGCTCAGCGCGAAGGGGGCGTGGTATTTCGACCAGGCCCGCCGCGTCTACGACCACTTCGAGTTGCCCGACTTCGGCCGTGCCTATCCGGCAATGCCCGAGGGCGGGCGGCTCGTGCAGTCCCCGCTCGGGCGCACGTTGCGCACGCTCGCGGCCGACGGACCCGACGCGTATTACAAGGGCCCGATCGGCGCCGCGATCGCGGCGCGGCTGCAGGAGTGCGGCTCGTTCATGACCGAGGCCGACATCGCGCGCCACGAAGGCGACTGGGTCGACCCGCTGGTCGCGCGCTTTGCCGGCCTCGACATCTCCGAGCTGCCGCCTCCGACACAAGGTGTCGCGGCGCTCGAAGCGATGCGCATCGTCGACGGTCTCGACCTCCCGCCCGACGGTCCCGAACGTGCGCATCTGATGATCGAAGCGATGAAGCTCGCGCTCGCCGACCGCAACCGCCACGTCGCCGACCCCGACGCGATGACGATCGCGCCGACCGATCTGCTGACCGACGCGTACATCGCAGAGCAACGCGCGCGCATCGATCCCGCCGCCGCATCGTCGTTCCCGCTCGACACCCAATCCGACGGTGGCACGGTGTATTTCTGCGCGGCCGACGGCGACGGCCTGATGGTGAGCATCATCCAGTCGAACTTCTTCGGCGCGGGTTCCGGCATCCGTGTCGACGAGTGGGGACTCAACCTGCACAACCGCGGCAGTTCGTTCCGGCTCGACGGCGACCATCCGCAGGCGATCGGGCCGCGGCGCCGCCCGATGCACACACTCATCCCCGCGTTCGCTCGGCGCGACGGCGAACCTGCACTCGTGTTCGGTTCCGAAGGCGGGCACCAGCAGGCGCAGGCCCAGCTGCAATTCCTGACGCGTATCGCGGTCGACGGCGCCGACCCGCAGGCCGCGCTCGACGCGCCCCGCTGGACCGTCGACCCCGCGTCGGGTGCCGTCGCCGTCGAAGATCGGGTCGACCCCGAATGGGTCGACGCGCTGCGCGCCAAGGGCCACACGATCAGGACTGTGCCCGCGTACGGCCACGGTATGGGCTACGCGCACGTCATCGAACCGACCGCCACGGGCTACCGCGGCGCCAGCGACCCCCGGGCCGAGGGCGGGATCGCGGGTCTGTAGGGGAGTGCGCGAGACCGCCTACCCTGGGGGGCAGTGTCGACGACGCGTGTGTGGACGATTCCGAACCTGATCTCGATCGCGCGTCTGGCCTGCGTCCCCGTGTTCCTCTGGCTCCTGTGGGGCGCCGACGAGCCCGGATGGGCGGCAGTGCTGCTCGCCGTCCTCGGCGCCACCGACTGGGTCGACGGCTACATCGCCCGGCGCTACGACCAGGGCAGCGAACTGGGCAAGATCCTCGACCCCACGGCCGACCGCGTACTGCTCGTCGCGGCCGCGATCGCGCTGCTCGTCGAGGACCTCGGGACCGCCATCAACATCGTGCTCTGGATCATCCTCATACGCGAAGTGCTGATCGCGATGGCGACCATCGCCCTCGGGATCGCGGGCGCCCGGCGCATCGACGTCGTGTGGGCGGGCAAGGCGGGCACCCTCGCGATCATGTTTTCGCTGCCCGCGTTCCTCGTTGCCGCCGCGGTCGAGGAGCTCGAGTTCGTGGGCAACCTCATCGGTTGGTGCTTCGCGATCGGTGGCATCGCGCTCGGGTACTACGCCGCGATGAAGTACGTGCCGGCGGCCAGGGCCGCACTCGCAGAAGGACGGGCGGCCCGCACGGCCGCGGAGGTGTCGGGATGAAGGCGGTGATCATGGCCGGCGGCGAGGGCACTCGCCTGCGGCCGCTCACGAGCAACTCGCCGAAGCCGATGATGCCGATCGCGAACGTGCCGATGATGGAGCACATCGTGAGCCTGCTCGCGAAGCACGGCTTCGACGACATCGTCGTGACGGTCGCGTTCCTGGCCAACCACATTCGCAACTACTTCGGCGACGGCTCCGACTTCGGGGTGCGCATGCGCTACGCGACCGAGGAGTCGCCGCTCGGCACCGCGGGTTCGGTGCGCAACGCAATGGACGAACTCGACGAGACGTTTCTCGTCATCTCCGGTGACGTGCTCACCGATGTCGATCTCACTTCGATCGTGGACCAGCACCAGAAGCACGAGGCGTTCGCGTCCATCGCGCTGAAGCGGGTCGAGAACCCGGTCGAGTTCGGCATTGTCATCACGCGTGACGACGGGACGATCGAACGGTTTCTCGAGAAGCCGACCTGGGGACAGGTCTTCTCCGACACGATCAACACCGGTATCTACGTGCTCGAACCCGAGGTGTTCGACTACATCCCGGCCGGCGAGGTCGTCGACTTCTCGGGCGAGGTGTTCCCGGCGATGCTCGACGACGGCCGCAAGCTGTTCGGCATTGTCGTCGATGGATACTGGGAAGACGTCGGCACGCTCGAGTCGTACCGCGTCGCCCACGAGGACATCCTCGACGGCCGCGTGCAGGTCGACATCCCAGGTTTCCGGCTGCGCGAGAATGTGTGGCTCGGCGAGAACGCCGACCTCTCGCCTGACGCGGTGATCGACGGCCCGGTCGTCGTCGGCGACAACTGCCGCATCGAGGCCGGCGCGGTGCTGCGCCCGTACACCGTGCTCGGCGACGACGTCGTCGTGAAGTCGGAAACGGTAATCGAGCGCTCGGTCGTCCACGACCACGTGTACCTGGGTAAGGGTGTCCGGCTCCGCGGCGCGGTCGTCGGGCGCGCGAACGACGTCCGCGAGGGCGTACGCATCGAAGAGGGTGTCGTCATCGGCGACGAGTGTTTCATCGGCGCGCACGCCGTGATCAATCCGTCGGTGAAGATCTATCCGTTCAAGTCGGTCGACCCCGGCGCGCACGTGACGTCGTCGATCGTGTGGGAGAGCCGGGGCGCGCGCACGCTCTTCGGCCGGCGCGGCGTGAGCGGTCTCGCCAACGTCGACATCAACCCGGAAACCGTTATCCGCCTCGCGATGGCGTACGGCACCTCGCTGAAGCGCGGCTCGGTGGTGTGTACGAGCCGCGACACGAGCCGTACCGCGCGTGCGCTGAAGCGGGCGATGATCGCGGGGCTGAACCTGGCCGGGGTCCACGTGATGGACCTCGAACTCTCGACGGTGCCGCTCACCCGGTTCCAGGTGCGCAGCGAGCGAGCCCAAGGCGCCATCACGCTGCGCCTCGACCCGACCGATCCCGACAGCATCGAGATCCGGTTCCTCGACGAGACGGGTCTCGACCTCGACGAGGGTGCCCAGCGCAAGATCGAGCGGCTGCTGTACCGCGAAGACTTCCGCCGCGCGTTCGCGGGCGACATCGGCGACATCGTGTTCCCGCCCCGGGCCATCGAGTTCTACACGGCCGCGCTCGATCGCAGCGTCGACGCGGCCCGGTTGCGCCAACGCCGGTTCAAGGTCGTGCTCGACTACTCGTTCGGTGCCGCGTCCACGGTGATGCCCAACGTGCTCGGCAAGATCGGTGCGTCCGTCCTGGCCGTGAACCCGTACGCGGCGACGGCGGGCGCGGCCGCGGCGGGCGAGGATCTCGACACCCGGCTCAAGACGATGGGCGACCTGGTCCGAACGTCCGGATCCGACCTCGGCTTCGTGTTCGACCCCGACGGCGAGACCGCGATCATCGTCGACGACCAGGGTTCGTCACTGACATCGGAGCAGGCGTTGCTCGCGCTCGTCCAGCTTGTCTGTGAAGCGCGCCCGGGTGCGCGCATCGGGCTCCCCGTATCGGTGAGCCGGTCGGCCGAACGCATCGCGGCCGACCACGGCGCCACGATCGTGTGGACGAAGCTGTCGGCCGCGCATCTCATGGAAGTCGCGGCAAGCGGCGCCGTCGACTTCGCCGCCTCGCAGGAAGGCGGGTTCATCTGGCCGACGTTCCTGCCCGCGTACGACGCGTCGGCGACGTTGGTGCACCTGCTCGATCTCCTCGCGGCCGTCGACCGCCCGTTGTCTGCGATCGTGGCCGGGTTGCCGGAGCCGCACGTCGCCCACGAAGCGGTGCCCACACCGTGGGAACGCAAGGGCACCGTGATGCGCGGCGTGATGGAGCGGGCCAAGGACCACGAGGTGCTGCTCGTCGACGGCGTGAAGATCCTCTACCCGGACGGGTGGGCGCTCGTACTGCCCGACCCCGAGACGCCCGTCACGCACGTGTGGGCCGAGGGGGAGAGCGCGGCCGACGCCCGCCGCCTCGTGGCAATACACGCCGGACAGGTGGCAGAACTCACGCGCTAGCGCGGCACCCCTACGTCTCTGGCTCCCTCCGCTCCCGTCCGAGGGGCCTTCGGCCGGCGGGACTCCGCTGCGTCCGCACGGCCCGGACAGGTCGCCGAACTGACGCGGTAGCCGTCAGCGGCGATACAGTCCGCCGCCATGAGTATCCCGGCGGACCTTCGGTACAGCGTCGAGCACGAATGGGTGCGCGTCGAAGGCAACCTTGCGACGATCGGCATCACTGACTTCGCCCAGGACAGCCTCGGCGACGTCGTCTACGTCCAGTTGCCCGAGATGGGCTCCACCGTTGACGCGGCCGCCGCGATCAGCGAGATCGAGTCGACGAAGTCGGTCTCCGACATCTACGCACCCGTCAGCGGGACCGTGAGCGCCGTGAACGAGCGCCTCGGCGAGCAGCCCGAATTGGTCAACCAGGACCCGTACGGCGACGGCTGGATCTTCTCGGTGGAGCTGTCCGATCCGGCGCAGGTCGAGGCTTTGCTCGACGCCGCGGGCTACCACAAGCTCATCGAAGGCTGAGGGTCTTCACCCTCTGGGTGAGGTAGAGAGTCCGTCATTGTGGAGCCCGGCGCCCGTCGGTAGCCTGCGCGGCGTGGTTTGCGCCCGCTGCGGACATATCAACCAGGACGGTGCCCGCTTCTGCTCGTCGTGCGGGGCCACGCTCACCGTCGACGACGAGACCACGCTGACGCTCCAGGCCGTCGAGGCGGCCGAGGACGTCGACGAGCTGGAGAGCTACCTCGAGGGTCTGCCGCCCGGTACCGGGTTGCTCGTGGCCCGCCACGGGCCCAACGAGGGTGCGTCGTACCGGCTCGACCAGGACGTGACCACCGTCGGCCGGCACCCCGACTCCGACATCTTCCTCGACGACATCACGGTGTCCCGCCGGCACGTGCGCATCAGCCGGGCCGACGCCGGCTACCGCCTCGAAGACGTGGGCTCGCTGAACGGCACCTACGTGAACCGCGAGCGCGTCGACGAAGCGCGCATCGACCACGGCGACGAGGTGCAAGTCGGTCGGTACCGGCTCACCTTCGTCTTCGCCGCTCCGCAGGAGCCGTGACCGTGGCGCGTGCGCACGTCTCGATCGGCGAGGTTCTCAGCGAACTGCGCGACGAGTTCCCCGACATCACGATCTCGAAGATCCGCTTTCTCGAAAGTCAGGGGCTCGTCGAGCCCGAACGCACACCGTCGGGGTATCGCAAGTTCTACGTCTCCGACATCGAGCGGCTGCGGTTCGTCCTGCGCGAGCAGAAGGACAACTTCCTGCCGCTGAAGGTCATCAAGGAACGCCTCGACGAAGTCGACGGCGGCGGCGGGTTCACACCAACACCGCCGGAGCCGCCGCCCGAACCCGAAAAGAAGAGGCGAGCGAAGAAGGCGCCGACGCGTGAGCCCGTGCTGTTCGAGGAAACGCGGCTCGCACGCGAACGCGCGGAGGCCAAGGAAGTGGCCAAGGAGGTGCGCGACGACGACGCCGGACCCGATTCGATGGTTGCCCTCGAAACCGGCGTGAGCCTGACGCGCTCGGAGCTCGCCAAGGCGGCGGGCCTGACCGACGAGCAACTCGGGCAGCTCGAGGAGTACGGGCTTGTCGTGCCGACGCACACCGCGAAGGACCGGGTGCTGTTCGACGAGGATGCGCTGGCCATTGCCCGCGCGGGCGGGGCGTTCATGCGTCACGGCATCGAGGCCCGGCACCTGCGCATGTATCGCGCGTTCGCCGACCGCGAAGCGGGCCTGTTCGAACAGATCGTCTTGCCCTACCGGCGCCAGCGGAACCCGGAAGCGCAGGCCAAGACGACGCAGGCGCTCGGCGACCTCTCGGGTCTGGGCCGTCAGCTCCGCACCGCGTTGCTCCGCCAGGCCGTCCGGCGCACGCTGGGCGGCTGAGCGTGCCCGCCCGCGTCCTGCTCGACGCGGCGGAACTCGACCGCACCGTGCGCCGGCTCGGGGCGGAGATCGCGGCCGACCACCCCGAAGGCGTACTGCTCGTCGGCGTGCTCAAGGGGGCGATGATCTTCCTGTCCGACCTGGCCCGGGCCGTGCAAACGGTGCCGGTCGAGATCGACTTCATGTCGATATCGCGCTTCGCGCCCGACAGCGGCCGGGTGAAGCTTCTGCACGACCTCCAGACCGACATCGGCGGGCGCGACGTCGTCGTCGTCGAAGACATCATCGACACCGGTCTCACGCTCGGTTACCTGTGCACCCAGCTCGCGGCGCGCGAACCGCGTCGCCTGTCGGTGTGCGCGCTGCTCGACCGTCCCACCCGCCGGATCGTGCCCCACGACATCGAGTACCGGGGGCTCACGCTTTCGGAGGACGAGTTCGTGCTCGGCTACGGGTTACACACCCGAGACCTGTACCGAAACTTGCCGTTCGTGGTCGCCGCGGATCGAGACGAAGTGCTCGCCAACCCGGGGGTATACGTGCCGGAGCTGTACCACGCCACGGATTAAGGTCCGGCAGGCCGGTGGTAGGGTCGTTCCGTGATCCGCCTGTCGCTGATCGGCGTACGCGTCGAGGTGCCGACGAACCAGCCGATCGTGCTGCTGCGGGAAGAGAGTGGAGCGCGATTCCTGCCGATTTTCATCGGATCACCTGAAGCCACCGCGATCGTGTACGCCCTGCAAGGACTCGACACGCCCCGGCCGATGACGCACGACTTGTTCAAGACGGTGCTCGACGACCTCGAAGCGACGTTGGAGAAGGTCGAGATCACCGAGTTGAACGACGGCACCTTCTACGCCGAGATCGAACTCGACCGGGCGGGCAAGAAAATGCGGATCTCGTCGCGACCGTCCGATGCCATCGCCCTCGCCGTGCGCTACGGCGGCACCATCCCGATCTTCGCCGACGAAGCCGTTCTCGAAGAGGCCGGGGTGCTGTTCGAAGCCGACGAGGAAGAGCAGGAGGTCGCACAGTTCCGCGAGTTCCTCGATCAGGTGACACCCGAAGACTTCGCCCAATAGTCGACGTCGTCAGCGGCGGCAGTCAGGTTCGCATCGGCCTGCTGTTACTCGCGCTGATCAGCGTCGTCGGAACCATGTGGTTCTGGGTCGTCGAAGGTTGGAGTGTCGTCGACGCGATGTACCAGACCGCGACCACGGTCACGACCGTCGGTCTCGGCGAGGTGCGCCCGTTCGACTCGAGCGCGAAGCTCTTCTCGATCGCGCTCAGCATCGTCGGGGTCTCGGCCGCGTTGTTCACCCTGGGCGGCGTGTTCGAGCAACAACTCGAACACCAGCTCGCCCGGTTCGGAAGGAGACGAATGGACCGGCGCATCGAAGCGCTCTCCGGGCACGCGATCGTGTGCGGCTACGGGCGGGTCGGAAGCCAGATCGCACGGTTCATCGCAGCGCGCGGTCAGGCGCTCGTCGTGGTCGACGCGAGCGAGGACCGGTGCGCGACGGCAACCGCCGACGGGTATCTCGCCGTCTGCGGCGACTGCACCGAGGACGACACGCTGTTGTTCGCGGGGATCGAGCGGGCCGCGACATTGATCGTGAGCTTGGGTGACGACGCGGCGGCCATCTCGGCGGTGCTCTCGGCGCGGGTCCTCAACGCCGAGATGCGCATCGTCGCCCGGGCCAACGCGATGTCGTCGGAGGCGAAGTTGAAGCGGGCCGGCTGCGACCGGGTCGTCAACCCCCTCAGCCAGGGCGCCCAGCGCATGGCCGCGTTCGCGCAGCAGCCGGCGGTCGCCGACTTCCTCGACGTCGTCGTGCACGACGGGTCGCTCGAGTACCGGTTAGAGGAGATGAAACTCGAGGACGGGTCTCCGCTCGCGGGTGCCGGCCTGGGCGAGGCCCACATCCGGGCCCGCACCGGCGCCCTGGTCCTGGCCCTGCGCAACGCCGACGGCACCTTCGTGTCGAACCCGGCCGCCGACGTCATCCTGGCGGCCGGGGCCACGCTCATCGTGATTGGCACCGCCGACCAGCTGGGCGCCCTCCAGACGATTCTCGGCGGGGCGGCCGCCCGCCGTTGACCCGGGCTCGACCTGACGTTTACCCTCACCGTTGTAGTTACACTTGTGTGACGTACCGCCCGGGCCCGGGCGGTACGTCGGAGCACGCGAGGAATGAGCGGGATGAGCGAGCAGGGATACCGCGGACCCCAGGTCTGCAAGATTGTCGGGATCACCTACCGGCAACTCGACTACTGGGCGCGCACCGATCTCGTACGGCCGTCGGTGTGCGACGCCGCGGGGAGCGGCACACAGCGGTTGTACTCGTACCGTGACCTCGTCGAGTTGAAGGTCGTGAAGCGCCTCCTCGACTCCGGCATCTCGTTGCAAGCCGTGCGCCGCGTGATCGAGTACCTGCGCACGCAGATGGGCGTCGACCTCGCAGCCGCGCATCTCGTCATCGACGACGCCAAGACGGTGCTCGCCGAGAGCGATGACCAACTGTTCGACCTCCTGCGTGAAGGCCAGGGCGTGCTCTTCGTGCGGCTCGGCCCCGTCGTGAAGGATCTCGACGCGCAGCTCCTGCTGTTCGCTCCCGACGACGACGGCGGCGACACCCGCCACGCGGTCGCGACCTAAGGACCTCTCATCGAGACCGAGCCGCTTCCACACGACGAAGTGCGCTTCGCGCACAACTCGGAACGGCAATTCGCGAAGCTCCTCGACTTCTACGCGATTGCGTGGGAGTACGAGCCGACGACGTTCACCCTCGAGTGGACACGCGACGGTGAGCCCGCACAGGCGTTTACGCCCGACTTCTACCTGCCGGCGTACGACCTCTACATCGAGATCACGACGCTCAACCAGAAGCTGGTGACGAAAAAGAACCGTAAGGCGCGCCGGTTGCGGGAACAGAACCCCGAGCTCAATATCCGGGTGCTCTACCAGCGCGACTACCTTCACCTCCTCGTGAAGTACGGACTCGAACCGCCCTCACAGCTCGTCGCCGCGGGTGGAGACAACCCGCCGTTTCGGCTCGACATCGAGCGGCACGCGAACGTCGACGCGCCCGGCGCCGAAGCCGAAAGCGCGTGACGCTGCGGCTGAGCCCGCTCGACGCCGAACACCGTGCGCTCGGGGCGCGCATGGTGGAGTTCGGCGGGTGGGAGATGCCGATCCAGTACTCCGGCGTGCTCGAAGAGCACCGCGCCTGTCGCGACGACGCGGTCGTGTTCGACGTGTCGCACCTCGGCACCGTCGAAGTGGCTGACCGCGATGCGTTCGCGATGCTCCAGTGGCTCCTCACGAACGACCTCACCCGCATCACACCCGGCCGGGCGCAGTACACGCACCTGCTCGATCCGGGCGACGCCCATGTCGTCGACGACATCATCGTCTGGTGGGTGAGCGCAGACCGCTATTTCGTCATGCCGAACGCGTCGAACACGAGCGGACTGCTCGACGCGATGCGTGAAGGTGTAGTGCATGTTGATGCCGCCGTCGGGTTCGGCGACATCACCGCTTCGCGCGCCGTGCTCGCGGTGCAGGGCCCCAACGCTCGCGAGCGGCTCGCCCAGGTCAGCGCCGAAGCGGCCGCCGTCGAGCGCTTCGACGTACGCGAAGTCGGCGAGTGGGTGGTCGCCGGCACCGGCTACACGGGCGAGGACGGCGTCGAGATCCACGTCGAGGCGCACGCGGCGCCCGCGCTGTGGCAGCAGCTTCTGGCCGCAGGCATTGCGCCGGCGGGGTTGGGTGCGCGCGACACGTTGCGCCTCGAAGCGGGCCTGCCGCTGCACGGCCACGAGCTGGGCCCGGGCATCACGCCGCTCCAGGCCGGGCTGGGTTGGGTCGTCGCGTGGGACAAGGGCGACTTCCGGGGCCGGGAGCCGCTCCAGAAGGAACGGAACGCCGGTATTCCTCGGCGCCTGCGCGGCCTGGCGTTCGCCGGTCGCCAACCGGGACGTGAGGGTGCCGCCGTTCTGCGGGGCGGCGAGCGCGTGGGTGCGGTGACGAGCGGCAACTTTTCGCCGACCCTCGGGCATGCGGTCGCGCTGGCGTTCGTCGCACCCGACATCGAACTCGGCACAGAGCCGCAGGTCGACGTGCGGGGCAAGGTGCTCGACGCGACCGTCGTGAAGACGCGCTTTCTCGCGCGGTGATGCTCGTTCGTGATGCGGTCGCAGGCGACCTGCCCGAGATCCTCGCGCTCGTGCGCGAGCTCGCCGAGTACGAACGCGAACCCGATGCGGTGCAGTTCGACGCCGACGAGTTCGGTGCCCACCGCTTCGGTCCGGACGCGGTCGCGAGCGCGCTGATCGCCACAGCCGGCGACGGCGCGATCGCCGGGTTCGCGGAGTTGCGGACGCGCACCGACGGGCGGGTCGAGTGGAGCGTCCTCGACTGGAACACGCCCGCGCAAGCCTTCTACCTCACCCTCGGCGCCGAACCCATGGCCGAGTGGACAGTCTGGCGCTGGCCGCCGAGGAGCCACGACGCATAACCGCTTCTGGACGCGCGTATCTGTCGTGGGCAACAGATACGCGCGTCCAGAACGGTGTCGACCTACAGGCCGCCCACGGTTCGCAGGTGGTCGTTGAGGAACCGGCCGTCGGGGTCGAACGCGGCGCGGGTTCGCCAGAAGTCGTCCCAGCGTTCGTAGGTTGGCGCGAGGTCGGCGGCGGTGCGGTTGTGGACCTTGCCCCAGTGCGGGCGACCGTCGTACGCGCGGAATACGGCCTCGCAGTCGCCGAAGAGAGCGTCGTACGGGCGGCTCGCGTCCTCGTGGATCGAGATCGTCACGGTGGGGCGGCCCAGGGCGGGGGAGAGCCACACCGTGTCGGCCGCGAGCGTGCGGTACTCGACCGGCCACTGCACATCGGGGTAGCACTCCTGCATCAGGGCGCGGATCTCGGTGAAGCACGCGATGCCCGCGTCGGCCGGGATCGAGTACTCCATCTCGTTGAACTTGGCTTCGCGCACGCTCGGGAACACGCGGTGACTGTGGTCGACGTACTCGCGTTTGCGGTCGGGGAGGAGGTCGGGTTCGGCGTCGGTGACCGCGAGGGTTTTGTGCTCGAACAGGTCGCGGCTCGGATGCCAAAAGAACTCGTAGTGGCGGGTGGCGGCCACACGCTCGGTGATCGCGGCGAGGCTTTCGTCGGGGCCCTCGAACCAGATGCGTTCGTGCAGGTTGTACGCGGGGAGGCACCGGAACGACACCGCGGTGATGATGCCGAGCGCACCGAGGGAGAGCCGGGCCGCTTCGAACAGGTCCGGTTCGGTGGTCGGCGAACATTCGACGAGGTCGCCGCTCCCCGTGACGACACGGAGCCCGCACACGCCGCTCGGCAGGTTCCCGAGCGTCGGGCCGGTGCCGTGGGTGCCGGTACCGATCGCCCCGGTGACCGTCTGCACGTCGATGTCGCCCTGGTTGTGCAGCGAGAGGCCGGCGGCGCGGAGTGTCTCGCCGATGTCGGCGATGCGCGTGCCACCGGCGATCGTCGCGACGTCGCCGTCGATGCGTTCGACGCCCGTCAGGTGGTAGAGGTCGACCGCGACTCCGTCGGTCGCGCAGAGGGGGACGAAAGAGTGGCGGGTCCCGGCCGGGCGTACCGCGAGCCCGTCGGCCGCCGCCCGCCGCACGAGGTCCTGCACCTCGGCTTCGGTGCGCGGCGCTTCGACGCGCACCGGCGTTGCGCGCACGCTCCCGGACCAGTTGGACCACTCGGGCATCGGCGTAGCGTACGGGGACAGGGTGGCAACGCCGCGAGCGCCTTCTCGCGAAGCCAGGACGTGCGACCAAGTGGGTGGGATGGAAATGCGTGACTTTCGGTTCGGAGTGAACCTGCGGACACCCCGGCCCGCGCCCGGGCTGGCCGACACTGCCCGGCGGATCGAGGCGCTCGGCTTCGACATCGCGACGATGCCGGACCACCTCGAGGCAATGGTCGCACCCGTCGCCGCGCTGGCCGTCGTCGCCGGCGCGACCGAACGCCTCCGCATCGGCACGATGGTGTTCAACAACGACTTCCGCAATCCGGTCGTGCTCGCCTCGGAGGCGGCCGCGCTCGACATGCTCGAGTGCCCGTTCGTGCTCATTGGTACCGAGGACCAACTCGTCGCCGAGCTACTCGCGCACCGGGAGCGGTGGGGGATCACCTACTTCACAGTGTTCGAGCCGTTCATCGAAACCTTCGCACCGGTCATCGCCGCGTTGTCCAACTAGCGTCCGTCCGACGCCGAACCGTGCCGAGTCGTTTGCCCCGTTGCCGCCGGAACGTATGCAGTTCTGGTCGAGGTTCGGCAAGTGGGACACCGTTTGGTACCGGAAGTTCCTCGGTATCGAGGTCGAGGAGATTCGCCTCGACTACGCGCGGATGCGGCTGCCGTACCGTCCTGAGTTCCGCCAGCCCGCGGGCGTTGTGCACGGTCGGGTGATCGCGTCGATGATCGACACGGTGGTCGTGCCCGCGGTCGGCGGCGGCTACGAAGAGCCGCGCCAACTCTTCACGATCGACATCCAACTCCGGTTCCTCGCACCGATCGTCGACGACGACCTCGTGGCCGAAGGCTGGATTACGCAGCGCGGGCGTCAGATCGTGTTCTGCGACGCCGAAGTGCGCAGCGGCGCCGGTGTGCTCGCCGCGACGGGGACGCTCACGTACAAGGTGTCGTCGAAGCCGCTTACGATGTAGCGGGCGTTACGACTCGAGTAGCGCTACGCGACGAGGCGCAGCGACTTCTGTGCTCGTATTGCCACCGCATCGAGCAGGCGAATCGGCAATTCCGAGGCAAGTCCGGCGATGTCGGGCGATGCGATCGCCTCTGAGAACACGTCGGGTAACACCGAGGCAAGGTGGCGTACCCGCTCGATCAGAGCGTCGGTTTCGAGGCGCAGCTCCTTTGCGACCCGCTTCCAGGTGTTGGCGGTGTGCGCCCGCAGCCGGTACTCGCCGCCCAGCTCCATGGCCAGATGGAGCTTCTGTTCGGCTATGCGATACGGCAGCGCCGATGCCACGTCGTAGAGTGGGGCGAGGCGTATCTCGTCACCGGCTAGCAGAAGTGAGTAGTTCTTCGCATGCGCGTCGGTCCCTGCGATCAGCCAGTTCCACGCCAGCGCATCCACGAACCGCAGGATCGATTCGTCTGCGATTCGCGGCGGCATCAACCGGCGAATCAGGTCAACGATGTCCGTCGCGCTCGGTCCTCCTTGCGCTTGATACTTCTCCGACGGATGCCGGCCGAGCGCTTGGCAAAGGTCCTCTTGGTGGACGCGGTTCAGTTTGCCCCTGATGCGGGCTCGGTCGTAGCGATCGACGACGACCGCGCTCAGATCGCCGAACGTCTCCACTCGGGTCCGAGCGACGACGAGGCCTGCTCTTCGTGCCGCATCCAGGCATAGGTGTTCGTTCAGATCGTGGTCATCGAAGCCGACGATGGCGGGTTTGAGAATGTGGGTGGTTGCTGCCGCGCCCGAGGGCACTCCCCATCGCCCGTCTTCGTACAGGAGAGCGGTTTTGGCTTGCGCCCCGGCCAGGCTGAACTGACCTGCGAAGGTACTTCCCAACCATGCCGTGTTGTCTGCGCGCAGCTCGCGTAACCGCGCGGCCACGTCGTCGGCTGTCAGCCATGCCACGGATCCGGGTCGCGCGACGACGCGCTCGACATCGTCGGCCGCTACGAAGCGGACCGCTCCGGCACAATCCTCGCCCACGGGTGTTGCGAGCATCGCAAAGGGTGACGACAGCGACACGTGAAACTGACGGGCCCAACGCGCCAGGACCGCGTCGTTGTCCGGGAGTAGACCCCACAACCAAGGGGTGACAACCCGGTCCGAGTGGCTACGAATCTCGATGGGCATCGAGACGGAAATCGGAGTCGCATTTGGTTGGGCGCGATAGTCGTCGTCGTATTCGAAGCGGAGCCGACCGTCGGAACCGCGCGAGAGTGTTCCGGCTACGGACGTTCCGATGAGGACGACAAGGACGTCGGTCATTCGCTGCGGTGCTCGTCGAGGAGTGCGTCGAGATTCACGCGACGCGGAGACGGCCTCGGCGCGGCGACTGGGGTTACGTCGACGCCGAGTCCAAGTTCGTCGAGCACGCGCAACACCGAAGCCAGCTCGGCGGTCGGTTTTCCCGCCTCGAACTCGGAAACCCACTTGCGTGAAACGCCTGCACGCGCTGCGAGTTCCGCCTGGGTGAGGCGCAGTTCCTGGCGTTGGCCGCGAACCGCGGCCGCCAGGTTGTGCGGCGAACGAATCCTCATGGTCGTCTCCGTGTGAAGAGTTCCCTGTGTGCCGGCGTACGTGTCCGACGGTAGATGTAACCGAACAGTGACAACCGTAGCATGTAACCGAACGGTGTCAAGTCAATTCTGTAACCGTACGGTTGCAGAATGGCTTACTCGTCGACGGGCATGACGCCCGGGGTCATCACCGACTTGAGCGCGGCGGGCAGCGGCGGGGGAGGGGAGGGCAGGTCGCCCTCCGGGCGCGGCCAGATCATCGGCGTGCACGCGCCGCGAATCGGTGCGCCGACCTCGATCGCGTCGCGGTCGACCGACGGGTGCCACTGCGTGTTGCGGCGCGTGCAGCCGTCGGCGAGGTAGATGATCGTGTGCACGGCCCGGTCGGTGTCCGTCGTGTTCGGCTTGGCCATGTGCACGGTCAGGCCGCTGTGGAACGCGATGCTGCCGCGCGGCACCTCGACCCAGCGCGGGCCGATCGCCTTGATCTCGGGCTCGTGCATGAGCACGCCCGCGTCTTCGGCCTGGAAGATGTTCACGAATTTGCGCACGCCGACGAGGTGCGAGCCGGGAAGGTACGCCATCGCGCCGCTCGCGAGCGTGGAACCGGCGAACGGGATCCACGCGGTGATCGTGTCGGTCTCGGTGATCGGCCAGTACGGCTGGTCCTGGTGCGGGTCGGTCTCGCGCCCACCCGCGGCTTTGTACAGCGCCTGGTCGTGCCACAGGCGCACGCCGTCGACACCGATGAGCTCGGCGGCGGCCTGGCCGACACGCGGGTGGAACGTGAGGGGGCGCACGCTCGGCGTGTCCTCCCACAGGTTCATGCACTGGAAGAACGACTGCTCGTACGGGGTGCGTTCGGCGAGCGTGCGGGTGTCGCCGCTCGTGCGGCGCGCGACCGCGGCCGTGACCTCGGGTTCGTAGCTGTCGAGCTCGTCCCCGGTCAGCAGGCCGGGAACGACGACGTAGCCGTCGCGCCGGTACGCCTCGAGCGTCCGGGAATCGATGAGTTGCGTCACTGTGACGAAATCCCCCGGAGGAAGGAGAGGAGGGCAGTGGTGAACCTATCGGGATCTTCGAAGTAGGCGGAGTGACCCGCGCCTTCGATCTCGACGGTCTGCGCGTTGCGTAACCGGCGCGCCGTTTCGAGCGTGAGCTGCGGCGGGAACAATGCGTCCTCGGAGCCGGTGATCACCAACGTCGGCACGTTGCACGCGTCGAGATCCGCGTGCGCAACGCGCGTGGTGACGAGCGCCCCGATGACGTCGGCCATCGGCGGTGCATGGAACGTGTTCAACTGCTCGTAGAGGAACGCGCGCGCCGCATCGGTGTTCGGGCCGAGCGCCGGATGCCGGCCGATGACGTCGTCGATGGTGACCTTCTGCATGCGGAAGTGCTTGTCGAGCGCTTCGGTCCAGAGCCCGCCGACCGTATTGCACAGCGTCAACGATGAAACACGTTCTCGTTCCGCCATCGTGAACGCGACGACCCACCAGCCGCCCATCGACTGGCCGACAAGGTGCACGCGTTCGGTATCGGTTGCGTCGAGGACCGCGCCCATGTCGGCGACCGCGGCGTCGGTGCCGTGTACGCCGCTGCGATACGTGGAATTGCCGAACCCGCGCGTGTCCCACGTGATCACGCGGTAGCCGGCGTCGGTCAGGAGCGGGAGCTGCTGGAACCACACCGCATGGTTGCCACCCGCCCCGTGGGTGAGCAGCACCGTTTCGGCCCCGGCGCCGGCGCCGAACACCTCGAAATAGATCTCCTCGCCGCCGCTCTCGACGCGGTCCTTGCACCAGGGCGCCGTGGTCATCCGGCCGGCAGGGAGCTGCGGCCGTCGGTGGCCCACCAGGAGGCCGTGAGCTGGAGGCCCTCCACGTTGCCGCGAGGCTGGAGCTCCTCGAAGACGCGGCGGTAGCTCGTGCGCTTGATCCGCCAGTACCCGGCCTGCTTCACGTACTCGTCGTCGTAGAACGAGGCGCCGCGGATCGTGATGTTCCAGTTCGTCTCGATCACGGTGTCGTTCAGCGCCCAGATGCCCGTCGCCGTCGTCGGCCCGGTCAGATCGATCTCCGGATGGTGCATCGTGTGGCTCGAGTGGAACGTCTCCGCGCCCATCGAGCGGCGCAGGAAATCGAGGATCGCATCGCGGCCCTCGAACGTGTAGTTGCCGCCGCTGTAGGCCGCCACGGCGTCGTCCGTGAACAGCCGGGCGAGGTCGTCCCAGCGCTTCAGATCCAGGCACCGGGCGTACGCATATTTGAGGCGCTTGATCGACTCGATCTCACACAGTTCCTCGGGCGTCATGCGGCGGAGGCTAGAGGCGGCTGCCCTCCCCGCGCCCGGGGGGCGGAACGCGAAAACGGCAACTTAACATAACCGGCATTATCGGCGGTGCAGGGGAGCGGCTGCGAAGCTTTCGGGGTTTCGCCGATCATGCCGCCGCCAGCGCCCGGGCAACTCCGCGTGCGACCCGCGAAACCCCAGGTCAGGGCCGGAAAACCCTAGGAAACGGTTGCCGCTCGGGCGGCTTCGAGGAGATCGTCGAACACGCGTTGGAGCTCGTTGGGGTCGTCGGCGCACTCGGCGAGTTCCCGCTCGGTGTCTTCGAGGACGCAGCGCAGGACGAAGATGCGGTCGCGCAGGCCTTCCAACTCCTCGCGGGTGACGACGAGTTCGCCTTCGTTCAGGCCGAGTTCGGCGGCCCGGGAGCGGGCCTCGTAGTCGCGCTGGCGACAGCTTCTTCGGCAGTACCGCCTTGGGCGGCCGGGGCCTTCTGCCTTGTCGAAGGGGCGACCGCACCACTCGCACTGTTCGCGGGGTTTCGTCACAGTGACAGTTTGCGCCCGGTCACCGACCGACGGGTGGATTTCGGGAGCGATCTCGCCCGACCCGACTCCGGCCTGTCGCTCGGGCGACTCCGCGTCGTATCCGTGGATATCGTCAACCTCGACCGGAAATTCCCGGCCGGGCTCGACGGAACAAGCGCGTAGCCACGTTGGGCGGTTGGCGAACCTGCGCCGAACATACCCAGCGGGACCTCGCCCGCGCGGGGAAGATGTCGGCCGGGACGGCGGCTGATGAAGCCCGGTCCCATCAAGCCAGAAAGCGAACGCCTCTCCAGGACGGACTGCGCTGGTCCGATAGATCCCTACGATGAACGCCCGTGGGTCAGTTCCCGTCTATGCGTTGGCCAGCCTTGCGGCGGGTGCTTGAGCGCGAGCCGTTGGGCTACGAGGCCCAACCTCACCGAGGGGCTCCCATACCAAGTTCGTCTCTCGGAACGGCTACCCGCCGCTGCGCCTGGCTTTTCACGACGGCCGTGACCTCGCTCCCGGTCTGGTACGTGAAATCCTGGTCAAAGGTGTCGGGGGAGATGCGTGCGTGGGCCGCAGCCTCGGAGATTGCGTCAGAACGCGATGAGGAACTCGACCGTGTCTCGTTCAGTCTTGTCGAGCCGGAATCACCGGACCGCAACGCACCAAGTGTCACGGAGACGAGCGTCGAACTGGTCGACGTGTTGTATCCGGTTGAGGACCAGGTCGCCTAGCCTGTGCAGTCGTGAAGGTCACGACGGCAATTCTCTGCGACTTCGCACAAGGTCCGGGAGAAGCTGTTGATCGTCGCTTCGGGCGGGATCACCCGGCTTTGGCGGAACGAGTTTCCGGCCGCGATGGACGTTCACCTTGCTCTCGTGCTTGAGCTAGATCAAGTCGAGATGGAGGGGCTTCACGAGCTTCAGGTCGTCGTCATGAATCAGGACGGTGAGAAGCTGGCGGAGATCCGGGGCGCCTTTCAGGCCGCCTCTGGAGACGCCGAGGTCGGCGAGAAGGTACAAATTCCGTTCACGTTCGACCTCAAACCGGTTGGCCTTCCAGCACTTGGTGCCTACGACGTAAAGGTGTACGTGGACGGGCACCATCAGCACGATCTGACCGTGTGGTGCAAGCGGCTGCCGACGACGACAACCGAGATCAGTTAGCTCCAGTCCGCCAGTGTTCTTTCGACGGATGGAACGCGTCGGGTACCGCTACGGGCGGCCGATGAAGCCCGGCCCTCCAATGAGCGGGAGGTCGAGGACCGAGAGCAGACCCGGGTCGGCCCGGCAGACGGCGGGGATCGCGTTGACGATGCGGCCCGCGGTGCCGACGAGGCCCGCGGTGTTGTGGTCGCCGTCGTCGCCCATCATCTGCACGTCGAGCTGGTAGTTGGGGTTGCCCTTCACGATCACGCGGTAGCCGCTGTGCCCCGCGGGCTGCGGCCATTCGGGCGCGAGCGCGTCGTCGAGCCGGGTCACGTGTTCGAGCACGACGCGCTGCTTGCCGTCGACGTAGCCCTGTACCTCGAACCGCATGGCCGCGGTCGTTCCTTCTTCGACGACACCGAACCCGAGGTCGATCTTCTCGAGCGCGGGCTTGCGTTCGTGGACCTCGCGGAGCTCGTCGATCTCGATGCCGAGACCGGCGCCGAGCACCTTCACCACACCGCCCCACGCGAACGACAGCACGCCCGGGATGAGCAACAGCGGCTTGGCGTCGAGCGCCTGGCCGAACCCCATCGTGTCGAACAGCACCGTCGGCTGCGCGTACGTCGCGTAGTTGACGATCTCCATCACGCGCAGTTCTTCGACGTACTCGGACGAGCTGGTGAGCACGAGCGGCAGGAGGTCGTTGGCCCAACCGGGGTCGATACCCGAGGTGAAGCACGACACCTTCGCCTCGGCACACGCCCGTTCGAGCGGCGCCCGCATACCCGCGTCGACGTGCGGCGGGTAGACGAGCGCTACCACCGAACTCGACACGACGTTCTTCCCCGACTCGAGGATGCGGGCCATGTCGGCGATCGCCTCCGTCGGGCGCATGTCGGCGGTCGCCGTGTAACACACACAGTCGGCGTCGAGGGCGAGCAGCGCGTCGACGTCGTTCGTCGCCCTCACACCGGTCGGCCCGATGCCGCACAACTCCCCCGCGTCGCGCCCGACCTTGTCGGCGCCGTGCACCCACAACCCCACCAGTTCCAGCTCCGGGTGTTGTGCGATGAGCCGCAACGAGTGCTTCCCCACGTTGCCCGTCGACCACTGAATCAC
>JAWXCJ010000140.1:0-11304 GCA_034408875.1 Actinomycetota bacterium
GCCACCCGCGGCCCACGCGATCGCGATCGGCACCGGCCCGTACAAGCGGTTCTTGATCGTGTCGTCGAGCGCAAAGCCGACGAGCGCGGCGGGGACGAACGCGATCGCGAGCGTGCCGAGCACGTGGCGGCCGGCGGTGTCGCGCCCGACGAGTCCCGCGGCCATCGACCGGACGCGACCGAAGTAGAGCAGCAGCACAGCGAGGATCGCGCCCGACTGGATCGTGATTGCGAACGTGTCGGCCGCGTCCTCGGTCTCGGGTGTCTCACCGATGCCCATCAGGTCTTGCGCGACGAGGAGGTGACCGGTCGAGGACACCGGCAGGTACTCGGTCACCCCCTCGATGACACCCAGCACGGCCGCCTTGGCGGCGGTGAGTTCGCGCGCGGCGTCGTCGGCGGTGCCGGTTGCGCCGAGCGCCAGCGGAGCCAGCAGGAGCGCGGTCAGAGCTCGGGCGATGTACAACACGCGGCCTCCGGCGGCGCGACGGCGAGGGTGAGCACTCCGTTCGCCGCTGCGAACGCGAGGTCGTAGGCCTCATCCTCGGTGACGAGCAGGGTAACGCCGCTCGCACCGTTTGCGGCGTACTCACCGTCTGTCCCACCCTGTTCGTCGACCGCGAGCACGCGCGCTCCACGCGCGACCGCGATCGCGCGGCTGGTGGAACCGACGATGCTCGGGTCGAGCGCAGCGAGGACGTCGACGACCGTGCCCGGTTCGGGTCGGGCGCCGTCGGCGGGTGTGATGCGCACCGCCCGCCGCCCCGTGGGCACGATGCTGTCGACACCGTCCCGGTCGGCGGGCGCGAGATGCGCGGCTTGCACGACTGCGCCCTGCACGAGGGGCACCACGACGGTGTGACCCACGGCGGCGCCGGCCGAGTGCAGCGCGTCGTCCGGCACGGCGGTGCGGTGGCGGTCGACCGCCACCAGGTCGGCCGGTTCGATCGAGACGCCGAGGGGGACGTCGCGCGTGGCGACCATCACCTCTTCGACCGGACCGAGGTCGCGGGCCCGATCGTGCAAGGCACTGAGATCGGTGGCGACGGTGAACGCGGTGCCTACCCCGATAACGGCGGCAGCGCACGACGCGACGACGAAGCGTGGTGAACGGCGCATGATCCCTCCCCGAGCGCGCGCGAACGGTGACGAGGGGGAAGCGCGGGAAGTGAACGAAGGCTAACGCGCGGTCACCGCGACGGATAGGGGCGAGCACGCCGGGGAATGACGAGCAGCGAAGTCCGGTTGTCCCCCATGGCATTGCAACCCCCGCATTGCCACGGCGCAGTCCAAACCCCGCCCCACCATTGGGGAGGGCTGCGCCGAGACCCTGGCCCGTCGGTCGACCCGCCCGAACCGGCGGGCCGGGGCGCGTTCCCCGGGCTCAGTACGGGAGCTTGCCGAGGGCGGTCGCGCACGGGCACGACTCGGGCTCGGCCGGGAGCGCGGGTATGAGTTCGAACAGCACCGCGCGCACACGGTCGACGTTCTGTTCCATCTGTGCGAGCACGGCGGCCATCGTGACCGGCTCGATACCCGGTTCGTCTTCGACACCGGTGTCGTAGTCGGTGACGAGCGCGACGCTCGCGTAGTGCATGCCGAGTTCGCGGGCGAGGTACGCCTCGGGGTACTGCGTCATGCCGACGACGTCCCAACCTTGAGCGCGATACCAACGACTCTCGGCCCGGGTCGAGAACCGTGGTCCGTTGATGACGACGATTGTGCCCGCCGGGTGGACAATCGCATCCACGCGTCCGGCTGCGTCGCTCGCGACAGCCGACACGACGGGGCAGTACGGATCGGCGAACGAAACGTGGTGCACGAACCCGGGCTGGTCGTAGAACGTGTCGGCGCGCCCGCGGGTGCGGTCGACGAGCTGGTCGAGCACGACGAAGTCGCCCGGATGCAGGTCGGGTCGCAGCGAGCCGACCGCGCACGGCCCGAGCACGGTGCGCACACCGAGCATCCGCATCGCCCACGCGTTGGCGCGGTAGGGGACTTCCGACGGCCTGATTTCGTGCTTGACGCCGTGCCTGGCCAAGAACGCAACGCGGCGGTCGCCGACCGTGCCGACCATGAGCGGCGCGCTGGGCGCACCAAACGGTGTGTCGAGGGTGACCGCTTCGACGTCGTCGAGAAACGAGTAGAAACCCGACCCGCCGAAGACTCCGATGTCCGCCTGCGCCATGGGCGCGGAATCTAGGCGCGCTTCGAATCGGACTTCGAGGAGTCCTTGGCCGGCGTGGAGTCCGCGGGTTTCGTCGTGGACGAGTCCGACGTCGACCCCGAATCCGACGTACCGGAGTCCGACGAGCTTCCCGAGTCCGACGAACCCGACGAGTCCGAGGAGTCCGAGGAGTCCGAGGAGTCCGACGACGAAGACTTCGAGCCGGACGACTTCTTGCCCGACGACGAAGAACTCCGCGAGTCGGTCTTGTAGAAGCCCGAACCCTTCAGCACGATTCCGGCGGGTGACATCACCTTCGTCAGCTTGCCGCCGCAGCCCTTGTGCCTGGTCAGCGGGTCCTCGGAAAACGACTGGTACACCTCGATGTCCTGACCGCATTTGGCGCAGCGGTAGTCGTACGTCGGCATCCGGCACTTCTCCGGGGTTGGGTCTCCGAGTCGGGTCTCCGAGTTGGGGCTCCGAGTTGGGGCTGGCAAGGACTCTGGCACTCGAAGCCTGAGAGTGCTAATCCTACCAATCTCCGGAACGAGCCCGTCCCGTGGTCCGGTCGGGCCGCCACCTCGGGCAGAATCACCCCGATGCCCGTCGCGCTCCTCCTGATTCCCCTCGCCTGGTTGCTCGGCACGTTTCCCAGCGCGTCGCTCGTGGCCCGGGCCAAGGGCCGCGACATCCTCGCCGAGGGGTCGGGGAACCCGGGCGCGTCGAACGTCGCCCGGCTGCTCGGCTGGCGCTACGGCGCGCTGGTGCTGGTGCTCGATTTCTCGAAGGGCGCGATCGCCGCAGGAGTAGGACTCGCGGTGGAAGGGCGCGCCGGTGCGTTGATCCTCGGCCCGGCGGCCGTGATCGGGCACACGTTCCCGCTGTATCGCAGGGGCGGTAAGGGCGTCGCCGCGGCCGGCGGCACGCTCGTCGTGCTGTATCCGCTCATCGTCGCCGGGATCGGCGTCATCTGGTTCGTGCTCGCGCGCTTGTTGCACAAGGCGTCGCTGGCGTCGTTGCTCACGACCGCGCTGTTCCCGATCGCGGTGTGGCTCGGGGGTTACGACGACTGGGAGATCGCGCTTGTCAGCGCGCTGGCGGTGCTGGTGTTCGTCCGTCATTCGGCCAACATCCGTCGTCTGCTGCGCCGCCAGGAGAACGACCTACGATCCGAAGCATGACCCAGGCGAGAGGTCCGGAGGCCCGGTCAGCGCTGTGGTTCCGCACGGGTGATCGAGGGCCGGAAACCGGAGCCGCATGAGTAGCACTCGCGTCAGGAAAGCCGTTATTCCGGCTGCCGGGTTGGGGACGCGCTTTCTGCCCGCGACGAAGAGTCTCCCCAAGGAGATGCTGCCCGTCGTCGACAAGCCCGCGATCCAGTACGTCGTCGAGGAAGCGGTGCAGGCCGGGCTCACCGACATCCTCATCATCACGGGGCGCGGCAAGCGGGCGGTTGCCGACCACTTCGACCGGAACTTCGAGCTCGAGCACTATCTCGAGCGGTCTGGGCGCGACGAGCTGCTGAAGGAAGTGCAGTTCGCGTCGGACCTTGCAGATATCCACTATGTCCGTCAGCGCGACCCGCTCGGGCTCGGACACGCCGTCTCGGTCGCGCGTCACCACGTCGGCAACGAACCGTTCGCGGTACTCCTCGCCGACGACATCATGGTCGACGAAGGCGCGCTGCTGACCTCGATGCTCGCCGCGTACGACGAGCGTGGTCGCTCGGTCATCGGACTCCAGGAAGTCGCGCCCGAGGAGATCTCGTCGTACGGTTGCGTCGAGCCGGTTGCCGACGAGCGGGGCGGGCTCATGCAAATCCGCCGGATCGTCGAGAAGCCGAAGGTCGAAGAGGCGCCGTCGAATCTCGCGGTGCTGGGCCGCTACTTGTTCACGCCGGAGATCTTCGACGCGCTCGACCGCATCGAGCCGGGCAAGGGTGGCGAGTTGCAGCTCACCGACGCGATCGCGCTCCTGCTCGGCGAGCAAGAGGTGTTCGGAATGGTGTGCGCGGAGGGACGCTTCGACGTCGGCCAGAAGGTCGACTGGTTGCGCGCCAACGTGGAGCTCGCGCTCACCCGGCCGGACATCGCGCCCGAGTTCACGGAGTACCTGCGCGACCTCGTGCGGCGGCTGGGTCTGACGTGATCTCGCTCGCCGACGCGCAGCAGCGCATTCTCGGCGCCGTACAGCGCCTCCCGGCCCGCACCCACCCGTTGCGCGACGCGCGCGGACTCGTACTGGCCGAGGACATCGAGGCAACCGAACCAGTACCGCCGTTCTCGAACACGGCCATGGACGGCTACGCGGTCCGCGCCGCCGACACCGTGGGTGCGTCGGCCGAATCGCCGACCCGATTGCGCGTTGTCGGCGAACTGCCCGCGGGGCGCGCACCGACGATCGCGGTCGGTGTCGGTGAGGCGATTCGCATCATGACAGGTGCTCCGATGCCCGACGGCGCCGACGCAATCGTCATGGTCGAACGCACCGAAACCGCGGGCGACGACGTGCTGATCGCGCGCGCCGCGGAACCCGGGGACCACGTCCGACCCGCGGGCGGCGACCTCGAAGCCGGCCGGCGCGTGTTCGACGCGGGAACGGTGCTCACGCCCGCGCACCTCGGCGTGCTCGCCAGCCTCGACATCGCCGATGTTTCGTGCTTTCCGCGGGCGCGTGTCGGTGTGCTCTCGACCGGTGACGAACTCGTCGAACGCGGCCCGCTGCCGCCCGGCGCGATACGCGACTCGAACCGGCCGATGCTGCTCGCCGTCGTCGCCGAAGCGGGCTGCGAACCGGTCGACTACGGCAGCGTGCGCGACGACGAAGCGCTCATCGCCGACACGATCGCCAAAGCAGTCGACGAGTGCGACGCGCTGCTCACGAGCGGCGCGGTGTCGGTCGGCGACTACGACTTCGTGAAGGTGGCGCTCGAGCGGCTCGCACGCGAACGCCCCGGCAGCGAGTTCACGTGGGCGCAGGTCGCGATCAAGCCGGCCAAGCCGCTCGCGTTCGGCGTGCTCGGCGGCGTTCCCGTGTTCGGCCTGCCCGGTAACCCGGTGTCGTCGCGCGTCAGTTTCGAGTTGTTCGCCCGGCCCGCGCTGCGCCGCATGATGGGCCGCCCGGGCGTGATGGGGACCGAGGTCGTCGCCCGGGCCAGCTCCGCGTTGAAGCGCCGGCCCGACGGGAAGCTGCACCTCGACCGCGTCGTCGTGCGCGTCGAGGACGGCCGCTACGTCTGCGAGCGGTCCGGCTTCCAGGCGAGCAACGTGCTCTCGGGCATGGCCGCGGCCAACGGCCTGGCGTTGCTGGCCGACGGCGAGGGCGTCGAGGCCGGCGAAGAAGTGCGGGTCCTGCTCCTGGAACCGGAGCGCTGACCGAGCAGCAGAGTGTTGGCCGGGGTGTGCGGGCGGCGTGCCGCGGGTCCGCCCGGATCCCGCAGCACCGCCCCCACCATGGCGACCGGAGCCGTTGCCCGACGGGACCGGTCGAGTTTGTTCGCTTCCGTGCGAAATGCGGGTTCTGTGTCCTGGCAGCGGCTCAGCGGGCGCCGGAAGGGGGGACTCTGCCGACGCCCGCATTGCCTAGATGCTCTTCGTTGAGCAGCGAATCGCCCAGGAAGAGGAATCCGCTGTGTTGCAGACTGCGCGCGCTCAGTGGCGGTTGCAAGCGTTCGGGCGGGAGTGTGGCCTTGTTCACGCGCCGGCGGTTCGCGCTTCAGGGGGCTTGTCAGATCTCACGGTAGGTGGTACAACAGTCACGCCACGTAGGAAGACCGCCGGGCGGGCGGAACAGCAGCTTCGGGAGGCTGCACACCGAGTGGCTGTGTCCTAGGCGCCGGGCTGGTGCGACTGGGCAACCCGGAGAGACGTTGAACTGCCGGCTGAAGTTGGTCGCTGCGCCGGTGGCGAGTCAGAGCGAACCCGACTCCGGGGCCACGTTCGGTCACTCGTGCAAACGAGGACGGACCGGCGTGCTGCAGGAGCCTCGTGAATTTGGCCGAGGTCCTAGTCTGAAGTTCGTGACCCGCACTTGCGTACCGCTGATCGATCCGTTCGAGCGGCGCGTGAAAGACCTGCGGATCTCCATCACCGACCGCTGCAACTTCCGCTGTACCTACTGCATGCCCGAAGAGGGCATGCGCTGGCTGCCCCGCGAGGAACTCCTCACCTACGAGGAGATCGCCCGCGTCGCCCAGGTGTGTGTCGAGCGCTACGGCTTCGAGGCCATCCGCCTGACCGGGGGAGAGCCGTTGGTCCGGGCCCACATCACCCGCCTCATCGAAATGCTGGCTCCTCTCGGGAGACGACAGCTCAGCTCGGCGAATTCGGCGGAATCTGCGGGGCCCGGCGATGGAGAGCGGAGCGTGGAGTCGACCCATGAGTATGTCGATCTTGCCCTCACGACCAACGGGGCCAAGCTGGGCGAGATGGCCCACGACCTGCGAGAAGCGGGTTTGCGCCGGGTCAACGTCTCGCTCGATTCGTTGCGCCGGGAGACGTTTCTCGCCCTGACCCGCCGCGACGAACTCGACCGGGTCCTCGCCGGTATCGACGCCGCCCTCGACGCCGGTCTGGCCCCGGTCAAGGTGAATGCCGTCGTGATGCGGGGCGTCAACGACACCGAGATCGTCGACCTCGCCCGCTACGGACGCGACAAGGGCGTCGGGATGCGCTTCATCGAGTTCATGCCCCTCGACGCCCAGGACGCCTGGAGCCGGGCCCAGGTGGTGCCGTCGGACGAGATCATCGAGCGCATCGACGCCGTGTTCCCGCTCGAGCAGATCTCCGACGACACCGTCGACCCCGCCGCGCGTTATGTCTACCGGGACGGTGTGGGCGACGTCGGCGTGATCTCCAGTGTCACCGAACCCTTCTGCGACAACTGCGATCGGGTCCGCATCACGGCCGAAGGACAGTTCCGGACCTGCCTGTTCGCACTCGAGGAGTTCGACCTGCGGGCCGAGTTGCGCGCGCCGGGTGGGCTCGACGCCGCCGACCTCGACGATCGGCTCGCGGCGGCGATCGCGGGTGCCGTGGGTACGAAGTGGGCGGGTCACCGCATCGGCGAGGCCGATTTCGTGCGCCCCGGCCGGTCAATGAGCCAGATCGGCGGCTGACGGCCGAAGCCGGGGAGCGTCCCGGACGTGACCTGCCGAAACGCACGTACACTTGCCCGCCATGGCTTCTGAGTTCACACACCTCGACCCGCTCGGACGGGCCCGCATGGTCGACGTGACGGCCAAGGAGCCGACGCACCGGCGGGCGGTGGCGCGCTGCCGGGTGCACATGGAAGCCGACACGACCTCGAAGATCGCGTCGGGAGCGATCACCAAGGGCGACGTGCTCGCAGTGGCGCGAGTTGCGGGCATCCAGGCCGCAAAGCAGACACCGAATCTACTGCCGTTGTGCCACCCGCTGTTGGTCGGCTCGGTGCTCGTGAACTTCCGTATCGAAGATACCTACGTCGAAGTCGAGTCGAACGTCGACACGGTCGACCGCACCGGTGTCGAGATGGAAGCGCTGACCGCGTGCGCAATCGCCGCGCTCACGATTTACGACATGTGCAAGTCGATCGACAAGTCGATGACGATCGGTGATCTCACGCTGTGGGAAAAAACCGGTGGTCGCTCGGGCACCTACCGCCGCAAAGGCGAAGACGGCGACCGCTTCGGTCTCTGAGCGGTTCTTGACGCGCTGACCAGGGTGTTCGCGTGCAACGTCCGTTTCGCGGCGCGCCAGTTTGGCGACCGCGGCAGGACGCGCCAACATGGAACGTTCCCCGGTAATCCACCACATGGATACCGCGCGTTGTTACCGTCGTCGGACGCAGATTGGTGGTCGAGAGGTCTTGCACTTGGTGGTGTTGCTGATCCTCGCGGGACTGTGGGCCGTGGTGCTGTTGCCGCCGCTCCTTCGCTCCCGCACTGAGCGCTCGGGTGACTCGATCGGTGATTTCACCAACCGCCTCGACGTGTTGAGCCGCACGAACGGCGCCGTCGGTACGCCGGAACGCGCCGGACTCCCACCGATCGGTTCCGCGGCGAAGCGCCGGCGCGACGTGCTGCGGGTGCTCTTCGGCGGTGTGACCGTCACGTTGTTGCTCGCGTTCGTCACGGGCGCGACCGTGTTCTGGGGGTTGCAGATCATCGCCGACGTGCTGCTCGGCGCGTACCTCCTGGCATGGGCGTATGTGCGTTCCTCGTATGCAGAACGCATCGCGAAGCTGCGCTACCTGCCCCAGTACGAGTACGAGTACGAGTACGAGACGGCGGCGCCGGAGTTCGCGCTGCGGCGCGCGGGTTCGTCGTAACGCGTGGATCGCGCCTCGGAAATCGCGGCGCTCGGCGTGCGAGCACGGAACGCGTTCGAAGAGAAGCACGGTGCGCGCGAGATCACGATCGCCGCGTCGCGCAAAGCGATCCAAGCCTGTGCCGCGTCGATTCGCGCGACGCACCGCGGCGAGTTCGACTCCGCCGAAACGCTCGCGAGCGAAGCGCGTTCCCACGTTGCCGAAGCCGACAGCGCCTTGGTGAACCAACCCGACGTGCGCAACAACGGTCCGCTCCACGACGCACGAAAGGAACTCGCAGAAGCGTGGCTCACGCTCGCGCTCGTGCGCGACGACCCGCTCCCGACGCCCGAAGACCTCGGCATCGACATCGCCGCGTACTGCAACGGACTCGCCGAGGCCGCCAGCGAGCTGCGGCGCCAGCTCCTCGACCAGCTCCGCGCCGGCGCCATGGCCCGCGCCGAGCGGCTCATGGGCGCAATGGACGAGGTCTACTCGCTGCTCGTCACCATCGACTACCCCGACGGCGTCACCGGCGGCCTGCGCCGCACGACCGATGCGTTGCGGGCCGTGCTCGAACGCACCCGCGGCGACCTCACCACCGCCATGGTCGGCGCCCGGCTGCAGTCGGCGATCGAAGCCGCGAGCGCCCGTTTGGTGTGACGCACGCGTACGATCGCGGCGTGCGCCCGGTCATGCTCGTGGCCGTAGTCCATCCCGTGCTGGTTTGGAGAGGGTGCCCGTGCGTTCGGAAACGACGGAGCTTCCCGGCGGGCGGGTGCTGTCGTGGTCTGAGCTCGGCGCGGAAGCGTCGGAAAACGTCCTCGTGCATGATCACGGCACCGGATGACCAAGCCCAGCTTGGCTGGCGACCCGCCGACCGGCCCGCGCGCCTACGACTCGTGGCCGACGCCTACGGACTGGACCGGGACGGCCGGGCAGAGCTGCTCACCGCCATGAACGACGCCATCGCCCGTATCGAGGCAGCCGCCCGGCGCGCGGTCGACGCCGGTGACCCGAACGCCGTCGCGATGTGGACCCGGACCGGTGGCCGCGAGCGCTACGACCGCCGGCGTCGCTGGTGGGCCAACTACGACCAGTTCGCCGCCGTCCTCCACTGACGGCCATCCCTCGCCCGGCCAGCTCAGTGCAGCGGCTTCGACCAAAGGTCGATGTCTGACGCGACGCTTTGCCCAACGTCGGCGGGTACGCCGGCATCCTGCGCGTGCCGGGGCCACTCATCGACTGCGTCGAGTACCTGCTCGATGATGCGCGTTGCACCGGGCACCGCGAAGCGATCGGCGACAGTGTCGATATCGTCTCGATCGATCGCCGCGCGCACGCCGTTGACGGCCATCAGATGTTCGTGTGTCCACTCGCTGCGCGGCGCGAACGCATGGGTTACGTCGTACGCGGGCGACAGCTGCCACTCGCCGCCCTCGGGCAAGACGAATGCAAAGTTCTTGGAGTGATCGTCACAGTTGGCTGCGGCAACGTTGAAGACCATTCGGCGGAAGGCATCCGCACGGGAGTCAGCGCCGAGACCGAGCTGCTCGACCTGCAGGAAGAGTTGTGCGTAGTCGTGTACGCCGATCTGCTTGAAGTCGAGGTGGGCAAGAGCGCACAACGACTGCACGTGAATCTTCTCTCCGTCCGCCGTTCGGTCGAAGCGCCGCGTCATGAAGTGCGCGCGGCCCCCCTCTTCCAGCAGGCGGCACTCGGCCATCTCGATGCCCGCGGCCGCCGCCATCTTCGAGTACGCGTACTCGATCCGGCCGAAGTGACCCGACCCGCCGAGGTCGAGATCAGCACCGACACCATCCAGTTTCAAGAGCCACGGTTCGAAGCCCGCGTCGGCGGGCACTTGACCAGATCGCAGTTCGCCGTTCACGGGATTGAGCGCGACGACCGCCTTGGCTCGGGCGCCACCCGCTGACGTCCCGACGGCGATGAGGCGCTTGATTGCGTCTGTCGCCCGCGACTCGCCGGTGATCTCGCCCGCAAGCGCACTGCGTGCCGCAACAACAAGCTCCGACAAATGGATCGCTGTCGACTTCCGCGTGCGCGGTCCGCGCCCCGGACGGAACTCCAATGCGCCGATACCGCGGTTGCCGAGATAGGCGAGGCGGTCGAGTGGCGTGATGTCTTCGGGCCGCACACCCTCGTTGGCGAGATAGGCGGTGGTGAGCGCGTTGCCGAAGTCGTCGGGGAGTGAATCCGCGAGCATCGCCGGAAGGCGGTGGTACGTGAGCGGCGGAAGGTTCGGGAAGACGAAGCGTTGCGGCCGACCGTCGACCGGCATTGTGGTCGGCGCGAGCTGCACGCCGCTCGCCGACCACCTCGGCTCGTACTCGAAGACGTAGAAGCCCGAGCTTGGATCGACGGCGACGGCCCCGACTCGCGCGCCCCAGCATCGGACCTCGATCAGGTCAACGGGTTGGTATGGCATCGCTCAGGCACGGTGCTTTCGGCGCGACGCTCGCACCCGGACATCAGCGTTCGAAGCCCGCTGCTTGGCGCGCAGCATCTGCATCGGCGAGATGGTCACTTCGGGTGCGAAGCTCGCCAGCCAGTCCGTCCGTCCCAGTGCACGGGCGACGGCGATGAGCGTCTTGAGGGTCGACCCCTTTCCCCGCTCCAGGTTCGAGAGGGTCGCGAGTGACACGTTCGCCTGGGAGGCGAGCTGGGCCTGGCCGAGGCCGCCGGCGACCCGGGCGGTGCGGACCTGCCGACCGAACTGGGACTCCCACTCTTCGACCGTCAGGTACTTCCGGTCCATCACTGGAATCCTCCGTGTTAGCGCCGCAGAAGCGGCTAACACGTAGATTACTAGGTGTTAACCGGAGAAAC
>JAWXCJ010000141.1:0-11342 GCA_034408875.1 Actinomycetota bacterium
ATCGCAGTCGTACGCCGCTTCGGCCTCGACGGCGCCGCGCCGCTGCCACTGAAGCAACTGGCGCCCGAACTCGGAATCACGCGCGTCGAGGCGCGCGACGTCTTGGGGCGCGCCATCGACAAGATGCGCACACGCCTTACCAGCTAATCCGGCCGGGCCCCCTGGCCCCAACGAAATTGCGAGTTTCGGTGACGGGTTTCCGACACCGGGGCTCGCAATTTCAATTCGGTGCGCCCTTCATGTCGGTCGGGGCGCGAAAAGGCCGCCGGCACGAATGCCGACGGCCAGATCGAACTCGTTTCAGCGTCAGACTACGCGGACGTTCTGCGCTTCTTCGCCCTTGCGGCCAGGAGCCACGTCGAACTCGACGCGCTGACCCTCCTCGAGCGTCTTGTATCCAGAACCCTGGATGTTCGAGAAGTGAACGAAGACGTCGTCGCCCTGCTCACGTGAGATGAATCCGAAGCCCTTCTCTGCATTGAAGAACTTCACAGTGCCTTGTGCCACTTGTAACTCGTTTCTGTGCTTGTGTGATGTAAGACGACGAGCTGAAACGTTCCAACCTGTGCGTCACCGAGCAGCCTAGGCCATGGGGGGAGATACCCCAATGCCTGAGGCTCCCGAGCCGCTCCCAGCCCCGTGAACCCGCGGAAGCAGTTCCGGCCGTCACGCAGCGCGGCCGAATTTCAGCACTTGCCCCACAACCCGCGCTGAGCGTGCTGGGCATCCAGTTCGGCTGCCAGCAACGCCCGGCCGTGTTCACCGTTGGGGGCGATGATCAGCAAGCGCGCGTAGCCGAGGCGGAGCAACTCCTCGTTGACCGAGACGCCGTCGACGCGTACGTGCGCGAGGAGCCGGCCGTAGATGTCGCGCAGTTCGGCGTCGCGCTCGAGCACGACGTCTTGGCCGGTGAGACGACGCTTCGTGTACGCGCTTGCTTCGGGGCCGTAGCACTCGACCGGCTTGTCCGGGTGCATGGTTTCCGGTGTGTCGACGCCCAAGAGTCGGACGGTGTCGTACGAACCGTCGCGGTATCGCACGACGATCGTGTCGCCGTCGAGCACGTCGACTACATGCGCGGTGAATGTCGCCGCGGCGTGTCCGCCGGCAACCCAGCCCCACGCGACACTCCCGAGCAGGGCGGCCGCCACGGCCACGCACGCGGCCCGGGAGCGGGCCATCGGCCGGAACGTAGCCGCGATCCGGAGCCGGGCAAAGGATCGCAACTATGGTCAGCGGGCCATGCGCCCAAGCGCACTGCGCCGTCTGCTACCCCTCGCGCTGCTGCTGCTCTTCGTCGCCGCGCTCGCCATCGTGCTCAGCGCCCGCCAGCAATTGGAGGCCGCCGACGACGAAGTGCAGACGCGCTGGGACGATCTCCTCCCCGTGCTCGATGCTCGCTACGACCTGCTGGCGGCGCTGACCGCGACCATCAGCACTACGTCGGGACCGACCGCCGAACTCGCCGGCGACGTCGACGACGCGCTCGACCAATGGGACCGCCGGCGCGCCGACGACGCTTCGGTCGCAGAGTTGGTCGCGTCCGCGAACCGACTCGAAGGTCTGGCGCGCCGATTGGGTGTCACGGTGCGCGCTTCGGAACAACTCGCGGCCAACGCCGAGGTCATGGCCGCGCTCGCCGCCTACGAAGCGTCCTCGTCGCCGGACGCACTTCCGGCGTTCCTGGCGGCCGACCGCGACTACGCGGCGGAACGAGCGGGCGCGATCCGCTCCCTCGTCGCCGACGTCCTCGGCTACGACCCCATCCCGACGCTCGTGTTGTGAAGTCCGCGCCGTAGCTCCAAACCGGAAACTGTCTCACCGGCCTGCGAGGCTCCCCGCATGCAGATCCTCGCAGGAATCGTGCTCGGTTCCCTCGTCGGTGTCCTCGTCGGTTCCCTCGTCGCGGTCGTGCTGGTCGCCCGGCGGCGAGACGACGGCGCCACCCTCACCCAGTTGCTCGACGCCAACCGCACCATGCTCGAACAGGAACGGTTGCGGGCCACGTCCGAACTCGACGGCAAGAAGTCGCTGATCGACCAGCAGCTCTCGACGATGACGGCCGAGCTCGACAAGGTCGGTTCGCTGGTCCGCGACCTCGACAACAACCGTAAGCAGGCGTTCGGCGAGCTGGCCAACGAACTGCGCCGCCAGCACGAAGGGCTCACTGCGCTCACCGAGAACACGCAGCAGTTGCGCGAGGTGCTGTCGAGCCAGAAGACGCGCGGCCAGTGGGGCGAGCGCATGGCCGAAGACGTGCTGCGCCTGGCCGGGTTTCTGGAGGGGGTGAACTACCGGCGCCAGGTCACGCTCGCCGGATCGGGCGGGCGCCCCGACTACACGTTCCTGATGCCGAACGGGCTCGTCATGCACATGGACGTGAAGTTCCCGCTCGACAACTACGTGCGCTACCTGGAAGCGGGCAGCGACATCGAGCGCAAGCAACACCGCGACCAGTTCCTGCGCGACGTCCGCGACCGCGTGCGTGAGCTCACGACTCGCGGTTATCTCGACCGGGCCGACGAGACCGTCGACTGCCTGTTGCTGTTCATCCCGAACGAGCAGGTCTACGCGTTCGTGCACGAACACGACCGCACGATCCTCGACGACGCGCTGCGCCACAAGATCGTGCTGTGCTCGCCGCTCACGCTGTATGCGGTGCTGGCCGTCGTACGGCAGTCGGTCGACAACTTCCGGCTGGAAAAGACATCGAACCAAATCCTCTCGCTCCTGAGCGAGTTCTCGCAGCAGTGGGAGAAGTACGTCGTGCAGCTCGACCGGGTACAGCAGAGGTTCGACGGTGTCGCGAAGGAATACGCGGCGCTCATGTCGACGCGGCACCGGGCGCTGCAACGCCCCCTCGACAAGATCGAGGCCCTCCGCCACGAGGAGCCGGGGTTGGTGGAGATCGCGTAGCGTCGGGCCGTGACAGCAGGCGGGAGGTCCGGAGGCCCGGACGCGGATGACGACCCGCACGGGCGATCGAGGGCCGGAGGCCGGAGGCCCATGACGCGGCTGGCGGTGCTGGGCGGCGGGCAACTCGGGTGGATGCTCGGGCGGGCCGGCATCCCGCTCGGGGTGGAGTTCGTGTTCCTCGACCCGAGCGCCGAGGCACCGGCCGCCGCGGTCGGCGGGCTCATCGTGGCCGGGCTCGACGACGAAGGCGCGGCCCGCAAACTGGCGGCCGGCGCCACCGTGGTGACGTACGAGTGGGAAGGCGTTCCTGCCCCCACCGCTCGCGCCGCGGGCGAAACGGTGCCCGTGCACCCGAACCCGGAGATTCTCGAGGTCGCGCAGGACCGTTTCCTCGAGAAGACGCGCTTGCGGGAGCTCGGTATCGAGACCGCGGCGTTTCGCACCGTCGACTCGCGCGCCCAGCTCGACGAAGCCGTCGCCGCGCTCGGCCTTCCCGCCGTGCTGAAGACCCGACGCGGCGGCTACGACGGGAAAGGTCAGCACGTACTTCGCACGACGCCGGCCGATGTCGATACCGCGTGGGCCGCGCTCGGCGGCGTGCCGCTCATCCTCGAAGCGTTCGTTCCGTTCGCGCGCGAACTGTCGATCGTCGCCGTGCGCGCCGCCGACGGCACGACGTTGTGTTGGCCGGTCGTCGAGAATGTGCATCGCGACGGCATCTTGCGGGTCACGTACGCGCCCGCGTCCGGTCACAGCTCCGGACTCCAGGCCCGCGCCGAAGCGTGCATCCGGCCGTTGCTCGACGCGTACGACTACGTCGGCGTCGGTTGCGTCGAGCTCTTCGACACCGGCACCGACCTGCTCGCGAACGAGATCGCACCCCGCGTCCACAACAGCGGCCACTGGACCATCGAAGGCGCGCACACAAGCCAGTTCGAGAACCACGTACGGGCCGTGCTCGGGTGGCCGCTCGGGTCGACCGATCTGCGGGAGCCGAGCGTGATGGTGAACTGCATCGGCGCCCTCCCCGACGCCGATGCCGTGCTCGCGATACCGGGCGCCCACCTGCACGACTACGCCAAGACCCCGCGCCCCGGACGCAAGGTCGGCCACATAACGTTGGTCGGACCCGACGCCGCCGCGCTGACTGAGCGCGTTGACAGAGTGCGTCAGTTAGTGTCTGATTGTGAGAGATGATCGAAAATACTCCTCCGGGTGACTCGCAGGCGACTCCCCCTCCGGCCCGCCCGGTCCCGCTCGGCACGTTCGTCGTCGTCGTCGCCCTGATCCTCGCCCTCGGCGGCGGCGCGATCGCCTGGATTCTCGTGAGCGACGACAACGGCGACTCCGGCGACGAGGCTGCGGCGGCAACCACGACGACGACCGAGGCCCCGGCCGACAGCGACGACGAGGCCGATCCCCTCGACGACCTCGACAGTCTGCTCGGCGGCGCGGGCGGCGCCTCGATGGAGTGCCTCACAAACGCAATGGGCGACATGTTCGGCGGCGACCGCCTCGAACTCGGCAGCACGGCACGAGAGCAGTACGAAGCCATCGCCCACGCGGTCGAAGCAGAACGCGAGCTGACGTTCGAACAGATCCCCGAGCCGACGTTCGTGACGAGCGACGAGATGGCGGAGCGCATCGCGGCACTGACTGAGCGCGACTACCCCGACGACGTCGCGCGCGCCGACGAAGAATTGCTGACCGCGTTGGGCGCGATCGAACCGGGCACCGACCTGTTCGAAGAAAACGTGAAGCTGCTCGGCGACCAGGTTGCGGGCTACTACGACCCGCTCACGGGCGACCTGGTCGTGCTCGGCGACGACGAAGCACCGTTCGACGCGATCGAGATGACGATCATCGCCCACGAGCTCGAGCACGCGCTCGCCGACCAGGCGCTCGAACTCCCCATCGAGCAAGACCCGAACACCGACGACCCCGACGGCGCGATGGCGGGCCGGGCACTGGCCGAAGGCGACGCGTTGCTGACGCAGACCTACTTCCAGGCCGCGGCAGTCGACCCATTGGAGCTGTTGTCGTCGGCGCTCGGTGGCGACATCGCCGCGTCTCAGGAAGCGCTCGACGCCGCACCGGAGTTCCTGGCCCGGCAACTGATGTTCCCGTACGAAGACGGCCTGGCGTTCGTGTGCGGCTACCAGCAGCAGGGTTGGGACGCAGTCGACGACGTGTACCGGGCGCCGCCGACCACGACCGCGCAGATCCTGTTCCCCGAGCGGTACGAGGCGGGCGAAGGCGCCGTCGACGCGCCCGACCCGGTCGCACCCGACGGCACGAGTTGGGAGGAGGTCAGGCACATGACGTTCGGTGCAGCCGACCTCATGTTCCTGCTCGACATCGCCGGCGTCGACGACGCCCGCGGCGCGGTCGAAGGCTGGGCCGGCGGCGAGGTCACCCAGTGGCGCCGCGGCGAAGAGGTCGCCGCCTCCGTGTCGCTCGTGCAACACGACAGCAGCGACGTCGACCTGTGCGCCGCCGTACAGGAATGGACCGACACCCTCGACGACGCCACAACCGAGTGCGACGGCGACTTCATCACCATCTTCCTGTAGACCACGAACCGTCCTTCTGGACGCGCGTATCTGTTCCCCACAACAGATACGCGCGTCCAGAACCGGGGTCTGCGTTACGCGATGGCGCCGCTTGCCCTCAACTTCGCGACTTCGTCGGGGTCGAAGCCCCAGGATGTGAGGGCTTCGTCGGTTTGCTGGCCGGGCCAGGGGGCGGGGCGTTCGATCTCGGCGATCGTGCGCGAGAAGCGCGGTGCGGGCGCGGGCTGGGCGACGCCGTCGCGTTCGATGATCGTCTGGCGCGCCAGCATGTGCTCGTCCTGCGCGGCTTCCGACATCGTGAGCACGGGCGCGTAGCAGGCGTCGGTGGCCTTGAGGATGGCGTCCCACTCGTCGCGGGTCTTGGTCTTGAACAGCGCGGTGAACCTCTCGCGCAGCGTCTCCCACCCGGTGCGGTCCATCTGCCACGGGAGCTGTTCGCCTTCGAGGCCGAGCTTCTGGATCAGTTCCGCGTAGAACTGCGGTTCGAGCGAACCGAGCGAGATGAACTTGCCGTCCGAAGTTTCGTACGTGTCGTAGAACGGCGCGCCGGTGTCGAGCAGGTTCTCGCCCATTGCCTCGTCCCAGAACCCGATGGCTTTCAGGCCCCACATCATCGTCATGAGGATCGCGGACCCGTCGACCATCGCGACGTCGACGACCTGACCCTTGCCCGATCGTTGTGCTTCGAGGATGCCGCACACGAGACCGAACGCCATGAACATGCCGCCGCCGCCGAAGTCGCCGACGAGGTTGATGGGCGGTGTGGGCTTGCCACCCGCGCGTCCGAAGTGCGCGAGCGCACCGGCGAGCGCGATGTAGTTGATGTCGTGCCCGGCGGCCTGTGCCATCGGGCCCTCTTGACCCCAGCCCGTCATGCGCGCGTACACGAGCTTCGGGTTGCGGGCGAGGCACACGTCGGGGCCGAGACCGAGGCGCTCGGTGACGCCCGGGCGGAACCCTTCGAACAGGCCGTCGGCCGACTCGATGAGCTTCAACACCGTCTCGACGCCGTCGGGGTTCTTCAGGTCGACACCGATCGACCGGCGGCCGCGATACAGCGGCTCCAGGTTCGTCTTGTCGAACGTTCCCGGGTTCACCTGCTGGGCCCGGTCGATACGCACGATGTCGGCGCCCATGTCGGACAACAGCATCCCGGCGAACGGGCCCGGCCCGATCCCCGCCAGCTCCACAATTTTCACACCCTGCAATGGTCCCATGGAGCGGCAAGATAATCGCTGACACCCACGTCAGGTCTACCGCGGCGATGACGTTCGCCGCGTACCAGTTGTACGGCCCTCAGTACGCGAGCTTCAGTCCCGGCCGTTCGAACGGAACCGACACCAGACGACCTGTACCCGAGCACGTCACGTACGCCGTCTTCAGGTCCGGACCACCGAACGCCACGTTGGTGACCATCGGGTCGCCGACGAACACCTGGTCGAGCAGTTCACCCGTGGGCGAGATCACGCTCAGCGCACCGGTGACGAGCGTCGCCACGACGACGTTGCCCGCGCTGTCCATCGCGAGCGAGTCGAAGAGCTGCATGCCCGCAAGGCCGCAGATCATCTCGCCGCCGTGCGCCGACACACTCGCGCCGCCGACGAGTTCGCCCGGGCCGGACAGGTTCCACGCCCACACGCGCCCGGTGTGCGTCTCGACCGTGTAGAGCCGGTCACCCGCGGGTGACAGGCCCACGCCGTTCGGCGACTCCAACGGGTACACGATCTCGCGAATCGACGAACCGTCAGGCTGCGCGTAGTAGAGCGCGCCGGCCGTACGCACCCGGCCGCGGTCCTTGCCGTGGTCGCTGAAGTAGAAACCGCCGTGCGTGTCGAACACGAGGTCGTTCGGGCCGACGAGTTCGTTACCGTCGCACTCGGTGTACAGCACCGTCACCGCGCCCGAGAGCATGTCGATGCGTTCGACGCGGCCGCCGCTGTAGTCGTCGGGCTGCTGGCTGTTGGGAATCTTCAGCCCCATCACCTCGTGGAACTGCCACCCGCCGCTGTTCGTGACGTACAGCGCGCCGTCGGGTCCGATCGCAGCACCGTTCGGGCTGCCGCCCGGCTCGGCGACCGTCTCCTTCTTACCGTCGGGATGCACCCGCGTGATACGGCCACCGAGTAGCTCGGTGACAAGAACCGTGCCGTCGGCCATGACGACGGGCCCCTCGGGAAACTCGAGGCCGGCCGTGATTTCGGTGATCGCGGGGTTGCTCACGCGCGAGAACCTACCGCGACGTTGTTCTACAACATCAAGGGGCGGCTTGTCGCGCCGACCTGCTCCTTTTCCATGCGGTGCTCGACAACCTGTGCGACCGAGATCATGGCGATGCGGTGCTCCTGCGCGAACAGTTCGAGGTACGGGATACGCGCCGGCGAACCGTCGTCGTGCAGCACCTCGCAGATCACCGCCGCGGGGGCCAAGCCCGCCAACACGGCGAGGTCGACCGCAGCTTCGGTGTGACCGCGGCGTTCGAGCACGCCGCCGTCGCGAGCGCGCAGCGGGAACACGTGGCCGGGACGGATGAAGTCGGTCGGGCGCGAGTCGGGCTCGATCATGCGCCGGATCGTGAGCGCCCGGTCGGCGGCACCGATGCCGCTCCCCGCGGTGCAGTGATCGACCGAGACGGTGAACGCGGTGTCGCACCCGGGGGTGGCGACCATCGGCCCGATCTCCAGCTTGTCGAGCCGCGTCGACGCACACGGCATACACACGAGCCCGCGCGCCCACCGCAACATGAAGTTGATCGCCTCGGGCGTGACCCACTCGGCCGCGAGCGTGAGGTCGCCCTCGTTCTCGCGGTCCTCGTCGTCGACGACGAGGACCATCTCGCCGCGCCGGATACGACGCAGTGCGTCGTCGATCGTTGTCAGGGGCACGCCATGCTCCCTCTCTCGGAGTCGGGGCTCTGATACTGCGGAATGTCGAACACCATCCGGCACCCGTTCGGCTGCCCGTGTTCGGAATGGATCTCGCCGCCGTGCAGGTCGACGATCCAACGGGCGATCGCGAGGCCGAGACCCGCGCCACCGTGGTCGGACGAGCGCGCGGAATCGGCGCGGTAGAACCGTTCGAAGATGCGGCCCGCGTCGCCGTCGGCCACACCGGGACCGTCGTCGGCGACTTCGAAACGCACGACATCGGCGCGGGACTCGGCACTGACGGCAACACGCCCGCCGGGCGGCGAGTGCCGCACCGCGTTCTCGACCAGGTTCGCGACCACTTGATGCAGGCGTTCGGCATCGGCGTCGAGCGTGAGTTCCACCGGTTCGACCGCGACCGTGAGCTGCACGTCGCCCGCGTGCAGCTTCGATTCGCGCACGGCGAGTTCGAGCATGGGTGCGACGTCGAACTCGCGCCGGTCGAGCGGAATCGCACCCGACTCGAGGCGGGAGAGATCGAGGAGTTGCTGCACGAGGCGCCCGAGCCGTTCGGTCTGGGCGAGCATCGTGCTCAGCGTCTCGGGGTCGGGCGGCTCCACGCCGTCAACGAGGTTCTCGAGCTGGGCCTGCAACGCAGTGATCGGAGTGCGGAGCTCATGGCTCACGTTGGCGACGAGGTCGCGCCGGACGCGGTCCGTCTCGGCAAGTTCGGCCGCCATCTCGTTGAACGCCCGGGCGAGGGTCCCGATCTCGTCGCGCGAACTCACGGTGACCCGCCGGCTGAAATCGCCGGTCGCCATCGCGGCCGCGGCGTCGGCCATCTCGCGCAGCGGCGACGTCGTGCCGCGCGCCAGGAACCATACGACGGCGAGCGCGACCGACCCGGCGAGCGCACCTGCGACCGACGGCCACAGTTGTGCGTGGATACCGACCCACGTCAGGAAGATCGTGACCGCAATGGCCGCGACGATGATGACGCTGAGCTTGAGCTTCAGCGTGGGAAGTCGGTCGAGCGGTCGTTCGGGGGGTCGGCCGACGCGCATGTCAGTTCGCCCGCTCTTCGCCAAAACCCGATTCCGTCGCGTTTCCATCTACTGCATATCCGACGCCGTGTACCGTCCGGATGAGATCGGGGCCGAGCTTTCGGCGCAGTGTGCGGATGTGCGAGTCGACCGTACGGGCACCCGACGGGATCTCGTAGCCCCACACCTGTTCCAACAACTCCTCGCGCGTCGCGACCCGACCGGGCCGGGTCGCGAGGTACTGGAGGAGGTCGAACTCGGTCGGCGTGAGATGCACCGGCTCGTTCCCGCGCCGCACGATGCGGGCGGGGCCGTCGATCTCGATGTCGCGGATCGTGCACACGTCGTCGCCGTCGGCCGGGCCGTGCCGGTCGACGCGCCGAAGGAGTGCGTGGACACGCGCCACGAGTTCGCGGGAGCTGAACGGCTTGGTCATGTAGTCGTCGGCCCCGACCGCGAGGCCGACGAGCAGGTCGTGCTCGCTGTCGCGGGCCGTGAGCATGAGCACGGGCACGGGCCGCTCGGCCTGGATGCGTTCGCACACTTCAAGTCCGTCGAGCCCGGGCAACATGAGATCGAGGATGACGAGGTCGGGCCGGATCCGGTCGCACAACGCCACCCCGGCCGGACCATCGGCCGCGATCTCGACCGCGTAGCCCTCGCTGCGCAGCCGGGCCGCGACCGCGGACGCGATCGAGCGCTCGTCCTCGATGACGGCAATCGTTCGCGAGGGGGCCGGGGCCGCCCCCGAACTCATGCCGAACGTCATGACCACGAGGATAAGGACCAAAGGTCGGCATCGTCGGGTCGATCTGTGGAGAATTCGTGCAGATGGAGGGTCCGGCTACGTTGGTGCTCCCGTGGCCCGCTTCGCCCCTGACACCCTGATCGCGGCCCTCGGCCGGGAACTCGGGCCCGGTGTGACGATCGACGGCCTCCGGCGGCTCTCGGGCGGCGCCTCCCGTGAAACCTGGTCGTTCGACGCGGTCGAACCGAACGGGACCTTGCACCCACTCGTGCTGCGGCGGGACCCGGGCACGAACATCGGCCAATCGGACCGCTCGACCGAGTACGCGCTGCTCGTCGCGGCCGGTGCCGCGGGGGTCGCGGTGCCGCGGGTGCGGCTGCTGCTCGCACCGGGCGACGACCTCGGCCAGGGGTTCGTCATGGACCGCATCGAGGGCGAGACGATCCCGCGGCGCATCCTGCGCGACGACACGTACGCGACTGCCCGCCCGCGCCTCGCCGCGCAGGCCGGGGCGATCGCCGCGCACATTCACGCGGTGCCCACGGCGGGACTCCCCGACATGCCCGTGAACGGCGCGCTCGCGCAGGTGGACCAGTACCGGTCGCTCCTCGACGCGTTCCGCGAACCGCACCCCGCCTTCGAACTCGGGCTGCGCCGGCTCGAGGAGCATGCGCCCGCGCCGCGTGCCGAACCCGCGCTCGTGCACGGCGACTTCCGCAACGGCAACTTCATCGTCGATACCAATGGCATCGCCGCGGTGCTCGACTGGGAACTCGCCCACCTCGGCGACCCGATCGAAGATCTCGGCTGGTTGTGCGTGAAGTCGTGGCGCTTCGGCGTCGCCGACCGCATCGCGGGCGGGTTCGGCGATCTCGACGACCTCCTCGACGCGTACGAACAGGCGGGCGGCACGCGGCCCGACGTCGACACGGTGCGCTGGTGGGTCGCGCTCGGAACACTGAAGTGGGGTGTTATCTGCATCGGGCAGGCGATGACGCACCTCAACGGCATCGTGCGCAACGTCGAGCTGGCCGTGCTCGGCCGCCGAGTCGCCGAGATGGAGTGGGACCTGCTCGACCTACTCGACGGAGGATGGTGATGACCGTGCGGACGCAGCGAAGCCACGGACGGCGCAGCGAGGGAGCCATGTGACCGTGCGGACGCAGCGAAGCCACGGACGGCGCAGCGAGGGAGCCAT
>JAWXCJ010000142.1:0-8277 GCA_034408875.1 Actinomycetota bacterium
GGGTGGTGGCGGGGACGATGGCGCGGCCGATGCGGCGCACATTCGCGAGCCGCGTCTCGGCGGGCCATCTCGTGATGGTGCTGGCCGGGGTGCTCGGGGTCCTGCTCACGCTGCAGGTCTTGAGCCGCGCCGACGACACCCGGCCCGTGCTCGTCGCGGCCGTCGACCTCGCGCCGGGGACCGTGCTCGACGACGACGCACTGACGACTACTCGCATCTCGGGTGACGGCGATGCCCTCGCCGACTTGTTCGGGGCCGACGATCTCGCCGACGTGCGGGGCAAGGTGGTCGCGGGGTCGGTTCCCGCGGGTGCGCTCGTGACGCGCAGTGACGTGCACCTCGTCGCCGACGGTGTCGCACCGCGCGCGATGAGTTTCCCACTCGCGGCTTCTCGAGCGGTCGGCGGTGAGGTGGACGAAGGTGACGTCGTCGACGTCATCGCGGTCGACGCCGACACGAACACTGCGTCGTACGTCATGACCAACGTCGAAGTCCTGGATGTCGAGGGGGAGGACGGCGGTCCACTGAGCGGTGGGAACGACGAGCTGACGGTCACGCTGGCCGTCGACGCCACGAGCGCGCTCGCGCTCGCGGCCGCGGTCGAGACGGGCACGGTGAGCTTGGTGCGTACCACGGGCGCACCGGTGGTCGTGGACGCGACGCCCGTCGAGGCGGCGGCGCCGTGAGCGAGGTTGAGGTCGCCCTGGTCTTCACGGCCGATCCCTGGGTCGAGGAACTTCACCGCCACCTGAGCGATCACGGTGGTGCACGGGTACGCCAGCTCGTGGTCGAAGCGGGTGTCGCGCTCGAGGAGTCGTACGACGTGCTCGTCGTGAGTCACCGGTGGCCGGCCTTGACGCACGCCCTCGTCGCCGACCTTCGCGCGACGGGCCGATCGGTGCTCGGCGTGTACGACCGAGAGGAACCCGCGAGTCGCGATCATCTCCAAGCGGTCGACGTCGACCGCATGCTGACCTCCGATGCCGGACCGGGCGAGTTCGTCGAGATGCTCCAGCGCATGCGTTCGCGTCGCGACGTCGGAACGGGCCCCGAGCCCGAGGCAGTCACCGCGCGCGGACTCGTCGTTGCGGTCGGCGGAGCTCCGGGCGTCGGCCGCACCGAAGTCGCCGTCCAACTCGCGCTCACAATGTCAGCCCCACTTGTCGATGCCGATGACGTCGCGCCCGCGGTAGCGCAGCGGCTGGGTCTATCGATCGAGCCGAACCTGCGTACTGCGATCGACGCGGTCGAGCACGGGCGCGGCACGCTTGCGGCTTCGATCACAACCGACAGCGGCACCGGGCTGCGGGTGATCTCCGGGTTGCCCAATCCGCGCGCCTGGGCTCAAGTTCGTCCCGGCGAGGTCGTTCGTATTCTCGACCGCCTCGTGAACGAGGAGGACTGCGTCGTCGTCGACGGGATCGGGTCGTTGGAGGACGTGGGTGGCCCGACGAGGAGCCGCAACGCCGTCGCTCGCGCGCTCGTGTTGGAGGCGAATGTCCTCGTGGCGGTCTGTGACGCGGGTCCGGTCGGTGTGGCTCGCCTGCTGACGTGGGCGATGGACGTCCGGTCGCTCGCGCCGGATACGCCGCTCGTGGTCGCCGTCAACCGCGCGCCGACGGCGCGTTTCCGGCGGGGCGAACTCTACGACGAGATCACGCGGACACTGCCGGTCATCGACGTCGTGTTCGTTCCCTCCGACCGGAAGGTCACCGAAGCCGCGTGGAACGGGACCTCCGTTGCCCGCGGCGGATTCGTGCGCGGTGTCACCCATGTCGGCGAGGTAGTGCGCGGCGCACCGCGTGTGCAGGCTGCCGTCGAGGCCGTACGGGAGGCGTCATGACCGTCCGCGCCGACGCGTACGAAGCCATCCGGCGCGACGCGCTCGCGGGCATCGAGCGGAGGAAGCTGCAAACTGATCGTGAACTGGCTGAGGTGCGGGCCGAGATCGAGCGTGCGGTCGACGACTACCAGCGCCGGGCGCGACTCGGCGAGGAAGTGCCGCTCGGCGACCCGGCGATCATGGCGCAGCGGATCCTGCGAGGTGTCACCGACTTCGGACCGTTGACCGACCTGTTGGCACGCAACGACGTCGAGGAGATCTTCCTCGAAGGCCCGCGCGTGACGTATCTCGACGAGACCGGACGGCTGCGGGGTCTCGCCGAACCGACGAGCGAGGACGAGAACCGTCAGATCGTGGACCGCCTCCTCGCAACGACCGAGCGGCAGTTGAACGCGAAGCACCCGCTCGTGCAGGCCCGAGTGCTCGACGGCACCGCGAGACTCACGGCCGCGATCCCGCCGATCGCAGATCGGCTATCGGTGACACTGCGCCGCTACGTCGTGCGCGATGTGAGCCTCGACGACCTCGTCGCACGCGACACGGTGACGCGCGAGGCCGCTGCTTTCCTGTGGGCACTGATGCAAGTCCGCAGCCGGATCGCTATTTCCGGGGAACCAGGCGCGGGGAAGACGACGCTTGCGGCGGCGCTGCTGGCCGCGGTCCCACCGGCCCATTGCGTCCGATCCTGTGAGGAGATCCGCGAACTCGCGGTGCCCGTCGGTCACGGGTCGTACTACGAGGTTCGGCCGCCGGGCCTCGACGGCGGTAGCGAGATCTCCCTGCGCGATTTGGTGAAGTTCGTGCTGGCGATGAGGCCCGACCGCATTGTCGTGGGCGAAGTTCGTGGCGCGGAGGCGTTCGAACTCACGCGTGCGGTGAACGCCGGGTGCGGATTCCTCTGCACGGTCCACGCGAACACCGCGAACGACGCGCTCAACGCTCTCATCAACGCGGCGTTGATGGCGGGCGAGAACGTCTCCGAACGGATCGTGCGCAAGATCTTCACCGAAGCGATCGACATCGTCGTGCACATGGACCGCGACGACATCCCCCGCACCACCGACTCCCGTATCCGCCGGCAAGTGGCTGAGATCACCGCGGTCGCGCCCACTCTGACCGACGACCAGACGTTCGAGCCGGTCTTCGTCCGCAAGGCCCTCGGACGTCCGTTGGAGTGGACCGGCGCGTTGCCGCCTGCGCTCGAGGAACGGGTGGACCGGGCATTGCCCGACGGCATGAAGCTGCGGCGACTCCTCGACGGGCACGCGCGATGACGATGCTCGCCGCGCTCTTCGTCGGTACGTTCTGCGCCCTCCTCGTGGGGGCGCTGGCGGGGATTCTGCCCCGCCGCATGCGGTGGCACCGGAAGCAGCGTCCCGACAGGACTCGGGTATGGCTCCAGCAGGCCGGCGTGTCGCTGTCGCCGGTCCAGTTCGTGGGTGGCAGTGTCGCCGCGGGATTGGTCGCGTTCGTGATGCTGAGCGCGCTCACCGGATCGGCGTTCGTCGCGGCAGTACCGGCGGTTGCGCTCGCGCTGCTGCCGCGAGCGTTCTTCGGCCGCCGGCGGAAGGAGCGCATGCGCGTCGTGCAGGCGGCGTGGCCCGACGGGCTGCGCGACCTGCTCGCATCGATCTCGGCCGGACGTTCACTCACACAGGCAGTGAATGCGCTCGCGGCGACGGGCCCTCCGCCCCTGCGCGACGCGTTCGCGCGCTTTCCCGAACTCGCACGTGTTTTCGGCGCCGCGCTCGCGCTCGAGATCGTGAAGGAGGAATTGAGCGACCCTACGAGCGACCGGATACTCGAAGTCTTGATCCTTGCGCACGAGCGCGGCGGCGGAATCGTCCGCACGATTCTGGAAGATCTCGTCGCGGCGACGACGAAGGACCTGAAACTTCTCGACGAACTCGAGACCGAAGGGCTCGAGATGCGACTCAACGCGCGGGCGGTTGTCGTCCTGCCGTGGTTCGTGCTCGTTGCCCTGACGATACGGCCGGGCGCATTCCGCGATTTCTACCGAACCGGTGCGGGGGTCGCGACGCTCCTGGTGGCCGGCGTGCTCTCGGCGATCGGCGTCTTCATGCTCGATCGGCTCGGTCGAGACCCCGTCGAAGACCGCGTGCTCCGCAGCGATCGGGGAGTCTGATGCAGGCGCTGGGGCTCGTTGCAGCCTGCGCAGTGGGCGGCGCGTGCGCCGCGCTCGCCGCGGTTGTGATGCCGCGGACCCGCCGGCTCGCCCTGCGGGTACGGCCGTACACGGTCGTGCCTCGCACCGCGCTCGGGTTGACACCCGACCTGACGCCGGTGAAGTCGAGTGGCGGCGCGGTGGGCGGGTTGTTCGGTCCGCCGCTGCGCGCCGCGATCGGCCGGATGGCGCGCGGTGTCGAACACCGCGGCGACGAGCACCTCGCCCGCACGTTGCGCCAGGCGGGCCTGGCCGATGTAACCCCCGACGAGTACCGGGTTCGCCAACTCGTCGAGGGCGCGTTGGGTGTCGCGGCGGCGGGGGCAGCGGTTCTCGTGTTGACCGGAGCCCCGACGATCGCGCTGGTCGCGGCGGTCGCGGGTGGCACGATCGGCGCGACGCGTTGTCGGCGCCGAGTCGAACGCGCCGTGACCGAACGGGCCGGCCGCATTCGTCTCGAGCTGTACACGATCAACCACTTGCTCGCGATGCATGTACGCACCGGCGCCGGGCCGATTCAGGCGGTCCAACGCATCGTCGACCGCGGGCAGGGCATCGTCGTCGAAGAGTTGGGCGCGGTATTGACGTGGACGCGCCGGGGTATCGGAGAGGCGGAAGCGTTTCGGCGGGCCGCGGAACTGACGCCCGAGCCGAGCGCGGCGCGCACGTATCAACTCCTCGCGGCCGGCGTGGAGCGTGGTGCCGATCTGGGAAGCGCGCTCCTGGCCCTGAGCGAGGACATGCGCGACTCGCGTCGAGAAGAGCTGCACAAGCAAGCCGTTCGCCGGCGCGCCGCGATGCTCGTTCCGACGATCGCGATTTTGGCTCCGATCATGTTGTTGTTCATTGCGGCACCGTTGCCGTCGGTCGTGTTGGGGAATCGATAGAAGGGACGATGCGGATGCGCATTCGAAAGTCCGAAGCCGGGATGACGACTGCCGAGCTGCTCGGCAATGCCGCACTCGGGGTGTTGGCACTCGTCGTCATCTGGGCAATGTTGCAGCAACTCGGTGTCGACATTGTGAACTGGATCTCGGACGAGCTGCTCAGCGGGTGAGAACGGGACGAGGGGAGTCGGCATTCACGACGATTCAGTACGTCGCGACGGTCGGGTTCTCGATGGTTCTGTTCGTGCTGGTCGCGAACCTGCTCGTCGACTTGTACGCCCGCGGGGTGGTGCGAGACGCACTCGACGAGGGGGCTCGCTCGGCCGCGGTCGAGGGCGCCGACGCCGAGACCTGCCGCGCGCGAGCGCAGCAGGTGCTCGACGACCTGTTGCGCGGCCCGGTCGGCAATGACATCGAGATCGAGTGCGAATTCGACGGGGCGTTCGTCGTCGCGCGCGCGGAGGGGTCGTTGCCCGCGTGGCTCCCGATGCTCGTGCCCGCCTGGGAACTCGAGTTCGAAGCGACAGCGCTGCGGGAACCATGAACCCGGTTCGTGACGAGCGTGCCGCGGGCTTCGTCGTCGCCGAGTGGGTGTTCGCCGTCGCCCTGCTGTTGTTCCCTGTGGTCCTGCTCGTCGGGTCGCTCCCGAGTTGGGTCGAGCGCAGGCACGCCGCGACCGTCGCCGCGCGCGAGGCCGCGGCGACGATCATCCGTGACATCCCCGATGCCGACGTCGAGCGCGCCACGTTCGTGGCCAAGGCGGTGGCCGCCAACCACGGTGTCGACCCCGAAGATGTGAGCGTCGACGTGTCCGGCGGGATCGACCGCGGCGACATCGTGACGGTCGCGGTCCACGTACAGATGCCGGCGATCGCGCTTCCGGGCGCCGATGCACTCGCGTCGTGGACGTACACGGCAACCCAGCACCGGCGCGTCGACGACTACTTCAGCCGATGAAGTCGCAGCCGCATGAACGCGGGACCGCGACGATCTGGGTGTTGGGGCTGTGTGTCTCGGTCATGTTCCTCGGTGGTCTGAGCCTCGACTTGTGGCGAGGGGTCTCGGTGCGACGCGAGCTGTCGGCGCTCGCCGACGCGGCCGCGACTGCGGGCACGAACGGCATCGACGGCGACTCGGTACGTTCCGGTCACGCGGAACTCGATCCCGCCCACGCCGAGGCGCTGGCCCGCGATGTGCTGGCGCGCAGCGATCGAACGCTGGAGTCAGTGGAGATCGAGGTCGCCGGTGACCGGGTCGTCGTCACCCTCGAGGACGAGGTGCGCTTCTCACTGCTCGGCATCTTCGTGCAGGGCGAACCGATGACGGTCCGTGCCACGGCGGAAGCGGAACCGCGGGTCCGGTCCTGAGGCCGTGGTCACTGATCTGCACGTATGCGTGCATATTCGTGACCACGGAGCTACGACTCGGCGCGTTCTTCTTCGGCGGTGCTCGCGACGCGGAGCCAGGCTTCGACCCAGGTGGCGACGAAGCGGTCTTCGTCGACGCCGAGTGGGGGCCCGCCGAGCATCTTCTCTTGCGCGGCGTACGCGACGAGTGAACCGAGCGCGACGACGATGACGGCTTCGGCGTCGTAGTCGGGGAAGCCGCCCGCCGCGATCTTGCGCCGCAGCCACGTCTCGCCCTGGCGGTAGCCGCGTTCGACGATCTTGTCGCCCACGAGGTCGCGCAGTTCGGGGAAGCGCTCGCCGTCGCGTTGGAGGATGGCGAGCAGCGGTTCTTCGTGACGGTGCTCGGCGATCACCCATCGGGCGAGAAAGGTCAGCTCGGTGCGCAGGTCGACTTCGAACGCCGCGCCGTCCATGAGGACTGCGATTTCGTCGATCTGGCGCACGTGGCGCTCGACCGCGGCGACGAGGAGCGCCTCCTTGCTCTCGAAGTGGTTGTAGAGGCCGCCCCGCCGCGGAACGAGGCCGGCCGCGGCCTCGATGTCACCGACCGTCGTCTCCCGGAACCCCTGCTGGGCGAAGAGGTCGATTGCCGCCGCAATCAGCCGCTCACGCGTGGGAAGTGACGTTTCCGATGGCACCTTGACGTCGGTCATAATCACATGATTATGATCCATAATCACATGATTATGCAAGTCGGGGCAAGGGTCCGTTAGGTGTCGTCTCGGCTGCGCAACGCTTCTTTGATCTTGGCGATCGCGAACCCCCACACGTCGCCGGGCGTCGGATGCGGAGGCACCGCGATTTCATCCGGGTTGGTGACGACGTCGACGAGCGTCGGTCCCTCGGTAGCGAATGCTCGGGCCAGCCCCGGCCTGAGCTCGTCGGGGTGTTCGATGCGAATGCCCGTGAGTCCGAGCGCGGTGGCGACCGCCGCGAGGTCGGGATTTCGCAAGACGGTGCCAAACTCGGGGAGTCCGGCCTGTTCCATCTCGAGCTTGACCATTCCGAGGCGGTGGTTGTCGAACACGATCACCTTCACGGGCAGTTCGTAGGCGACGAGAGTCATGAGGTCGCCGAGCAGCATCGTGAGGCCGCCGTCGCCGCAGAACGAGATCACCTGGCGGCCGGGATACAGCACCTGGGCTCCGAGTGCTTGGGGCATCGCGTTGGCCATCGAGCCGAGATTGAACGAACCGAGAAGCCGTTGTCGTTCGCGGAACCGTACGAAGCGGGCGAGCCACACCGTTGACATTCCGGTGTCGGTGGTGAAGATCGCCTCGGCATCGGCGAGTTCGCTGACGGCGGCCGCGACTGCTTCGGGTCGGATCTTGTGGTCGCGGTTGTCGACGAGTCGTTCCGCCTTGCCCAAGAGCGTGCTGTCGTAGCCCGGGTCCGCGAGGCGCCGTTGGCGTTCGGTCCAACTGCGGTAATCCCCGAGGAGACGATCGAGGAAGTCTCGGTTCTCGCGGGGCTTGGTACGGGGCAGCAGTTGGCGGAGGGTCGCGGCGGCATCTCCGACAACGGCCACATCGACGCCCGTGCGCCGACCGATGTGCTGCGCAGCGTCGTCGACCTGGATGACGGTCGCATCCGTCGGGTAGTACTCGCGGTACGGGAAGTCGGTGCCGATCATGAGGAGCAGGTCCGCGTCTGCCAGTGCATCTGCGGCGGCAGGATTGCCGAGGAGTCCGCTCTGGCCGACATCGAACGGATTGTCCCAGTCGAGGAACTCCTTCGCCTTGATCGTCGCGACAATCGGGGCCTGCAGCCGGCCGGCCAACTCGATGAGTTCCGTCCGTGCGTCACGGGCGCCGAGTCCGGCGAGGATCGTGATCTTGTCCCTGGCGCCGAGCAGTTCGGCGACCTGTTCGACGACCGAAACATCGGGTACGGGAACCGGGCGGGGAACGGCGCCGGTGGAAACCGACGCGCTCGCCTCGACGGGGGCCGCAC
>JAWXCJ010000143.1:0-7166 GCA_034408875.1 Actinomycetota bacterium
CGGCCAGCGCCACTTGCACGATAGGCGCCTCACGCGCGACGAGCGGCTTGCTCTGCACGCCCATCTTCGCGGCCGTCATCAGGCGCACGCCGTTGTTGTGCGACAGGAACGGCACCGCGGCGCTGTTCGTATCGAACAGGTGCTCGGGCAGCATGAACGCGTAGTCGACTTCCTTCGCCGGCACCTCGACGATCTCGCCCGCGCGCACGGCCTTCACACGGCCGTTCTTGGCCACGAGCTTGTCGTTGCCGCCCCCGCCGTGCAGTTCGAACTTCTCGCCGACCGGAAGCTGTACCGAGTTCTCGAGCTTGTCGGCCTGGTTGCTGCCGACGACCTTGGTATACGAGCCGCGCATCGTGTCGCCCTCGCTCGACGTGCCGACACCGTTGCTCGGAATCGTCACGGTCACGCCCACCTTCGACGTCGCGAACCTCATCGTGTCGGTGCCGGTGCCGATCTTGCCGCCGTGCATCACGTCGCCGCCGTCGCCGCCGTCGATCACGTCGTTGCCCGCTTCGCCGTTGATGACGTCGTTGCCGGCACCACCCGTAAGCGTGTCGTTCCCGGCGCCGCCGACGATCGCGTCGACACCGTCGCCGCCCTGCACGACATCGGTTCCGATCCCGCCGGTGTAGACGTCGTTGCCAGGCCCGAGATCGACCGCCGCCGCGAACGTCTTCGTCGGCCCGACGGTGAACGTGTCGTTGCCATCTCCGAGCGCGGCCCACACGCCGGTCGTTGCTCCGCACCACAGGCCTTGCCGGGTGTGGTTCACCTCGAACAGGACAAAGCACTCGTCGGCGGCGCGGTCGCTGAGCCGCCACTGCCCCCACTCGATCCAGATCACATCGTCGGTGTACATCGAGTTCATGTTCACGACCACGACGGAGTTGCGGCCGGGATCGTCGGTCAGCACCACCGTGCCGTTGACAATGTCGACGTTGAGCAGGGCGGGCGGCGCGGCGCCGGCGCGCGTCACCGGCACGACTGCGAGCGCGGCGAGAAGAGCAGCAAAGAACAGGAAACCCGAGCGGGTGGTCATGAAGGGGCCCTCTCTGTGTTGTCCAGCCAGAACGGGACGGCACAGTAGGGAATTTCTGCCTATGAATGCCATATCACGGCAGGAAATGGATCAAAATACCCATCTCCTACCAACCCGCCGCGGGTCAGCGGAGCTTGAACACCCCGCCGTCGATGACCGTTGCGCCATCTTGGGTCACCGTCTGGAAGTGGGCGCCGCCGTCGACGTCCCACATGCGCACGGTGAGGATGTCGCCGGGCATGACGGGCTTCGAGAACCGCGCGTCCATCGCACCGAACTTCTCGACGTCGGAGCCGCACAACTCGTGCAGCAACGCGCGGCCGGTGAAGCCATACGAGCACAGACCGTGCAGGATCGGACGGTCGAAGCCCGCGAACTTCGCGAGCTCGGGGTCGGAGTGCAGCGGGTTGCGGTCGCCGCTCAGGCGGTAGAGCAACGCCTGGTCGGGACGGGTCGCGACCGTGACTTCGTGGTCGGGCGCGGTGTCGGGCATCTTCGGCGGGTCGGCGATTTCCGGGCCGCGGCTCTCGCCGAAGCCGCCCTCGCCGCGGATGAACGCGGCGAAGCGCGTCGTCCACGCGGGCTTGCCACTGTCGACATACTTCGACTCCGACGACAGGCGCACGACCGCGCCCTTGCCCTTGTCGTAGATGCCGACGATCGTCGTGATCGCTTCGACTTCGCCGTCGGGCGGGATCGCGCCGTGCACCGTCACGCCCTGCTCGCCGTGGAGCAGCATACGGAAGTCGAACTCGCCCCAGCTCGGCAGACCCGGACCGCCGCCCATGCCGAGCACGACGGGCATCGTCGGCAGGACACGCTGCTGGATCTTCTGCGAGTTCTCGGTGGTGAACTCGAGTTCGAAGCCGGTCGGGTCGGTCTGACCCGCGCCGACACCGAGCGCGTAGAGGAGGGCGTCCTTCGACGTCCACGAGTGGCGAGCCGGTTGTGAAACGGCACCGACCGAGTCGAGATTCATCGGCATTGTCAGTGTCTCCTTACGACATCATGGTTGAGTTCGGCTGCGCCTGGGCGACGAGATCGGGAACGACTTTCGTGAGCTGCGCGGGTTCCCAGCGCATCCCGTCGTTGCGGGCGGTCGGGCCGCGCCGCCAACCTTCGCCGACCGACACGCGGTCACCGTCGACGAGGAAGACGCGCCCGGTCACGTCGGTGTTCTCGTTCGAACCGAGCCACACCACGAGCGGCGAGATGTTCGCGGGGTCGAGCACGTCGAACTTGGTGGGGTCGACTTCGCCGCCGAGCCCGAGGCCTTCGGTCATGCGCGTGCGGGCGACGGGGGCGATCGCGTTGGCGAGCACGCCGTAGCGCCCGAGCTCCAACCCGCAGATGATGGTGAACGACGCGATACCGGCCTTGGCCGCGCCGTAGTTGGTCTGACCGGCGTTTCCGAACACACCCGACGGCGACGAGGTGTTGACGATGCGACCGGCAACCGGCGTGCCGGCCTTCGACTGGTCGCGCCAATAGGCGGCCGCGTGCTTGGTCGGCGCGAACGCGCCCTTGAGGTGCACCGCGATGACCGCGTCCCACTCGGACTCGTCCATGTTCACGAGCATGCGGTCGCGCAAGATGCCCGCGTTGTTCACGAGCGTGTCGAGCCGGCCGAACGTATCGACGGCCCGCTGCACCATGCGCCCGGCGCCGGCGAAGTCGGCGACGTTCTCGCCGTCGGCCACGGCTTCGCCGCCCATGGCCTTGATCTCTTCGACGACTTCCATCGCGGGGCTGAGTGAGCCGCCGTCGCCGTGCATGTCGCCGCCGAGGTCGTTGACCACGACCTTGGCGCCCTCGGCGGCGTACGCGAGCGCGTGTTCGCGCCCGATGCCGCGTCCCGATCCGGTCACGATCACGACCCGGCCGTCACAGATACCCATCTATTTCCGTCCTCGATCCGTGTGTCGCTTCGCTACTGGGCGTTGCGAAGCTGGTCCCTGAGTTGGTGCTTGTACAACTTGCCGTTGTCGTGGCGAGGTAGGACCTCGAGAAACACGACCTGACGGGGACACTTGTAGTGCGCGATGCGCTCTCGGCACCACTCGACCAGCTCCGAAGCGAGCTCGTCCGAGGGTTCGACGCCCGGCTGGGGCTCCACCGCGGCGACGACCAGCTCGCCCCATTCGTCGTCGGGAACGCCCACCACACCGACATCGCCGACCGCCGGATGCCCGAGCAACACGGCCTCGACCTCGGCCGGATAGATGTTCACCCCGGCGCTGATGATCAGGTGGGCGCTGCGGTCGGTGAGGAACAGATACGCGTCGTCGTCGACGTAGCCGACGTCGCCCAAGGTGAAGTACTCGCCCCGGTACGCCCCGGCGGTCTTGTCCGGCGCCTTGTAGTACTCGAACCGGCTGCCTTCGGGCGGCGGCGCCTTGAGGTACACGGTCCCCACTTCGCCCGCGACGAGATCGTTCCCGTCGTCGTCCCCATCCCCGTCACGAAGGATGCGGACGTGGTCGGCGGGCGTCACCTTGCCGACGGTGCCCGGCTTCTGCATCCACTCGTCGGGCCCGACCAACGTGCCCGCGCCTTCGGTCGCGGCGTAGTACTCCCACACGACCGGACCGAGCCATTCGATGAGGCGGCGCTTCACATCGACCGGGCACGGCGCCGCGCCGTGAAGGACGAGCATGAGCGTCGACGTGTCGTACTGCGCGCGCACGTCGTCGGGCAACGACAGCAGCCGGTGAAACATCGTCGGGACCATGTGCGTGTGCGTGACGCCGTAGTTGTCGATGAGCTTCAGCGCTTCCTCGGCGTCCCACCCTTCCATCACGACGATGGGTACGCCGACCGCCGCGGGCGTGGCGAGCGAGAATGCAAGCGGCGCCGCGTGGTACCAAGGACCGGTGCACAGGTGCACGTTGTTGTTCTCGGCGCTGTAGCGCGACGTCGCAGCCTGCAGCAGCGTTGCGCTCATGTCGGTCTTGCGCTTCACACCTTTCGGCCGTCCGGTCGTGCCCGACGTGTAGAGCATCGTGCTGCCCAGCGTCGTCTCGGGGAGCGCGGCGCCACTTTCCGCGCCGAGCGCGTCGTCCCACTCCTCGAAGCCCTCGCCTCCGGAACTGGCGATGGGTCCGCCAACCGCGAGGCGCGCCTTCAGCCGCGTCCCGAGTTCGGCGGCGCGTGACGAAGCCTCGGCGTAGCGGGCGTCGGCGATGAACGCGGTCGCTTCGCAGTCGTCGACGATGTAGCCGGCTTCGTCGCCCGTGAGGTGCCAGTTGATCGGTGTCAGCCGCAAGCCGTAGCGCAGCGCCGCCGCGTAGGTCTCGGGGAACTGCGGGCGGTTGCCGCACAGGAGCGCGATCCCGTCGCCGGGTTGCACGCCCCGCGCCTGTAACGCGCGCACGAGCCGGTTCACGTTCTCGTCGAACTCGGTGTACGTGCGGTCGCCGTGGGGCGTGATCAGCGCGGTGCGGTCGGGATACTGCTGCGCCCAGTAGGTCGACAGCGTCCCGGCCTGCGCGGCGTCGACGAGGGCGGGGTCAAGTGCGTTCACAGGCCGTGAGACTTGTCGCTGTCCGCGGTTTCGTCCAGTACGTCGAGGCGCAGGTTCTTCGTCGGCGACGAACGCCGGCCCGACCGTGCGGAACTGTTCGCCCGCGCGCCGCTCGATCTCCCGGAGCGCGAGACTGTCGTCGGTACGAACGGCGCGGATCTCGATCAGGCGGTTTCCCGATCGCGCGCCACTTCGTCGAGCTCGGTGTACTCCTCACCGGTGTCGGTGAAGTCCTCGAACTGGATGACGCCGATCTCGGTGAAGCGTTCCCGCAGCCAGCCGCCACTCGCGTCGAGCAGGCCGAGCTTCTTGCAGTTCGGCACGATCTTCGAGAACAGCAATGTCTGGAACATCTGCTGCGCGGGCGGGTTCACCGCGTCCATCGTGCGGTACACGGCCTCCGGGTCGATACCCATCTTCGCCCACATCTCGGCGTGCGCGAAGCGACGCTGCAACCGGCAGGCGACGTCGAACGCGAACTCCTGGCGCTCGCGCATCTCGGCGTCGGTGAGTTCCTTGTAGTACTCCTGCAGCGACAACACGCCGAACGCGACGTGGCGCGCTTCGTCGCTCATGACGTAGCGGAGCATCTTCTTCACGAGCGGCTCGGTCGTGATCTGGTGCATGAGGCCGAACGCGGCGAGCGCGAGCCCCTCGACCATGATCTGCATACCGAGGTACGCGATGTCCCAGCGGGGGTCGCCGAGGATGTCGTCGAGGATGCCCTTGAGGTTGTCGTTGATGCCGTACTGCGAGCCGAGCTTCTCGCTCAGGTACCGCGCGAACACCTCGACGTGGCGGGCTTCGTCCATGACCTGCGTCGCCGCGTAGTACTTGGCGTCGATCCACGGGACGGTTTCGACGATACGCGCCGTACACAGCAGCGCGCCCTGCTCGCCGTGCATGAACTGCGACATGAGCGAGTTCTGCAGCTCGATGGAGACGCGTTCCCAGTCCTTGTCGCCGAAGTGCTTCACCGGCGAGCCCTCCGCTTCGGCCAGCGCCTGGAAACGCTGCACTCCCCCGCCGCCCAGCTCGCGGCCGACCTTCTCGGGGTCGACGTCGATCGACCAGTCGAGATCCGTCGACGCGTTCCACTGCGACGTCTTCGCCTTCTCGTACAGCTTCACGAGCGAACCGCGACTGCGGCCGTAGTCCCAGGTGAAGATCGTGTCGAACTCCGCGCTGACCGCGTGGATCGTCTCGAGCTTCTCTTCGGTGCTGGTCATGACTTCGTCTCCTCCTGGGGAGCAATCGCGTCAACGAGGCGGTGGATGAGTGCTTGCCAGTTGTCCTGGTCGAGTGGTTCGAGTCCGAGCGTGCGGACGACGAGCGCGCCGGCCGCGAGTGTGAGACAGAAGCGTGCGAACGCATCGGTGTCGACGTCGTCGTCGATCACATCGTTGCGCTTGGCGCGGTCGACGAGGTCGGCGATCGTCGCTTCGCGCGTCGTAAGGCGATCTCGCACGACGGTCGCGAGTTCAGGGTCACGCCGAGCCGCGGCAATCGCGTCGAGCAAGAGCGGCGGCTGCGCATTCGGTCGCGCCAACAGCGCGCCGAGCCGCTCGAACACATCACGCGCGTCGCTGCCCGCGGCCTGTTCGAGCAGTGCGTCGACCTCAGCGCCGGCCCGCGACCCGATCGCGTCGAAGAGCAGTTCCGCCTTGCCCCGGTAGTTCGCGTAGATGGCGCCGGTCGTGAGTCCCGCGGCGCGAGCGACGTCCTGGACCCGGGCGCCCTCGTACCCCTGCGCCACGAACACCTCGATGGCGGCAGCAATCAGCCGCTCCCGGGTCGATTCCGACGGAACTGCACTCACTCCAGCATGATAACGATCATTATCTGACTTCGGTCGGGCGTGACCAGGGAAGAATGGGGCATGGCGCTCCCGGTCTCCCTTTCTGATGTGCGGGCGGCTGCGGCTGCCATCAAGGGGGCCGTGGTCGAGACGCCGACCACGCTTTCGGCCACATTCTCGGAGATCACGGGCGCCGAGGTGTGGCTGAAGTTCGAGAACCTCCAGTTCACGGCCTCGTTCAAGGAACGGGGGGCGCTCAACTTCCTCCTGCGGATCGGCGACGCCGACCGTTCTCGTGGGGTCGTGGCCGCTTCCGCCGGCAACCACGCCCAGGGCGTCGCCTACCACGCTCGCCGCCTCGGCATCGCGGCCACGATCGTGATGCCGACCGACACGCCGTTCGCGAAGGTGACGAACACCGAGTACCACGGCGCGACGGTCATCCTCGACGGCGACGGGTTCGCCGCCGCGCTCGCCCGCGCCCGCCGGATCGCGGCCGAGACCGGTGCCACCGTCGTGCCCGCCTTCGACGACCCCGCAATCGTCGCGGGCCAGGGCACGATCGGCCTCGAAATGCTCGCCGCGGTGCCTGACCTCGACGCGATCGTCGTGCCGGTCGGCGGAGGTGGGCTCGTGTCGGGCGTCGCGATCGCGGCCAAGGGCCTGCGCCCCGACATCGAGATTGTGGGCGTGCAGATCGAAGGCTGGCCGAGCATGCTGCACGCACTCGGTCGCGCCCCGATCCCGGTCTGCGGCCCGACGATCGCCGAAGGCATCGCGGTACAGAGCGCGGGCCTGCTGAC
>JAWXCJ010000144.1:0-7778 GCA_034408875.1 Actinomycetota bacterium
AGTTCCTGGCTGAGCACGCGGAACCGCGCGGCGAGGAGAAGTTCGCGTGGGGCCAGGGTTCCGACCGGATGGGCATCCTCGACGAGAAGTCGCCGGAGGAAGAGCAGCGCGAACTCGACGTGGGCAAGGCATGGCGGGCGAAGCTGTTCGACGCGGGGTACGCGTGGATCACCGGTCCCGAGGAGTACGGCGGCCAGGGGCTGACCGCGGCGCACGAGCGCGCGTACCGCGAGGTCGAGTCCGAGTTCCGCACGCCGAGTCAGGCGCCGTTCGGCATCGGGCTCGGGATGGTCGCGCCGACGATCCTCGCCCACGGGATCGACGAAGTGAAGGACGCTTACCTCCGCCGAATGTGGCGGGGCGAACTCGTCGGTTGCCAGTTGTTCTCCGAGCCGGTCGCCGGCTCCGACCTCGCCGGGATCCAGACCAAAGCCGAACGTGACGGCGAGGAATGGATCATCACCGGCCAGAAGGTGTGGACGTCGGGCGCCCAGTACAGCGACATCGGCGAGATCATCACGCGCACGTCGACCGAGAAGCCGAAGCACAAGGGGCTCACCATGTTCGTTATGGACATGAACGCGTCCGGTGTCGAGGTGCGCCCGTTGCGGCAGATGACCGGCGGCGCGTCGTTCAACGAGGTGTTCATCAACGAGCTGCGCGTGCCCGACTCACACCGGCTCGGCGACGTCGACGAAGGGTGGACCGTCGCGCTGACCACGCTCATGAACGAGCGGGCGTCGATCGGCACCGGCGCAGTGGGCGGGTCGAGCACGGGCGCGAGCCGCCTGATCGAGACCGCGCGCCGGATGGGAGTGACCGACGACGCGATCGTGCGCGACCGGCTCGCCGACCTCTACATGCACTCGAGCGTGGCGCGCTACAACAACCTGCGGGCGATGTCGAAGATCCGCGCCGGCCAACTGCCGGGACCGGAGATGTCGATCGCGAAGCTCTCCCTCACCATGAACATGCGCCGTACCTCTGCGGTCATCGCCGACATCCTCGGACCCCGCCTCGTTGCGGACACAGGCGAGTGGGGCACCTACGCGTGGGCCGAGTTCATCCTCGGTGTCCCCGGTATGCGGGTCGCAGGCGGCACCGACGAAGTGATGCGCAACATCATCGGCGAACGCGTCCTCGGGCTGCCGAAAGAACCGCAGGTGAAGTGACCGCATGTGGGGCGACGTGACACCGGCCGAACGGCTGCGCGCGATCGCGCGCCGGAGCGTCTCCGACGACGACCTGGCAATTGAGGCGGCCGACGCGCTCGCCGGTTTCGCCGTCGAGCCCGCGCATCTCGTGGTCGCGTGCCGACGCGTGCTCGCGCATCGTCGCCGGCACGGCACGCTGTGGTGGCTGTGTGCCCGCATTCTCGCCGCACCCGATCCCGTTGCCGCCGCGCGGGAGGCGACCGCGATGTTGGGTGCCGACCGCACCGCGTCGCGCATTGCCGCGACGCTTCCCCTGCTCGACGAGGACGAGGTGGTCGCCGTCGTCGGCTGGCCGCCCGCGGTCGACGAAGCGCTGGCCGAACGCCAGGATGTCGCCGCGGTGTCGGTACGCGTCGACGGCGTCGACCCGACGTCGGCTCAGCGGTACCGGCGTAGCGAGCGCGCCGTTCGGATCGTCGACCAGTGGGATCCGATCCTCGAACGCATCCGCGTGCTGTTCGTCGCGGCCGACGCCGTCGGTCCCGACCACGCGGTCGTACCCGAGGGCACCGGTGCGGTGGTCGATGCGTTCGGGCGCGTGGCGCGCGAAACGTGGCTGGTCGGCGGCGTGGGCCGGGTGCTGCCGGGTCGCCTGTTCGAGGCGTTGGCTGTCGCGGCACCCGATGCCGAGATGCTTTCACTGCAACGCGTCGACCGGCTCGCCGGTACGCGCGGGGTCGAACCGCCTACGGAAGCCGCGAAGCGGGCTGACTGTCCGGTTGCACCGGAGTTGCTGAGGCCGCTGGACTAAACGTCGATCACGTCGTCGGGGCCGTCGTAGCGCGGCGGGCCGCCCATCTGGCGGAACGAGACGAACGTGAAGCGCCGTTTGATGAACACCCGGAAGACGGCGCGGGTCGGCGGGAAGAGCAACAGGATTCCCAGGATGTCGCTGATGAAGCCGGGCACGAGCAACATGAGCCCGCCCGCGAAGATGAGCGCGCCGTCGATGAGGTGGTTGGTGGGCACTTCGCCCCGTGCGGTCTGCTCGCGAACGCGTGTGATGACGCCGGTGCCTTCGTGCTTGGCGAGCCACGCGCCGACGAGCGAGATGATGATCATCAGCCCGATCGTGTTGAGCGCGCCGATCTGCTGCCCGACCTGGATGATGACGTACAACTCGACGAGCGGTACGACGATGAAGAGGATCGCGAGCAGCACGAGCACGAACGGATGCTACCCACGTGCGGACGCAGCGAAGCCCCGGACGGCGCAGCGAGGGAGCCCGGTTACAGGTCCCCCAAGGAATATACGTAGCCGGCGCGGGTGCCTACGTAGATACGGCCGTTCCACACCGCCGGCGTGGACTCGATGCAGCCGCCGAGTTCGACCGACCACAGCTCGGGCGGCGTCCTTGTCGTGTCGCTCACGTCGTACGCGTGCAGCACGCCGTTGCAGTCGCCCTGGAGCCACACGCCGTCGACGACGACGGGCGATCCCATGAGCGGCGCGGGGAGTTCGATCTCCCACCGCACCGCGCCCGTAGTCCGGTCGATGCCGAACACCGTCCCGGGGCGCGTCGGCCAGATCACGAGGTCGTCGACGACCGCGGCGGTCGACCACGTACCCGACTCCGAACTGCCCTCGTCGTGCACCGACCACACGACGGGCGCGTCGGGCTTGGTCGGGTCGAGCTTCAGGAGCTGGCCGACCTCTTCGGAGCGCGCGGTGCCGCGTTCGTGTTCGACCCCCGCGTAGAGGAAGCCGTCGGCGTCGATGACGATCGACGCGTCGGAGTCGTCGCCCAACCAGTACCGGAATGTTCGACTGGGTTCGCCCGACCCGGTGCGCAGCGACGACAGGTCCCACGATTGAAGCAATCCACCGGAGTTCGCGAACCACGCGGCGTCGCCCGACAGCGCGACTGATTGCTCGATCGACACGGTGCGGTCACCGATGTCGCCCAGCAGCTCGTCGTCCCATCCGGCCGCGTGGAACGTCAGCTCCGGCGCGGCCGTGACAAGTCCGTCGGGACCGTATGCACGGTTGAGGCGCACGATGTGGAAGCGGCTGTTCTCGCCGCCCTCGACGAGGTAGCCGTTCACGACGAGGGGTGACCCGTCCCAGTCGTTGTTCCACAGCGTCGGGCCGACGTCATCGGCGTCGAGCTTCCACAGCTCGGTCGGTTCGGGCCGGTCGAACGCAATCGCCCGCAGGTAGTTGTCGCGTGAACCGGTGTAGACGATCGGGAAGCCGTCGGGGTCGATCGTGACGGAGCCCTTGATGATGTCGTTCGTCGGGAAGTCGGGAATGATCCGCTCGCCCGTGTTCGCGTCGAGGAAGTGGACGTTGTAGTCGTACGCGCCGAACACGAGCCAGGTGCGTCCGTCGCGTTCGAAGACCGACGGTTGTCCGGTCCACCCGGTGCCGCACCACTGGCGCGTCTCACCGCCTTCGCTCGACGCGCCGCACATCGCGGCGTCGGGGAACCGCCATGCGATCTCGGGCGCCGCGGGTACCGGCCCGCGGCCGTGATAGCTGCGGGTCGGGTTGCCGCGAAACGTGATCAGCCCGTCGACCTCGGTCCCCCACGGTTCACCGAACGACGCGGGGTCGACGAGCACGTCGGTCCGGACCGGGCGCGTGGTCGTCGTCGGCGCGGGCGCGGTCGTCTCGGGTACATCGTCGGGCGGCTCGGTCGCGTCGGACCCGTCAGCCGCGGGCGCCCCTCCCGGCCCGTCGTCGCCGTCGTCGGCGTCGATCGAGAACAGGAGCGCGACTGCGCCGATCAGTGCCACACCCACGATGATGGCGAGCGCGCGCGTTCGCAAGGATCACGAACGTACACTCTGCGCGCATGCCGCCGTTCGATCTCGGTCCTCGCTCGAACGGCGAGTACCTGCCGTACCCGCAGACCCCGAAGGTGCGGGAAGCGATCCGGCGCACGCTGGCGCACAGCGATGACGCGGCCCGGCGCCTCGGCATGAGCCGTCGCGACTTCCTTTACTCGCTCGGCGGCGCCGCCTCGATGTTGTTCTTCCTCGCTGCGTGCGACAGCGAAGAGTCGGCGTCGCGAGACGAGACCCCGGGCGGCACGTTCGCGGTGTCGACCACGTCGACCACCGAACCGGCGGCCGCGGTCGAGGAGTTGGCCGGCGACGAATTCATCTTCGACGTGCAGACCCACCTCCTCGACTTCGATCTCACGACCGGCGCACCCGGCGGCGGCTTCGGGTCGGGGTTCCCGCAGGCGAACTGCGACGAGGACGACTGGCGGGCGTGCTTCGCCCAGGACTGGTGGTTCGAGCAGCTGTTCATGCAGTCGGACACGACGATGGCCGTCATCTCGGCCGTGCCCATCCTCGCCACGCCGAACCCGCTCTCGATCGACGTCATGGCCGCCGCGCGCGCCGCGGCGGCACGCGCCTGCGGCGACGAAGGCCGCGTGTTTCTACACGGACAGGTGAACCCGAACGTCGGGGACTTCGCCGCCGCGGCCGACGGCATGCGCGTGTTGCGCGACCAGTTCCCCATCGGCGCATGGAAGGTGTATACCCACGTGCCCGAAGCGCAAGGCTGGTGGCTCGACGACCACGACGCCGACGCCGTGCAATGCGGCAACGCGTTCCTCGACGTCGTGCGCGAGATCGGCCCGCCCGTCGTATGCGTGCACAAGGGGTTCGGCGGCGGCAGCGAGTATTCGTCCCCCGTCGACATCGGCCCCGCGGCGGCCGCCAACCCCGACATCGCCTTCGTCGTGTACCACTCGGGCTACGACGGCGCGGGCGAAGGCCCGTACTCCCCCGACGACCTGGCGGGCGTGAACCGGCTCATCGCGTCGCTCGACGCGGCGGGCATCGAACCGGGCGCCAACGTGTACGCCGAATTGGGCTCGACGTGGTGGAACGCGATGCGCGAACCCACCGACGCCGCGCACATCCTCGGCAAGCTCCTCGCCCGCGTCGGCGAAGACCGCGTGCTCTGGGGCACCGACTCGATCTGGTACGGCCCGCCGCAGGACCAGATCCAGGCGTTCCGCACGTTCGAGATCTCCGAACAGTTCCAAGCGGAGTTCGGGTACCCCGCCCTGACCGACGACGTGAAGCGCAAGGTCTTCGGCCTCAACGCGGCCTCGCTCTACGAAGCCGAACCGGTCACCGCGCCCTGCGCCGCCGACCAAGCCGCCCTCGAAGAACTCAGAGCCGCAATGCCCGCCCGCCTGTCGTACGGCCCAAGTACCGCGGCCGAAGCAAGAGTCCTCATGCGAGCCCACGGCCTCCGCGTCTAACGGTGTAAGGGATGCGTCGATAGCCCACACTGAGTGTGGGCTATCGACGCATCCCGTTGGTTAGAAGGGGCCGCCTTCTACTCCGATGCGTTGCGCGTTGACGTAGCTCGCGGCATCGCTCACGACGAAGCGGACGACGTCGGCGACTTCTTCGGGCGTGCACACGTGGCCGAAGGCGGCGCGGGCGTCGATCGTGCGGATGTCGTCGACGCCCATCGAGCCCACCAGGCGGCGGCCCATCTCGGTGTCGACGAGGCCGGGGGCAACGACGTTGACGTGGATGCCGTGGCGGCGTTCTTCCTTGGCGAGCGTCCACGCGAGGGCTTCGAGCGCAGCCTTGGCCATGTTGTACGGCGCCGAGTTGGGGCCCATGTGCACGGTGGCGGCGCTGGAGATCATCACGATGTCGCCGCGCGGCCGGGTCCGCATCGACGGCAGCACGAGTTTCGCCATCGCCCACGCGCCGTACGCGTGGGTCTTCCACAAGCGGTCGGGTTCGCTCGGATCGGTGTCGGCGACCGTGTGGCCACGCGACGCGACGCCCGCGTTGTTGACAAGGATGTCGACGTGGCCGAAGTCGTCGAGCACCGCGGCGGCCATGCGCTCGCAATCGTCGTACTCGGCCACCGACGCGCCGTACGCCTTCGCCCGGCGGCCGAGCTTCTCGATCTCGGCGACGGTCTCGTTGGCGGCGTCTTCGTCGCGCCGGTAGTTGACCGCGACATCGGCGCCGTCTGTGGCGAGACCGAGCGCGATCGCTTTGCCGATACCCCGTCCGCTGCCCGTGACGAGCGCGACGCGTCCTGCGAGTGACATCGATCTCCCTACCTTCTGTTTAGGTGTCAGTGAAGTTGGGCGGCCGCTTCTCGCCGAACGCGGCCATGGCTTCCGTCAGGTCGCCGGTGAAGCTCGACAGGACCTGGGTGCGGTTCTCGAGGTCGATGCCCGCGGTCAAGCTCCCGATCTCGAGCTGGCTCCACATGACTTCCTTCGTCATGCGGACGCCGAACGGGCTGTTGTTCGCGATGAGTTTGGCGGTTTCGAGCGCCGAGGCGACGACGTCGGCGTCCGGCACCACGCGCGTGACCAGGCCGATACGGTCGGCTTCGGCGGCGTCGATGAGTCGTCCGGTCAGCAACAACTCGAACGCACGCGACGCGCCGATCAGGCGGGGCAGCATCCACGAGACGCCGATGTCGCAACCCGACAGCCCGACGCGGATGAACGCGACATTGAACCGCGCCGCTTCGGCCGCGATGCGCACGTCACTCGCCAGGGCGAGTGCGAGGCCACCGCCCGACGCGGCGCCGTTCACGGCGGCGATGATCGGTTGCGGCGTCGAGCGCATCTTGGGCACGAGCCCCGCGATCATCTTCTGCACGGTCATGCCCGCGCGGGCGCGGCCCATGCCCGCCGCTTCGGGTGGGCTCGCGCCTTCGGTGAGGTCGAGGCCGGCGCAGAATCCTTGGCCCGCGCCGGTGAGCACGATCGCCCGACACGCGGTGTCGGCGCCGACCTCGTCGAGCGCGTCGTACAAGCCGGAGACGAGCGCGTAGTTCATCGCGTTCAGGCGCTCGGGCCGGTTGAGAGTGATCTGGGCGATGCCCGGTGCGATCGTCTCGACGGTTACGGCTTCGGTCACGCGTCCGGTCACATGGCTCCCTCACTGCGCCGTCCGTGGCTTCGTTGCGTCCGCACTATCTCCTCGTACGGGTGAGCTTCTCGGCCCGGTCGGCGAGTCTCGGCAATCCGAACCGTTCGCACCAACTCGCGAACGCGGGCGACGGCCCCTTCCAGTACCAGTCGTCGACGTAACCGACGGGTACGTCGATGCGCAGGGTCGCGAGATCCTTGAACAGGTCGGCGACCTGACGCCCGGCGTGCAGCGTCGCTGCGAGCTTGGGAGCACGCGTGCCGAGCCCGGGAACGTCCCACGCGTCGACGTCGTCGGGAATCGCTTCGATGTGCCCGTAGCGCGCCAGCAGCGCTGCGACAGTCTTGGCGCCAAAACCCGGAAGCCCGGGAAAGCCGTCGGCGCTGTCGCCGACGAGCGCGAGATAGTCGGGGATCGACTCGGGCGGCACGCCGAACTTCTCCTCGATGCCCGCCGGGTCGAGGATCTTGTCGGCGCGGCGGTCGAGCTGCACCACCTTCCCACCGACGCACTGCCCCAGATCCTTGTCGGGCGTGCAGATGATCGCCCGTTCGACACGGGGGTTGGCCTCCGCCACCGCGGCCGCGCTCGCGAGCGCGTCGTCGGCTTCGTACTCGACCATCGGCCACACCGTGACCCCGAGCGCGTCGAGCGCGTCCTCGAGCATGCGGAACTGGGCGAA
>JAWXCJ010000145.1:0-10893 GCA_034408875.1 Actinomycetota bacterium
CCACCTCAGTATCCGGTCGAACGGCACCACCGCCATCGCCTTCGGCCCGGTTTACAGCGACGTGGGGCGAGACCCGACGCCCTGTTACGAAGACATCGAACAGTGCGACAGCTATCCGGAACAGCTATTGCTCGCACCATCGGATGCTGGTGCCTGGCGTGCGGTCGAGCCGCCCGAGTTCGACCGGCGCGCCTCAATCAACGATGCACTCGTCACCGCAAATGGCGACGTTGTCGTCGCGTTGAGCTGGGAGCGAACGGTCCTCGCGGTATGGCGAGGCGGCCGGTTGCCGACGCGCGCACCGGAGCCGCCGGCGGAGCCGTCGGCTCCGCCCATCGTCGACCACGACGCGACGCTCGAAGTCGGTGCAACGTACCGCTACCCGCTGTACACGCACTGCGGGTTCCCATACCTCGGGTTCAACACGAAGACATGGCGCACCGACGAGCAGCTACCAACCCAATACCCGACCGATTGGCCAGTCGCTCACCAATCGATCCTCGGTCAGCTCACCCTCGTGGCCGACGACATCATCGAGTATTCGATTCCCGACGTCGGAGTCATCGCGACCTACCGACCGACCGACGAGACGCCACCAGGTTGCGACTAACTCTGGGGCTCCCGGCGCCGTTCAACCCACGTACAGCGTGCCGTCGCGCTCTTCGACCGTGCCCCGCCGTAACGGCAGCACGCGGGTGAAGAGCTTGGTCGCAGCACCGAGGCCGGGGATCTTGGCGAAGATTCCCTGCGGCCCGCGCACCTCCGACCGGTGCCGACGTCGTACTTCGCGCCGTGCCATGGGCACACCAGGCAGCCGTCGTCGTCGATCGAACCTCCGGCGAGGTCAGCCCGCAGGTGGCGACAACGGCGGCTCACGGCGAACACCTCCTCGGACGCGTTTCCAACCGCGTAGCCGCCCGCGCCGACGGTCCGCCCGGGCGGGAGTTCTGACGCGGGCACGACGGAGCGGCACGCACGGTCGTCTTCACGGGCGGAACGCAGGTGTCGCTGCAGCGCCCCTTCACACCGGGATACCTGTACAAGCCTCCCGGCCTCGGACGTCGAGTGACGACAACCGCGCCACCGGACCCGCAGATGGCAGCCCACGTCGGCTACCTCGCGCTCAACCATCTGTCTGCGTGGGCAGGGTCCGCGATGGGCGGCTACACGATCCACCGCGCCGAACACTGGATCTTCGACGAGACCGGCCTCGGCTACGGCGACGTCCTCGGCGCCGCGGCCACCACCGTCGGCTACGAGTGCGACGGCTGCGATTTCACCTACCGCGACGGCTTGCCGTACCCGACGGGGGTCGACAGGACGCCCGCCGGATTCGAGATCCTCGGCACTGCACCCGCCGCGCATTTCACACGGACGACCGCAACGCGACCACCGGCACCCCACGAGCCATCGGAGATCGAGTTCATCGCGTCACGATTGTTCGGGAGCCGCTCCGACGAGGACGTCGAGCGCATCGCGCACGGTCACGCCGTCCTCGGCACGTACACCTCGCCGTCGAGCGGCGTGGTGATCACGTCCGGAAGTACCGACTGGGCGCACCACCTAGTGTCACGGCCCATGTCCGAAGATGCGCTGGCCGGGTTCGAGGAAACACAGTTCACGCACGACGGCGTGACGAAGACGGTCTACCGGGGTGGGAGCGGCCCCGGCGTGGTCGTGATCCACGAACTGCCGGGGCTCACTCCCAACGTCGCCGCATTCGCCCGCACGGTGATCGACGCCGGGTTCACCGTCGCCGCACCCGTGCTCGCCGGCGTACCGGGCCAGGCCATGTCGATCCCGTACGTCATGACGGTGATGCCCAAGGTGTGCGTGTCGAAAGAGTTCACGACGTGGGCCACGAATCAGACGTCGCCGGTCATCGACTGGCTGCGCGCCCTCGCCCGCGATCTCCACGAATCAGCGGGCGGACCGGGCGTCGGCGCGATCGGCATGTGTTTCAGTGGCGGGTTCGCGCTCGCGATGGCAGTCGACGACATCATGCTCGCGCCCGTCTGCAGCCAACCCTCGCTGCCGTTCGCGGTCGGCAAGAAACGCAGCCGCGATCTCGGGCTTTCACCCAAGGACGCGACCCGCATCCGGGAGCGGTCCGACTTGTGCGTCTTGGCGATGCGCTTCACCGGTGACCCGCTCGTGCCGGGTGCGCGTTTCGAGGCGCTACGCGATCTGCTCGGCGACCGCGTGATCGTGATCGAGATCGACAGCTCGAAGGGAAACCCGCACGGCATTCCGAGGGCCGCGCACTCTGTCGTAACCGAACACTTCGTCGACGAACCCGGCCACCCGACCAAGGACGCACTCGAACGCGTGCTCGCCTTCTTTCGCGAGCGCCTCGTCTCGTCGTGAGGTTCCCGTCGTGAGGTTCCCGTCGTGAGGTTTGTCGTCTACGGAGCCGGCGCGGTCGGAGGAGTCGTCGGCGCCCGCCTCGCCCAACACGGGCACGACGTCGTGTTGATCGCGCGCGGTGCGCACCACGATGCAATCGCGAAATCAGGGCTACGGATCCAGTCACACGACGAGGACTCGACCGTGGCCATCCCCGTTGTCGACCATCCGAGCGCGCTCACCTTCACCGCCGACGACGTCGTGCTCTTCGCCATGAAGTCGCAGGACACGCTCGACGCGGTCAAGGCTCTCGCCCCGGCCGCGCCGCCCGACATCGCCGTCGTCTCGCTCCAGAACGGTGTCGCGAACGAGCGGATGCTGCTGCGGGCGTTCGCCGCCGTGTATGCCATCTGCGTGATGCTCCCCGCGACGCACCTCGACCCGGGCGTCGTGCAGGCGTCGTCGGCACCCGTTACCGGTCTGCTCGACATCGGGCGCTACCCCACCGGGACCGACGACGGCGCGGCCGCGATTGCCGAGGCCTTGATCGCGTCGTCGTTCGAATCGGTCGTGCGCCCCGACATCATGCGGTGGAAGCACACGAAGCTCTTGATGAACCTCGGCAACGCCGCGGAAGCGTCGTGCACGCCCGGCGACGCCCGTAACGACCTCGTCCGCCGCCTCCGCACCGAAGGGACCGCCTGCCTCGACGCCGCAGGCATTGCGTACGCGTCGAGAGACGAGGACCGCGAGCGACGCGGAGAGCGGATGCAGATTCACCCGAGCGCCGGGGCACTTCGGGGTGGCGGTTCGTCATGGCAGAGCCTCACGCGCGGCACCGGCGCCATCGAAACCGACTACCTGAACGGCGAGATCGTGCTCCTCGGCCGTGAGCACGGTGTCGCGACGCCCGCGAATGAGCTGATCCGCCAGACCGCGAACCGCTTGGCTCGCGCCGGCGCGCCGCCGGGTTCCGTCGACGCCGCCGATCTGCTCGCCCGGCTTTAGATCAGCAGCACACGAACAGCCCGCCGCGAGATTGCGGTCGCTCGCGTATTGCTGCGAGACCGCGACGGGATCGGATTGGGCCAGCATGCGCCGAACGCTACGTGAGCTGCTCCGCGAGCTTCTCGAGCGCTTCGTCCTCGGTGACGTTGAGGGCAAAGCTCAACTCGCTGACCAAGACGCTGCGCGCCTTCACGAGCATTGCCTTCTCGCCCGCCGACAAGCCCTTGCTCGTCTCGCGCAGTGCGAGGTTCCGCACGACTTCGGCGACCTGGTACACGTCGCCGCTCTTCAGCTTCTCCTGGTGGTTCTTGAACCGCCGGCTCCAGTTGGTCGGCTCGCGCACGTCCTTCTTTCCGAGGAGCTGGAACAGGTCGTCGACGTCCTCGGCCGAGATCGGCGGGCGCATCCCGACGTCGTCGACCTTGTCGGACGGAACCGACAACGTGAGGTCGCCGTGGGCGACCTTCAGGACCAGGTACTCGCGCTTTTCGCCCTCGACCTCTCGCATTTCTTTGCGTTCGATCACGGCTGCGCCGTGGTGCGGATACACGACGCGATCGCCGACTTTGAAGGGCATTCACCACTCCCAGTGGTCATCCCGCCGCGTGCGGGGGATCCCATGATACCAGGCCCCGGACCGCACACGATTCGCCCGGTATTCGACCCCGCTTCGACCACTCTGCGACACCCTGACTTGCAAAGAGTAGCCAATGTTTGCCAGGCTTCCCTACGTGGCAGAGTAGTCACGCAAGGTGTCCACGACTGCTGGGCAAACGGGCGGCAGGGAGGGACCAGAGCCATGTTGGAAGGCGTCGACCAGACCGCAGGCGCACACCCGAACGACATGATCACGGTCGTCGACCGATTCGTGATGCACACGCTCGGTACGCAAGGCGACGTGAGCGGGTGGTGCCAGGACGTCACCGCGACCGCGACGGCCGAGGAAGCTCTCCTCGTCACCGGGCTGCACTCCGCACTCGTCGAACAGACAAACGTCCTGATCGCCGTATTCGATACCGCCGGCGAGCTTCGCTACCTCAACCCCGCCGCGCTCGACGCGCTGCCACCACTCGATGAGCGCACGCCGACCGGCCTCTCGCTACTCGCGTTGGTGCACCCCGACGACGTCGACATCGCGCGCGGCCGCATCCGTGCCGTCGTGCAGACACCCCGGCGCCGCGTGCGGTGCACGTTGCGCATCCGCGCGAAAGACGGGTGGCGCCGGTACGACATCGAACTGGCGAACTGCATCGACGACCCGGCAGTTCAGGGGATGGTCGCGGAAGGCGTTGACGTCACCGACCGGGCCAACACGGAGGCCGAACTGGTGCGACGAACGTTGCACGACCCACTCACAGGGCTCGCAAACCGGGTGTTGATGCGCGACCGCCTGATGCACGCCATTGGTCGGCTCAATCGTGGTGCACCTCCGCTCATGCTCGCGTACCTCGACCTCGACGACTTCAAAGCTGTCAACGACACCTGCGGCCACGAGGCCGGCGACGTCGTGCTCACCACGATTGCCCGGCGCATCCTCGCATCGGTTCGTCCGGGCGACACCGTCGCTCGCGTCGGCGGCGACGAGTTCGTCGTCGTGTGTCCTGACGTCGTGCACGAACACGCAGCGGACGATTTGACGCGGCGCATCGTCGACGCGGCGGCGGAACCGATCGAGGTCGGCGGCGTGGCCCGTGTCCTCACTGCGAGCGTCGGTGCTGTTCTCATCGACACAGCCGTGGACGCCGCCGACGCACTGCGCGCCGCCGACGCTGCCCTGTACCAGGCCAAGACGCGCGGCAAGAGCCGCGCCGTGCGGACCGCGTTCCCTTAGCCCGCAGCCGCCTCAGACGCGCGTTTGGCCGCGATCCACGCCTTCACGACGGGTGCGAATGACGCCGGGTTGTACGCGTCCTCCTCGTACGAGAACTGCATGTCGCCTGCGTACTTCAACACGGTGATGTTGTACTGCTCGTACACCTGCCCGTCGCCGGGGTCGGCGAAGCGGTTCTCGATCTGGCAGATCCACCAACCCCGCTCCTCGTCGCACACACACCAGTCGTGCGGGAATTCCTTCATCTCGGAGTTGGGCCACGTCGCCATCGTTTCCGTGATCCAGGCTCGGATCGCGGCGCGGCCGGAGAACTTCCCGTAGTGGTGTTCGACGTACTCGGCGTCTTCGGTGAACACGTCGGACCAGATGGTCCAGTCGCCGGTCCGGCCCGCTTCGGCCGCTTTCGCGATGAAATTGTCGTGCGCCCGTTCGAGTTCCTCGCGGGTCCACTTACCCATTGCCGTGACACTCCTTGGTGGCCGGGACATCAAGTGCCGGGTTCCGGTCGAAGAACCCGAAGGGAGTCAGGAGGAAGCCGGCGTACTCGACCGGCATGACGGGCCAGTCTTCGGGACGCACGAAGTGCGTCACACCGAACGTGTACCAGAGCACGACATCTTCGTCGACGAGTGACCGGTCGCCGGCCGTCCAACCGGGAAGGCCGTCGCCGCCGGCATGCTGGTTGACGTACTCCCCCGCGGCGCGGCGTTCGTCACGCGTGTACGGCGTGACCCACAAGTTGTGGCGGGCGAACCCGGCCCGTTTGCCGACCGGCGACTCCGGGTGCGCCAACATGGTCGGCGTCGACATCGTCGGCACCAGCTTGTACGACACGGGCTGGCCCAAGCCGTTGCGCGACTCGGGGTTCACGATGCGCCACGAACGCGACTTCGCCGAGTCGGTCTCGCGTTGCGCCTGCTGCTCCGACTCGAGACGCGTGGCCTTCGGGCGGAACGCGTTGAGCCACGGGTTGTCGGGACCGGCGGGCATCGTTTCCGCGTCGACCTCGTACACCTCGTTCACCGCGCCGTCGACGTCGAGGTCGAGGCGGGCGCAGAACAAGTGCTGATGGTTCGGCGCGGCGACGCCGGGGCCGACGAGGTTCGCGAAGTCCGACGTCTCACCTTCGGGTAACGCCGACGGCGACACGATGCCGGTGAGCTTCACCTCGAGCTGGATGTTGCCGTCGAGGTAGAAGTACCAGAAGAAGCCGTACTCGTAGTTGCCCACCGTCGTGATGAAGCTCACGACGAGACGGCGGCTCCGCCGCACCTCGCTGCGGCCACCGTGCAGGTCGACGTGCTTCCAGAGGATGCCGTAGTCCTCCTCGTGCATGCAGATCGCGTTCTCGATGACCCAGGGGTCGCCCTGCTCGGTCGCGAGCGTCGCGTCGAAGTACGTGATCTCGCCGACGCAGTCGCAGCCGAGCGTCAACGGCTGCGTCATGCGCCCGAGCCCCCACTCACCCGCGTCGAACGCGTTCTTCCACCCGTGAAGCTCACCCGGATCGCCGTACGGCACCACCATCTCGCTGATCGACGCGCGGTGCAGCACGGGCCGCACACGACCTTCCGCGTCGTCCTCGTACGCGACCTGGTGCAACACGAGGCCTTCGTACGGGTCGAACGCGATGCGGAACTGCCACTTTTGCCAGCGCACGAAGTTGCCGTCGACGGTGAAACTCGTGCCTTCGGGCTGCGTGATGGAAATGGGCTTGAGGTCTTCGCGCAGGCGGGGCTGGTCCTCGGCGTAGTAGCTCGCCCGCTCGGGCGGCACCGGAATGACGCCGTGGTCGATGACCTCGATCACTTCGTTCTTGCCCATGTCGAAGTGGACGATGATGCCGTCGATCGGGCGGGCGTAGCCGTTGTCGGTCGGGTCGCTGCGCAGGAACGACACGCACCGGGCGATGCGCCGCCCGTCTTCGCACTCGTATCCGAACGCGCCCGCGGGCCAGGGGTCGATCTGCACGTTGTCGTCGTCGGTGATGCCCCGGCGCGCGAGCGCCGCCTTGTACTCGGGGTGTTCGCGCGTCGTGAAGATGGCGCCCACGGCTTCGCTCATGAGGAGCGCGCTGCGCATGCCCTCGACTTCGTCCCACGCGCGGACCTCGCCGTGCGTCACCGAGACGACGGCTTCGACCATCGTGAGCTCGGGCCCGGGCACGATGAGCGCCCGCACCTCGCGGTCGATCGGATCGCCCGCCTTCCAGCGCGCCAGTTCCTCCTTGGCCGGTTCGTGCAGCACAATGTGGGCGAACAGCGCAGTCGCGGGCAGCTTCCCGGTCGCGCGCAGCAGCTCGGCTGCGCGTTGCACCTCTTCCCCGGTGAGCATGTCGAGCGGATGCGCCACGTTTCCCCCTAGCGAGTATTCACGACACGGATGAGTTCCGCGTGCGAGCCCTCCGGCAACCCGGCCGTCGTTGCCATGCCGATGCTCCACAGCCGCACGAACTCACCGATGCCTTCCGGGTCGCCGAGCTGGCTCTTGTGGCACCGCAGCGCCTCGATCTTGCGGTCGACCGTTGTCGTGATGTCGACGTAGTGCGTCGCGGGCGGCACGCCACCGCCGATCCACACTTCCTCGGCCGCGTGCGGTTCGAGCCCTTCGTCGAGGAGGCTCTCGTGCGCCCACCGGTTGCGCGCGTCGGGATACACGGCTGCGATCGTCGCTTCCCCGACCGCGAGATGATCGGGGTGACTCGCATAGATCCGGTCGAAGTTGCGTTCCGGCGACTGGGTGAGCACGCGCTGCGGCCGCACCCGGCGGATCACCCGACTCAGGCTCTCCCGCAGCGCAAGGTTCGGTTCGACACGCCCGTCGGGGAAGCCGAGGAAGTGGAGATCGTGCACGCCGACCACCGCGGCCGCGGCCGTCTGCTCTTCGCGCCGCAACGGACCCATCTCGGCGCGGGGAATGCCCAACTCGGAACCACCCGCGTCGCCGTCGGTGACAATGCAGTACGAGACCTCGATGCCGGCGTCGGTCATCGCCGCGACCGAGCCCGCAAACCCGAAGTCGACGTCGTCAGGGTGCGCCGTGACCACGAGCACCCGCTCCAGGCCGTCGAGCACCACCGGTTCCACGGAACCGACCCTACTGTTTGGGCCCATGACCGAGTCGCCCTTCGACACCCGCGAGCTGGTCGGGCTCCTCGCCGACGACGACTAGCCCGCGAACGCTTCGGATTGCGTGCGCACGACTTCGACGAGGTCGCCGAGCGCGAGGCTGATGTCGACCGCGTGCAGTCCCCACTCGGGCGTGAGGTCGCCGCCGATCGTGTCGGTGCGCGGATCGGCCGGGTCGGCGTTCACCGTGATTTCGAGGTACGTGAAGCCGTCGCGTTCGACGCACTCGCCGGACAGCAACCCCGGCATCGTTATGAATCCGGTATCGATCGGCGCACCTTCCGACCCGGGGGCGTACGCGGCCGATGCGGCCGGAAACTGCAGGTCGAGATCGGCCGCGCCGCCGGCGAGCGCCGCCGGATTGGTACACAACGCCTGGCCCTCGCCCTCGCGTGGGCGACCGAAGAAGGAGTTCTCCGGTGGCGGTGCCGTGGCTCGGAACGACGCGTACGTAATCACGCACGCAGTCTGCGACGCTTCACGACACGCGGGGATGTTCTCGAACGTGCCTCCGACGTCTTCGCCCTGCGGTACCTCGACGCCGCTCCCGATCAGCAGCGCGCTGACCAGCCGTTCGCGCATGGCCGAGTCGTCGTCGAACTCTTCTGCGAGCAACGCGGCGAGATGGCCCGAACCTTGCGAGTGCCCGATCAACACGACGCCGCGACCCTCGTTGTCGTTCGCCATGTAGTGCTTGAACGCGTCGGCGACGTCGCCGTAGGCAAGTTCGCGGTCCCCCGTCGCGAACCCACCGAGGGTGAGTTGCCGGTAGCGCGGGGCAAAGACCCGGCACACGCTGCTGAACGCCGCGGCCTGCGCGTGCGCCGACCCGATCTCCAGTCCCGTGGCCGGCGCGTCGAACGTCGTATTGCCTTCGTCGCCGAAGTTGAGCGTCGGGTACACGTAAAAACAGTCGATCGGCGTATCGGCGGCGAAGGATTCGGTGACCGTCGTCGTACCGTCGGCCGCGACCGACGTCACGTCGAGGTTCTCCCGACACACGTCGGAGGCAAGATCGGGGCGACAGATCCACTTGTCGGCGGCGCCGTACACCTCGCTCGTGTACCCGTCGTACGCCGGGACCGCGGTCGTGGCTTCGGTTACCGCGCTTGCGTCGTCGGTCGGCTCGTCGGCGGCGGACTGTTCCTGGTCGTCTGCCGCCACCCTGTCGTCGTCATCGCCACCACTGCACGCGCCGAGTGCGACGGTCATCGCGAGCGCAAGGATGAGCGCGCTGCGCCCCGCCCGATTCCGCATCATGTTCGTCCTTCACCCGAGTCGAGAGCGGCAACCATACGACGCATTCCGTCGCGCCATCCGACCTTGGTCGAACCGACCATCTCGAGGCGGCGGGTGTTGTCGGTCGGGATGCCGCCGTCGTCGACGCTCGTCGTCTCGTCGCCGCCCCAGTTCACGATCGTCGCGGGCACCGTCGCCGCGGCCAACAGGCCGGGCAGCATCGCGATGATGTCGTCTTCGTGGATCGGGTTGAAGCGGTTCGGCGCCATCAGCAGCCCGGCCGCTTCCGCGTTGCCGGCGATGTCGACGTCCCAGCGGTTCGACTTCACGACCCCGAAGTTGCACACGTAGTCGACGTCGGTCGGGAGCTCGCCGAGCGACCCCCGCGCCGATCCTTCCAGCCGGCCTTGCCTTCCTCATGATTTAAGCGTATGCCCAGAGCACTCGCTCAGGAGGTATGGCATGGACGTCGTCACCGGTGCACTCAGCTCCACGGGCCGGTACCTGACCGAACGCCTCGTCGCCCAGCGCGGAACGGTCCGCACCCTGACGTACCACCCGGACCGGCCCAACCCGTTCGGCGCCGACCTCGAGATGGCTCGCTACCGCTTCGACGATCCCGTCGCGCTCGCGAAGTCTCTCGAGGGCGCCCGGACCCTCTACAACACGTACTGGGTGCGCTTCGCCCACGGAGTCGTGCGGTTCGACGACGCCGTTGCCAACTCCCGACTCCTCTTCGACGCGGCCCGCCGGGCGGGCGTCGAACGCGCTCTGGGCGAGTGCGGCGTGCCGTTCGCAATCGTGCGACCGACGGTCGTCTTCGGCCGGGAAGACATCTTGTTGAACAACATCGACCTCGCGGCGCTGTGCGCGGCACTCGGCGAGCGGCGCGACGACGTCGTCGTCGATGCCGTCGGCCCCGAGACGTACACGTTCAACGAACTCGTCGACCTCTTGCGCGACACCGTCGGCAGCAGCTCGAAGATCATCCACGCGCCCGCCTGGATCGTCGCGACACTGGCACGCGGGCTGAGCGTCGCGGTGCGCGATGTCCTGCTCACGCGCGAGGAACTCGACGGCATGATGGCCGGCCTCGTCAGCGTCGACGGACCGACAACCGCGCCGACGTCGTTGCGGGAATGGGTCGGCGCGCACCGCGACACGCTCGGCGAGAATATGCGTCCGAGCTCGCTCGTCACTACGAGAGACTTGGTCCGGTACCCGCCGGGTTATAGGTTTTGCCGGACAAGGAGACCAAATGCTGTTTCTGCTCTGGTTGATTGCTGTGATCCTCGTGGTGTCCGGTGTCGTGTACATGGTGCGTGGCGCCGTCGCGGTGGG
>JAWXCJ010000146.1:0-11110 GCA_034408875.1 Actinomycetota bacterium
CGTGCGGACGCAACGGAGCCACGGACGGCGCAGTGAGGGAGCCATGTGAACGTGCGGACGCAACGGAGCCACGGACGGCGCAGTGAGGGAGCCATGGTTATGGCCCTGTTGTTCGACGAAGGTCGTGGTGTCGGGCTCGGACACCGGCGCCGGATGGAAGCCCTCGCGCTCGAACTCCACGCTCGCGGCCGTTCCTGCCGGCTCACCGCGATCGACGGAGACCGCTCGATCGCCGCGGCTCTGGTCGTCGTCGATTCGTATCGTGTGCGCGCCGACGAGATGAACATCGACGCGGAACTCGTCGTCGCCGTCGATGACCTTGCCCGCGACCTCGCCGTTGGCGTCGTCATCGACCCGTCGCCCGGTGCCGACGGTGCCCACCACCGCCGCGCGGGCCGGGTGCTTGCCGGCGCGCAGTACGCACTCGTCGCCGTGCCGCAGACGCGGGTCGCGGTCGTGGACGTCCGCGGGGCGGTCACCCGCGTGCTCGTCACGACGGGCGCGGCCGACGCGGTCGGTATCGGTGCCCGCATCGCGGCCGCCGTACACGCCGCGCAGCCCGAGGTCGACGTGCGCCTCGTCGTCGGGCCGTGGGGTGCGACGGCGGTTCCCGACGGCGTGACAGGCATCGTTGCGCCGCCCACATTGGCTGACGAACTCGCGGCGGCACCGATCGTCGTCACCGCGGGTGGTGTGTCGATGCTCGAAGCGTGCGCGCTCGGACGGGCGGTCGTCGCGGTCGCGATCGCAGAGAACCAGCGCGTCGCGGTCGATGCCCTGACCGCGTCGGGCGCGGTCGCTCCCGCCGCGGTCGACACCGTGGCGTCGGTCGTCGCCGAACTCGTTTCCGACCCGGTCCGGCGTGTCGCGCTCGCGGCGGCCGCGCGTGAGGCCATCGACGGCCGCGGCCCGCAGCGTGTCGCCGAAGAGTTGGCGCGATGAAGCCGGTGCTGTGCGTCGTGCAGGCGAGGACCGGTTCCACCCGCCTCCCGGGCAAGGTGCTCCAGGATCTCGGCGGCCGCCCGATGCTCCGCTTCATGCTCGAGCGCCTCCGCGGCCTCGACCACGCCGACGTCGTCGTCGCAACCAGCGACCTCGACCGGGACGACATCATCGAAGACGTCGCGCGCATGGCCGGGTTCGGTGTCGTGCGCGGTCCCGAGGCCGATGTCCTCGCCCGCTTCGTCGGCGCGCTCGACGCCACGCACCCGGCCGAGCATGTCATTCGCCTCACGGCCGACTGCCCGCTCACCGACCCCGACCTCGTCGCCGCGGTCCTCGCCCGTCATCTCGAATCCGGCGCCGACTACACCGCGAACGTGTTTCCCCGCACGTTCCCCAAGGGTCTCGACGTCGAAGTCATGACCCGGTCCGCGCTGTTGACCGCACACACCGAGGCGACCGACCCCGGCGAACGCGAGCACGTCACGCCGTTCCTCTACCGGCGACCCGAACGATTCCGTCTCGCGAACCTGCGCAACGACGCGTGGCTCGGGCGCGAGTGGTGGACGGTCGACACGGCCGACGACCTGGAGTTCATCCGCGCCCTCGTGGCGCGGATGGGGGGTGGGCGGTTCTCGTGGCGGGACGCGTGGAACGTGATGGGACCCCGGGCCGTCGACCCGGTCGGTGCGATCGTCCTCGAGCCCGCGAGCCGTGAGCACTGCGACTTCGTGCTCGCCTGCCGCAACGACGACGACGCGGTGCGCTGGAGCACGACTGGACGGGTGATTCCGCCGACCGAACACCGCGCCTGGTATCGCAGTGCGCTCGACGACCCCGGTATTCGGCTGCGGGTCGCCTCCGTCGACGGGACCCACATCGGAACGGTGCGCGCCGATGTGCGCGGCGGCGTCGGAGAAGTGGGCATCGCCGTCGCGGCCGAGCACCGGGGCCGGGGCCACGGCCGGGCCATGCTGATCGCCCTGGTTGCCGACTGTGCGGGCGACCCGCAGGTGGTCACGCTCGACGCCGGCGTGCACGGCAGCAACACGACGTCGCTTCGTGCGTTCGAAGCCGTCGGATTCGTCACGTTCGGCGAACGAGACGGGTTCCGACTGCTGCGGCGTCCCGTCCAGGAGCCGATACAAGTCGTATGAGTAGTCAGTGGGTGTGGCAATGAGCGAATACGACGGGGTCGAGACCGCGACAAGGGCTCTGATTCATACGCGATCGCCCGAACCCAAGCCGATCGTGTACTGCCGCAGCTGCCTGATCCCGGAGACGAAACCCGACATCTTCTTCGACGAGGACGGAATGTGCAGCGCGTGCCGTCACTACGACGGCCGCGACGACGTCGACTGGGCTGCGCGCCGCGTCGAACTCGAAGCGGTGCTCGAGCGCTACCGCTCCAAGGACGGAACGACGTACGACTGCGTCATCGGGGTAAGCGGAGGCAAGGACTCCACGACCCAGGTCATCCGCATGTTGGAGCTGGGCATGAACCCGCTCTGCGTCACCGCGACGACAGACGAACTCTCCGACATCGGGCGCCGGAACATCGAAAACCTCAAGGGCCTCGGTGTCGACTTCCTCGAGTACACGACGAACCCGATCGTGCGCCGGCGGGTCAACAAGCTCGCGCTCGTGCAAGTGGGCGACATCTCGTGGCCCGAGCACGTCACGATCTTCACCCTCCCCGTCCGCATCGCGGTGCAGATGCGCATCAAGCTCATTGTGTGGGGCGAGAACCCGCAGAACGAGTACGGCGGCCCCGCCGCCGCCGCAACGGGCAACACGCTCACGCGCCGCTGGCTCGAAGAGTTCGGCGGTCTGCTCGGACTGCGCGTCACTGATCTCGTGGGCCAGGAAGACATCGAACCCCGGCACCTCATTCCGTACACCTACCCGGACGACGACGACCTCGCGCGCGTCGGCGTCACCGGAATTTTCCTCGGTTACTACATGCCGTGGGACGGGTTGCAGAACGCGATTTTCGCCCAGTCGTATGGGTTCGAGACGTGGCCGCAGACGATCGAGGGTTCGCTGTGTAACTACGAGAACCTCGACAACCACCAGACGGGTATTCACGACTACTTCAAGTACCTGAAGTACGGCTTCGGTCGCGCGACCGACATCGCGTCGATGCACGTCCGCCGGGGCCGATTGCGTCGTGAAGATGCGCTGAAACTGGTGAGGCTCCACGACGGCAAGTTCCCGTGGACGTACCTCGGTAAGTCGATTCACGACGTGCTCGAGAACATCGACATGACGTTCGACGAGTTCATCGACGTGTGCGACCGGTTTACGAACAAGCGGCTGTTCGTGACCGACCGGCACGGCGAACTGGCGCGCGGTGCCGACCAGCACCTCACGAAGATCAACGACGACAACCCCGAGTAGCAGAAGCGAATGAAGCAACGCGTTGCGATCGTCGATTACGGACTTTGCAACCTTGACTCCGTGCGGCGCGCGTTCGAGACGCTGGGGGCGCAAGCGTTCGTCACCGATCTTCCCTCCGACCTCGAATACGCCGACCGCATCGTGCTCCCGGGCGTCGGTGCGTTTCCCGATGCAATGCGCAACCTGCGCGGCCGCGGGCTCGACGACGCGCTCGGAATGCAGGTCCTCGAAGAAGGGGCACCCTTCCTCGGCGTGTGCCTCGGCATGCAGCTGATGGCCGACCTCGGCCACGAAGTCGAGGACACCAAGGGTCTGGCCTGGCTCAGCAGCCAGGTGACGCGCCTGGTACCGACCGCTACCGACCGCCGGGTTCCGCACATCGGCTGGAATGAGGTGCGGCCGGCGCGCGAGTCGCCGCTCTTCGCGGGTATTCCACCGAGCGCCGACTTCTACTTCGTGCATTCCTTCCACGTTGCGTGTGCGCACGACGAAGACGTGTTGGCGACGACGCCGTACTGTGGCGGGTTCGCGTCGGCCGTGCAGCGCGACAACGTGTTCGGCGTGCAATTCCACCCCGAGAAGAGCCAGCAGTACGGCCTCCGGCTCCTCAAGAACTTCCTGAGCGTTTGACATGCTGAAGACCCGCGTCGTTCCCACGTTGCTCCACAAGGGATGGGGGCTCGTCAAAGGCATCAAGTTCGACTCGTTGCGCGCGGTCGGCAGCCCAATGCAGGCGATCAAGGTCTACAACCTGCGCAACGTCGACGAACTGGTGTTCCTCGACGTCACCGCGACGACCGAAGATCGCGGGCCTGACTTCTCACTCGTCGACGAACTCGCCGACGAGTGCTTCATGCCGCTCGCGGTGGGTGGCGGCATCCGGACCGTCGAAGACGTCCGGAAGTTGCTGTCGGTCGGCGCCGACAAGGTCGTGATCGGGAGCGCCGCGATCGAAGACCCGGGCATCGTGCGGTTGGCATCCGATCGTTTCGGCGCGCAGTGTGTCGTGGTGTCGATCGACACCGTCGGCAGCGACGTATGGATTCGCTCCGGGACCACCCGCACGAACTACAACGCGGTCGAAATGGCGCGGGAGATGGAACGGCTGGGGGCGGGCGAGATCCTGCTGCAGTCGATCGAACGCGACGGCGTCATGCAGGGCTACGACGTCGAGACGATCGCCGGCGTCAGCGGTGCGGTCTCGATCCCCGTCGTCGCCTCGGGTGGCGCGGGAACGTTCGCGCACATGCTCGACGCCCTCCGCGACGGCGGTGCATCGGCGGTGGCCGCGGCCAGCATGTTCCACTTCACCGAGCAGACGCCGATGGAAGCAAAGCAGTTCCTCGCCGCGGCCGGAGTTCCCACCCGGGTCTGACCCCGATTTTGGAGTGTGCGGTGCAGCTTTCGTTGGTTCTCGACTCTTCGGACGTCCAGGTCGTCGACGACGTCGCGCTCCTCGACACGATGATCGCGGACCTCGCGGCCGCCGATCCGATCTGGCAGCCGACGAACTACTGGGCGAGCTACTTCCACGGAACGATCCAAGAGCTGCGGTTGGGCCTTCGTGACTTTCGCCGGAGCCGGGCGGGCAACTTCCCGAGCCTCGGTGCCACCGACCCGTTGCCGCGCGTCGTGTCGGAGGTCAGGGTCGAGGACGCGCGCTTGGGCGAGGTCGTGGGTGGCATCGTGAGCCAGCTCAACGATCAGGTCGTCGCCGGCCGTCAGTTGTTCGAAGCCGGCCCGACGCTGCTCGACGTTTACGAAGGCGGCTACGAGCGGTGCCGGCGCGCGGCCGCCGGACACGCCGGTGTCCGTTCGATCGACGAACTCTCGGTTTCGCGCGCCGGTAACCCGTTCGGATTCGAGGTCGACGGCCGCTTCCTCACGCCCTCGGCGTTGAGCTACTACCTGCGGTACGCGTACGCGGCGGCCCGCGTCGATCTGGCCGCGATCGACACCGTGGTCGAGCTCGGGTCCGGAGCGGGTCGCCAGGCCGAGATCCTTTCGGTGCTGCATCCGCATCTTGCGATCGTGCAGCTCGACCTCGCTCCGCAGCTCTACATCGCCGAGCGCTACCTGAGCGCCGCGATTCCGCAGCACGTGATCCCGTATCGGGAGTCGCGTGAACATGAGCGGCTGGTTCCCGCGCCCGGGCGCGTCGCGTTCGGGGGGAACTTCCGCATTGGCGATCTGGCTGATTGCGGCCGCACTCTGTTTTGGAACGCGGCGAGCTTCGGCGAGATGGAACCGGCCGCGGTCAACGAGTACGCGAAACGCGTCTCGGAGTACGCGGATTTCCTCTACCTGCACCAGTGCTTCACCGGCAAGGAGCGCGGCCGGCCGGGCGAGGGCGGCGTGTTGCGCCCCGTTCGGATGCCGCACTACGAGGGCTACTTCGCCGGGTACGAGCGCATCGACATGGAGCCGGCGCACACCGGGTTGAGCTGGTCGGTGGAAGGTCCCGCGCCATACCACGACGCCTTCTGGACGCGGAGAAACGCGGACTGAAATCCCCGGCCCCCCGGGTGAGAGCTCACGCCGCCCCGCTTAACGGAGGGCAGCCCCCAGGGCGGCCACGACGTCGTCCTGTTGGGCGTCCGTCAGGTCGGGATACATGGGCAGCGAGAGCAGGCCCTCGTAGGCCTTCTCGGCCTCGGGATGGTCGCCGGGACGGCAGCCGAGCCGGGCGTATACGGGGTGTACGTGGATGGGCACGTAGTGCACCTGCACGCCGATGCCTGCCTCGCGCATGTCGTCGTACACATGCCGACGGTCCGCGACCCGGATCGGGAACAGGTGGTACGCGTGACGCGACCCAATCGGGGCCTCGGGCGGCAGCTCTACCGGGTAGTCGGCGAGCAGATCGCGGTACCGGGCCGCGATCTCGTTGCGGCGAACGACGAACCGTTCGAGTTTCGCGACCTGCGACGCGCCGAGCGCGCACTGCAAATCGGTGAGCCGGTAGTTGTAACCAAGATCCTCGATCTCGTAGTACCAGCCACCCTTCTCGGGGTGCGCGACCGATCCGTGCGAACGGAACTGCCGCAGCCGCGTGGCCAGCTCGTCGGAGTTGGTCGTGACTGCGCCGCCTTCACCCGAGGTGATCGCTTTCACCGGGTGGAACGACAGCGTGCACATGTCGGAGCGCGCGCAGTTTCCGACGGGACCGTCCGGCGTGTGCGCACCGAGGGCGTGCGCCGCGTCTTCCACGACGACGCGCGGTCGCTTCCTCAGCGCGGCGAGGTCGACCGGGAGTCCCGCGTAGTGCACGGCGACGAGCGCTTCGCACTCGCGCACCGCACCGGGGTCGAGGTTGAGGGTCTTCGGGTCGATGTCGACGAACCCCGGCGTCGCCCCGACGTACAGCGCGCAGTTCGCGCTCGCCGAAAACGAGAGCGGCGACGTGAGCACGCGGTCGCCGGTGCCGATACCCGCTGCCCACAACGCGCCGTGCAACGCGGCCGTGCCGTTCGAGAAGACGACTGCGTGGCGGGCGTCCGTAACACCCCGCAGTGCGTCCTCGAACCGTTCGACCGCGGGTCCCGTCGTCAGCCAGTCGCCGCGCAACGTGTCGACGACCGCTTGGACGTCGTCTTCGTCGATCGACTGCCGGCCGTACGGGATCACGCCCCTACATCGGCAATTTCGGTCCCATGCTGAGCGCCCGGACGACCCCGGAACGGCTCGACCGGGGGCCTGAATTGCCGATGAAACGGCATGGAGCCCGCAGTCGCGCTGGTCGACGCCGGGATCGGCAACATCCGGTCGGTCGAGAACGCCTTCGCCGTCCTCGACTGCAAGGTCGAGGTCGCATCGAACCCTTCGGCGCTCGCGGCGGCGACGCACGTCGTCCTCCCCGGTGTGGGCGGATTCGGCGACGGGATGGCCGCGCTCCGCGACGGCGGTTGGATCGAGGCACTCGACGACGCGGTGCTCGCCGGTGGGCGCCCGTTTCTCGGGATCTGCCTCGGGATGCAACTGCTGGCCGAGCACGGAACCGAACACGGCGACCGCACCGGGCTGGGCTGGATCGACGGCACGATCGATCGGCTGCCCGACGCCGTGGGCCTCCGCATCCCGCACATCGGCTGGAACGACGTCGAGCCGGTGGTCGCGTGTCCGCTCCTTCCGGAACCGGCCGCGTTCTACTTCGTGCACTCCTACGCGCTTGCGGCCGCTGCGTCCGCCACCGTCGCGGTGACGCAGCACGGCCAACGGTTCGCAGCCGCGGTGCAGCGTGACCACATCTTCGGAGTGCAGTTCCACCCCGAGAAGAGTCACCGGGCCGGCCTCACCCTCCTGCGCGCGTTTCTGGCGGTCGGCTGACCGTGCTGAAGACGCGCCTCATTCCCTGCCTGCTCCTGATGAACGGCCGGCTCGTGCGCAGCGAGCAGTTCGCCGAACACCAGGTGATCGGGTACCCGCTCCACGAAGTCGCCCGGTTCAGCGAGTGGGCGGTCGACGAACTCATCTACCTCGACATCAGCCGCCCCGACGGTGACGTCGTCGGGTACGACATCGGGCGCGACGACCACAAGGTCGACGATCTGCGCTCGGCGCTGGAAATCCTCGAACACGTATCGCGTACGTGTTTCATGCCGCTCACGTTCGGTGGCCACATTCGATCGCTCGACGACATGCAGGTGCTGCTTGCGTCCGGCGCCGACAAGATTTCCGTGAACACTGCCGCGTTCGACACGCCCGACCTCGTCACGGCCGGTTCCCGCCGGTTCGGCAACCAGGCCATCGTCGTCGGCATCGACGTGCTCCGGAACACCGACGGGCGGTCCGAGGTCTACGTCGACTGCGGCCGCCGCTCGACCGGGCTGCGCCCGCAGGAGTGGGCCCGTGAAGTCGAGGGCCTCGGCGCGGGCGAAATCCTGTTGCAGTCGATCGACCGCGACGGCACCGGCGCCGGGTACGACCTCGAGTTGATCGGTGAGGTCAGTGCCGCCGTCAACATTCCGGTCGTCGCGTTGGGCGGCGTCGGCACGTATGAGCACCTGGCCGCCGCGGTCGCGGCGGGGGCATCGGCAGTCGCCGCCGCGAACATCTTCCACTTCAAAGAGCTCAGCGACCGCAACGCCAAGCGGGCGTTGCAGCGTGCGGGCGTCGAGGTGCGGGTGTGAACCCGGTCCAGTCGAGCGCGGCGCAGGTGCTGTGGGGACCCGGGGGCGCACCGCCGATGTCGTACTGCGCGCGTTGCGTGATGCCGGCCGCGTCGGCCACACCGCTCACCTACGACGGCAACGGCGTGTGCAGCGCGTGCCGGGTCGCCGCGCAGAAGGCCGACATCGACTGGGACCGCCGGCGCCGCGAACTCGGCGACCTGTTCCAGAGCTACCGCAGCGACGGCTCGAACTACGACTGCATCGTCGGCGTATCGGGCGGCAAGGACAGCTATTGGCAGGTGCACGTCGTCACGAAGATGTTCGGTCTGAAGCCGCTCCTCGTCACGTATCACGGCAACAACTACCTCCCCGCGGGCGAATACAACCTGAACCGCATGCGCGAGGTGTTCGACTGCGACCACATCGTCGTGCGGCCCGGTGTCGAACTGCTGAAGAAGATGAACCGCCTGTGCTTCCACAAGATGGGCGACATGAACTGGCACGGCCACTGCGGCATCTTCACCGTGCCGATCCAGGTGGCAGTTCGTTACCGGGTTCCGCTCATTGTCTGGGGCGAACACGGCTTCATGGAGCTCGGCGGCATGTTCAGCCACGCCGACTATCCCGAGTTCACGGCCAAGACCCGGCTCGAGCACGCGCTGCGCGGGTTCGACTGGTACGACATGGTCGACGAGGAGCTCGGTATCGCCGAACGCGATCTGCTGTGGGCGAAGTACCCGAGCGACGACGAGGTCGACGACACCGGCGCACGCGGCATCTACCTCTCGAACTACCTCGGCTGGGATGCGAGCGAGCACGGCCCGCTCATGCAGGAGCTGTACGGCTGGCAGGACTCGCCCGAGCCGTTCGACCGCACATACCGCCGGATGTCGAACCTCGACGACATGCACGAGAACGGCGCCCACGACTACCTGAAGTACGTGAAGTTCGGGTACGGGCGGGCGACCGACCACGCGTGCAAAGACGTCAGGTCGGGGCGGATGTCGCGTGAAGAGGCAATCGAGATGGTGCGCGCGTACGACGACGTGCGCCCGCGCGACCTCATCCGCTGGCTCGACTACGTAGGCATGTCCGCGGCCGAGTTCGACCGGGTGGCCGACGGGTTCCGCGACCCGCGCGTGTGGGCCCGCGACGCGTCGGGCGCGTGGGTGAAGACGAGCTTGTGGGATCCGCCGGCCAGCTGAGGGTCGCTATTTGAGGGCGTGGGCGAGCGCCGCCATGGCGTCCTCCCACGTGGCACCGGGTGCCCGCTCGAAGATGCGAACCGACGGCAGCCAGGGCCACCGATCCGTTCCGAGCGCGGTGAAGCTGTGCGCGGGCACGAGGACCGACGTCGGCGCACCGACGGCGCCGCCGAGCGCGGCGACCGCGTTGTCGACCGCCACGACCTCGTCGAGCGCGGCCGCGAGCGCGGCAACACCGTCGAGGTCGTCACGCAGGTCGAGATCGGGCGGGACGACGACGTCGACGCCGAAGCGGTCGCGGATCACGGCCCGATCGGCGCTCGAGTCGCCGTACTGCAGGCACACGAACGTCGTGTCGGGTACGGCGAAGACTGGCTGCCAGTCGTCGAGCGGTGGGTACGCGCCGCGGCGGGTCGCGTTGACGACGCCGCTGCACCACGCCACGCCTCGGCGGGTTCCGGGCAACGTGCGCAACCACGCGCTCCAGTGCTTGACCTGCGCGGGGTCGGGCACGAGGTAGCCGCGTTGTCTCGGGAACGAATCGAGTGTCGCGCGCCGGTAGCGGGCGACACTGCCGGCCGGTACGGCGACGTCGACCGGCGGTATTGGCGACTGGTCTCGCGTCGCGCGCACCGTCGCGCCCGGGAAGGTGCGGGCGAACAGGGGCACGAGGCGGCCGCGGCACTCGATGACCACATGCCCGGCTTCGGCGACGAGGTCGCCGTAGCACGAGCCGAAGATGAGCTCGTCGCCGAGACCCTGCTCGCGGTACACGACGATGGTCTGTTGGCCGAGCGCGCTCCCGTCCCACGGGGCGACCTCGGGGTAGCGCCGCTCGCCCCGGAGTTCGGGGACGAGCCCGTAGTCGTACTCCTCGAAGCCCCACGTGAACTCGCCGTTCGCCAGTGCGCCCAGCGCGCGGTTCATGCGGAACCGCGCGTTGTCGGGTTCGAGTGCGCAGGCGGCTTCGTGCTCGACGCGACCTTCGTCGTAGTGGCCGGCCTCGGTGAGCACCCCGCCGAGGTTCGAGCGGGCCACGGCCTGCTTGGGCGCGCGCCGCGTCGCCCGGCGCAGGTGCGCGATGGCGTCGTCGACGTCGCCCTGGCGGTGCAGCGCGCTGCCGAGCGCGTTGTGTACGTACCAGTCGTCGTTCCCGAGCGCGACGGCACGTTGCAGCGCCGCGATCGCGCTGTTCGACCGCCCGATCGTTGCGAGCGCGATGCCCCGCAGCGCGTACGCGCGCCTGTTGTCCGGGTCGCACCCGATCGCCCGTTGCGCGAACGCAGCGGCTTCGTCGTGGCGCCCCAACTCGTCGAGCGCGCCCGCCAGCGCAACGAGCGTTGCTGCGTCACGCGGGTCGCGTTCGAGCTCGGCCCGCAGCGCTACCTCGGCCTCCGCGAATTGCCCCGCCGCCAGCAGCGCCTCGCCCCGCGGCACCCCACCCCGCCGAAA
>JAWXCJ010000147.1:0-3660 GCA_034408875.1 Actinomycetota bacterium
CGTTGGGCGCGAGCGCCTGGGCGAGGTTGCTCGCATGCGTGATGAGCGCGGCCTTGATCGCGTTGTACGAGGTCGCACCGGGACCGAACGTCTCGACCGCGGCGGTCGAGCTGATCACCACGATGGCGGCCCGCTCGGATGCCGTCAGGAACGGCTGCGCCGCCTCGACGCCCCGCACGACCGGCAGGATGTCGACGTTGAGGTTGTTCAGCCACGACTGCTCGCCACCGCCGACGCTCGCACTCGTGTTCGCGACGAAGATGTCGATGCCGCCCAACTCCTCCGCCGCCGCGGCGATCCAGCCCCTGAGCGCATCGCCGTCGCTCACGTCGAACGCGCTCCCCGTCGCCTGCACGCCCTTCGCCGAGAGCGCAATGACTGCCTCGTCGACGCCTTCCTTGCCGCGCGCACAGATCGCCACGTTGGCGCCCTCTGCGGCGAGCGTCTCGGCGATCGCGCGACCGATGCCGCGGCTCGCTCCGGTCACCAGCGCGTTGGCGCCCTTCAAGCCGAAATCCATGGTTGCTCCTCTCGCGCGACGCGGATGCGCCGGATCAACTGTCTCGATTGGTTATCAGCGCGCAGCCGGACCGGCAAGCGCACGAAATGGCACATCGCGATCGACGCGCGGCTCGCCGGGCAGGCCGAGCACGCGTTCGCCGATGATGTTGCGTTGAATCTCGTCGGAGCCGCCCGCAATCCGGTACCCGGGTGCGCCGAGCACGTGCTCACCCCAGCCGAACGTTCCCCATTCGCCGGAGTCCGCACCAAGGCGCGGGCCGAGCATGTGCGACACGACCGCAGTCATGCGCGCCATGCTCTGGGTCCACAGCGCTTTGCCGATCGATCCTTCCGGTCCCGGCATCTGGCCGGAGCGCATCTTCGCCTGCGCACGCCGACCGTTGAGCGCGAGCAGCCGCACGCGCACGTACAGGTCGGCGAGGTCTTGGCGGATCACCGGGTCGTCAGTGCAGTCGAGGTGTCGCGCGAGAGCGAGAACCTGCGGCCAGGAACCGCCGACGCGCATCCCGCCGCCCCCGCTCCCGCCGCCGGAGCTCATGCGCTCGAAGCCGAGCGTGGTGAGCGCGACGCGCCAGCCTTCGCCTTCCGCGCCGAGACGGCGCGAATCGGGGATGCGGACGTCGTCGAAGAACACTTCGTTGAACGAGGTGCCGCCGCTCATCTGGCGGATCGGCCGCACCGTCACGCCCGAGGCATCGAACGGCACCATGAACGCGGTCATGCCCTTGTGCTTCGGCGCATCGAGATCGCTGCGGGCGATCAACTCGCCGTAGCGCGAGAACTGCGCGCCCGATGTCCACACCTTCTGGCCGTTGATGATCCAGGAGTCGCCATCGCGATCGGCCCGCGTCGAGAGGGCGGCGAGATCGGAACCCGCCCCCGGTTCCGAGAACAACTGGCAGGCGAAGTATTCGGTGCGCATGAGCGCCCGCACGAACTCGCGCTTTTGCTCGTCGGTCCCGTGGGCGAGGATCGTTGGCGCAATGAGGCCGACGGTGACGCCGAACAACTCGGTGCCGTCAGGCGTGTCGAAACGCGATTCTTCGGTCCGGAAGGCCCGCTCGTAGCGATTGGGCAACCCGCTGCCGCCGTACTCGGGGTCGAGGGTGATGGCGCCGTATCCGGCGTCGCACTTGTCCTTTTGGTACGCGGCCGCCCGTTCGAGCATCGAACGCTGCTCGGACTCGGTGAGGTTGTGGAACACCGCGGTCGTGAACTCGCCTTCACCCCAGGTGAGCGGCGCATCGGGATCGACCTTGGACCGCGCCGGAAGCCGTTCGGTAAGCCACGCCCTCGCGCTCGTACGGTATGCGTCCAGGTCGGGCCAGTCGGGGAGGTCGGGGAGGTTGCCGGGGGCGGTCATCGCGGGCCAGAGTAATTGACCGAGCAATAGGTTGCTGGAGCGCCATGACAACGACATCCCCCGCATCGGCGCCCGGTCCCGATCCCGACGCGGGCCACGACCCGGGCGAGGGCGACGCGTTCGCTCTCGGCGACGCCCGCGGCGCCCGAACCTGGGAGGAGGTACACGACGCGCTCCATCGCGGGGCGAACGCGTTCTTGGCCCTTGCCACATCGGGGGCGCTCGGGGACGACCGTCGGGTGACGGTGTTCGCCGAGAACTCTGCCGAGTGCGTGCTTGCGCACCTGGGCGCGCTCCTCGCGGGGGTGTCGACTGTGCCGGGCAACTTCCACCTGACCGCGGGCGAGCTCGCGTACATCCTCACCGACTCGCAGTCGGCGGCGGTGCTCACCGGGCCCGAGACCGCCGAGGTCGCGCTCACCGCCGCACGCGAAGCCGGTGTCACGCGCGTCATCGGCTGGCGCTGCGACGGCATCGACGGCATCGAGTCGTGGGAGGAATGGCTCGCGGCCGCGCCGCCCGACCCGCCGCCCGACGACATCGCGCCGCGCCCGCACCTCATGTACACGTCGGGCACCACGGGGCGTCCGAAGGGCACCGATCTCCCGCCGACGATGTTCGCGGGCGGAAACACGATGCGCGAACACCTGGCGAACCTGGCGAAGAACCCGTTCGCGGTCTTCGGCACCCACCTCGTGGTCGGTCCGATGTACCACACGGGCCCGCTCTCGGGCGTGCGTCTGCTCGCGGGGGGCATCCCCGTCGTGGTCCTCGGACGTTTCGATCCCGAAGCGACGCTCGCCGCGATCGCTCGCTACCGCGTCGAGACGTCGGTGATGGTCCCGACGCATTTCGTGCGACTCCTCACCGTGGCGCCCGAGGTGCGCGACCGGTACGACCTCACGAGCCTGCGTCTCGTCGTGCACACTGGCTCGGCCTGCCCGAACGACGTGAAGCGCCGGATGATCGAGTGGTGGGGGCCCGTGCTCTTCGAGGCGTACGGCGCAACGGAAGTGGGAACGACGTGCATGATCACGTCGGCCGAGTGGCTCGAGCATCCCGGCTCCGTGGGCCGGGCGGTCGCGCCCTTCGAAGTGCTCGTGCTCGACGACGCGGGCGAACCGGTACCCGCAGGCACCGAAGGTCGGCTCTGCTTTCGCGACACGACCGGGCGCGGGGTCGTGTACCACAACGACCCGGAAAAATCGGCGGCAGCGCACGTCGCGCCCGGCGTCTTCACGCTCGGCGAGATCGGCTACGTCGACGCCGACGGATACGTGTTCATCACCGATCGCTTCTCCGACATGGTCGTGTCCGGCGGCGTGAACCTCTACCCCGCCGAAACCGAAGCCGCGCTCATCGAACATCCCGACGTCGACGACGTGGCGGTCATCGGCGTACCGGACGCGGAGATGGGCGAGGCGCTGAAGGCCCTCGTGGTACCGGCCGATCCCGCCCGTCCGCCATCGGATGCCGAACTGCTCGCGTTCTGCCGGGAACGCATCGCGCACCACAAGTGCCCACGATCCATCGATGTGGTCACGACGCTGCACCGCAGCGCGATGGGCAAGCTGAACAAGCGGGAGCTGCGCGCGCCGTACTGGCCGACTGCGCGCACCATCGGCTGACGATTCGAGTTCAGCGCCGCACGCGGTGGTTGGGCGTGTCGATGAGACCGCCTTCGAGGAGCTGGATCACGGCTTCGGTGTTCACCGCGTGTTGCTGCGGCGTCGCGAAGTTCGCGGAGACCTCCGAGAGCCCGGCTACGAGTACGC
>JAWXCJ010000148.1:0-30076 GCA_034408875.1 Actinomycetota bacterium
AGCGGCGCGATCTGGTGCAGCGGCACGCGATCTTCCCAACCGGGTTCGAGCGGGAACGCCTCGGCGTACGCGGCGAAGCAGTCGCCGCCCTGCACCTGCACCTGCACCGATCGCACGATGCGCGTCCCGAGGTCGGCCTCGATCGCGCGCTGCAGTGCGTCGTTCATCCTTCGCAGGCTAGGTGTAGGTGCCGGAACCGATCGCCTGGTTCAATGATGAGGTGGTGGAGAAACCTGATCTTGTCGAGGTCGTGACGACGGGGATGAGCGCACGCGGGGACGCGGTCGGGCGCGACACGCTCGGACGGCATGCGTATGTGAGCGGGGCCCTCCCCGGCGAACGCGTCCGAGCGCAGGTGCTGTCGGCGAGCGAGTCCCGCGTTCGCTCTCGGCTGGTTGCAGTCCTCGAAGCGTCGCCGCACCGGACGACGCCTCCGTGCCCGGAGTTCTTGCGCGGATGCGGTGGTTGCCAGTGGCAGTACGCCACGCCCGATGGCCAGCTGCGCATGAAGGAAGCGATCGTCGTCGAAGCGCTCGCCCGCCGGGCCGTTGCCCATCCGCCACTGCGGCCGTCGATACCGCTCGCACCATGGGCGTTTCGCACGACGATCCGCGCGGCAGTCGTCGACGGCCGGCTCGGCTTTCGCCAAGCGCGATCCCACGACATCGTCGGGGTAACACAGTGTGAGGTTGCCCACCCGCTCCTCGCCGAACTGATCGAGCACGGAAGGTACGACGGCGCCACCGAAGTGACGCTCAAGTGCGGCGCCCGGACCGGCGAACGGCTTGCCGCGGCGCAGCCGGCGCACGCCGAGATCGACGTTCCCGAAGATGCCCGCCGATCGTTCATCCACGAGGAAGCAGCCGGGCACACCTGGCGTATCTCGTCGGATTCGTTCTTTCAATCGCGCCCCGATGGCGCGGACGCGCTGGCTCAGGCCGTCTTGGACGCGGCGCACGAACGTGGGACACCTACCAAGGCGGTCGACCTGTACGCGGGCGTCGGTCTCTTCGCCGGTGTGCTCGCGACGAATGGATGGGGGGTGACGGCGGTCGAGCGCGCGCGCAGTTCGGTCGCGGACGCGCGGGTCAACCTCGCGTCGCTCGGCGTCCGCGTCGTGCGCGCCGACGTTGCAAAGTTTCGACCGCCTCGCTGCGACTTCGTCGTCGCCGACCCGAGTCGGGAGGGCCTCGAACGCACCGGAGTCGCCACCGTCATGCGGACGCACGCAGCGCGCGTCGTCTTGGTGAGCTGCGATGTCGACGCCTTCACCCGCGACGCGGCACTGATGCAATCGAACGGCTACGAGATGACGTCGGTACAACTCGTCGACTTATTTCCCCACACGTTCCACGTCGAGGTCGTCAGCATCTTCGACCGCTGACGCGAGCGGCTATGGAATGTGCAACCCGCTGATGCTGCGGGCCACGACGAGCCGTTGGATCTCACTCGTGCCTTCGAAGATCGTGCAATATCTTGTAGGGATGAAAGTAGGAATCGCGGTGGCCACAGGGTGCGTGGGCCAGTTGCCTTCATCGACTCATAATGTCGTGATATCATAGGGTCATGACGAAGCAGACGACCGTCCGCCTTCCCGAAGCGCTCGCCGACCAAGCCGAGGCCGTCGCCCGGGTGCAGGGCAAGAGCCTGAACGCCCTGATCGTCGACTCCCTCGCGGCCGAGGTCGAGCGGGTGCGCACCGACAAGGACTTCACCAAGCGGGCCCGTCGCCTGCTCGAGCGCGACAAGGAACTGCTCGACCGACTCGCCGAGTGACGCGCTACATCTCGCTAGCCGAGTACTTCTGGCTCGCCGAGCAGGTCACCGGCATCGAGGCCGGCGTGTTGGTAAAGGCCGCTCGCGTCGACCTTGCAGACTCCGCGCTGCACGCGCCACAAGCCGGCTTCGGCGATGAAGACTTCTATCCCGACCTCTTGGACAAGGCAGCGGTGCTCACGTGCCGACTCGCGTGGAACCATCCGCTCCTTGACGGAAACAAGCGCGCCGCATGGGCGACGCTCGTCATGTTCATCGATCTCAACGACGGCTCGTGGGAGCCTGACCCGCCGAATGTCGATGACGCGGAAGCCGCGATGTTCGCGGTCGCGGCCGGCGAGGTCGATGAAGAGTGGCTCGCGACATGGCTGCGCGGGCGCGTGCGATTCGAGTGATCTCCACTACGGAATGTGCAAGCCGGAGATGCTGCGCGCAACCACGAGGCGCTGGATCTCGCTCGTGCCTTCGAAGATCGTGTAGATCTTCGAGTCGCGGTGCCACTGCTCGACCGGGTGTTCCTTCACGTAGCCGGCGCCGCCGAGGATCTGGATGGCTTCCTCGGTCGCCTTCACCGCGACTTCGCCCGCGTACAGCTTCGACATGGAGCCTTCGCCGGCTTCGAACTTCTTGCCGGTCGCACCCATCCAGCACGCGCGCCACACGAGGAGGCGGGCGGCGTCGATCTGCATCTTCATGTCGGCGAGCTTGAACGCGATCGCCTGGTTCATGATGATCGGCCGGCCGAACGCGTGGCGTTCCTTGGCGTAGTCGAGCGCGTACTCGTACGCGGCGCGGGCGATACCGAGCGCTTGCGCACCGACCAGCGGGCGCGACGCCTCGAACGTGCTCATCGCGGCCTGCACCTTGGTGCTCTGACCCTCGCGGGCGCGCGCGAGGCGGCCGTCGAGCTTCTCTTTGCCGCCGAGCAGGCAGTGGCCCGGCACGCGCACGTCCTGGAGCACGACCTCGGCCGTGTGGCTCGCGCGGATACCCATCTTCTTGAACTTCTGGCCCATCGTCAGCCCGGGCGTGTGGGGCGGCACGATGAACGACGCGTGCCCGCGGCCCTTGAGGTCGGGCTCGACCGACGCGACGACAACGTGGATCGTCGGCACGTGCGTGATGCCGCCGTTGGTGATCCACGTCTTGGCGCCGTTGATGACCCACTCGTCCTTGGCTTCGTCGTACACGGCGCGCGTGCGCAGCGACGACACGTCGCTGCCCGCGTCGGATTCGCTCACCGCGAACGCGGCCATCTGGAGCGCGTCGGGCGTGCCGAAGCACTGCGGTACCCACTCGACGATCTGCTCGGGCGTGCCGTTGCCGACGATGCCCGATACACCGAGCGTCGAGCCGAGGATCGCGAGCGCGATGCCGGCGTCACCCCACGACAGTTCCTCAGAGGCGACGGCGAACGTGAGCCCCGTCGGGTCGGAGAACGCGTTGAAGACGAAGTCCCACGAGTACAGACCGATGCGGGCGGCCTCTTCGATGATCGGCCACGGGGTCTCTTCGCGCTCGTCCCATTCCGGGGCGGCGGGCCGAATGACGTCGGCCGAGAAGTCGTGGATCCACTTCTGAATCTGGAGCTGGTCCTCGTTCAAGTCGAGCGAGAAGTCCGGCATGTCGCCCTCCGGAGCAGGTGAAGTTACCTATCGGTAACCCCGACAATATCGCGCGCTCTCATCGGACCGAATCATTGACAACTTCGTCCGTGGGTTCGTTTAAGCGATTCCCGACCTGGGCCGATCCCATCCTCGTCCACTGTGCGAGGGGGAATCGCCATTTTCGGTCACCGCGTCCTGTTTGTAGCGCTGTTGGGCGCCGTCGCGCTCGGCGCCGGCGCGGGCCCGGCCGCGGCCGACACCAGCCCGACGGGTGTCGAGTACCGGCCGGTCACGTTCCCGGCCGAAGGCAAGGTCAGCTACCGCGACGACTTCGGCGACTGCCGGTCGGGGTGCTCGCGCGGGCACGAGGGCAACGACATCATGGGCGGGCAGATGAACCGCCTCCTTGCCGCGGCCGACGGACGCGTGACGTTCATCCGCGCCGATGCGTCGGGCAGCTCCGGCAACATGCTGACGATCAAGGACGGCGCCGGCTGGTCGTACTCGTACATGCACATCAACAACGACACGCCCGGCACCGACGACGGTGCGAACCGGCGCGAGGACGCGTTCGCGCCGGGCATCGAGGTCGGGACCAGGGTGACGGCGGGCCGGCACGTCGCGTTCATGGGCGACAGCGGGAACGCGGAAGGTACGCAAGCGCACCTGCACTTCGAAATCCACAAACCCGACGGCACGCCGTTCAGTCCGTTCACGTCGCTGCGCCTCTCGCAGGGATTCCCTGCGGGCGGACTGTGCCGCTTCCCGTCGAACCCGAACCACACGCCCGACGCGACGGCCAACCGCGGGTACTGGGCTGTCGACACGGCCGGCGCGGTGTACACGTTCGGTGCCGCGAACTACTTCGGCGGCACGAACGCCGGGCGCGCGCCGGACGCGCCGCTGATTGCCGACCTCGCGCCGACACCGACCGGTCTGGGCTACTGGCTCGTCGACCGGGCCGGCACCGTGTATCCGTTCGGGGATGCCGTGCAGTACGGCGGCATGGGCACCGCGCCGCTCAACGCGCCCATCTCGGCGATCACGCCGACCGGTACCGGGCTCGGGTACTGGCTCCTCGCGAGCGACGGTGGCATCTTCAGCTTCGGCGACGCCGCGTTCTACGGATCGACCGGCGCGACCCCGCTGAACGCGCCCGTCATCGCGATGGCGTCGACCCCGACCGGCCGAGGCTATTGGTTGCTCGCGAGTGACGGTGGCATCTTCAGCTTCGGCGACGCGGTCTTCTACGGATCGACCGGCGCGACGAAGCTGAACGCGCCTGTCATCGGCATCGCGACGACCGGCACCGGCCTCGGCTATTGGCTGTTCGCCAAAGACGGCGGCGTGTTCACGTTCGGCGACGCGACGTTCAAGGGATCGATGCCCGGTACCGGGTGGTGCGACATCCCGACGTCGGTCTCGCTCACCGGAAGCAACAGCGGCCGCGGCTACTGGGTGTTGCTTTCGGACGGGCGCATCGTCTCGTTCGGCGACGCGGTCGGGTACGGCGAGCCGAAATCGATGAACGTGCGCGCGCTGTCGATCGACGTCGTGCCGTAGCCCTACGAAACCGAACCGTCGGCGACGACGCGGTTCGCGAGCGGCGACTGGAGCGGGACGAGCACCTCGTACTGCTTGGCGAGCTCGATGCAGACACCGTCGGGGTCGGAGGGATCGGATCCGGCGTAGAGGTTGACCGTGACGACCTCGGACTCCTCGACCTCGTAGCGGTCGAGGACGAAGCATGGCGCGACGCCGCCCCAGAACCGGATCAGGACCCCGCCGTCGACGGCTTCGGCCTCGCTCGGATCGAACGACACCGGATTCACGTTGACCGCGTTGCCGACCGGTTCGACCCGCTCGGCGCCGCCCGGTTCGGCGGGCGCACCGGGATCGACCGGGGGCGACGAGACCGCTGTGTCCGGGCCGAGGGTCGTAGTCGGCTCGGGGGGACCGGTCGTCTCGACATCGTCGTCGCTCCCGCACCCGGCGAGGAGGGCGACGGAGGCGAGCATCACGAACAGGAGCCGGCGCATCCGGCCACGCTACGTTCCCCGGCGATGCAAAGGTTCGCGGGGAAGGCGGCGATCGTCGGGATCGGCGAGACCGACTACGTGCGCGGGTCACCGCATCTGCCGGTGGAGTTGATGCTCCAGGCGGCCGACACCGCGATCGCCGACGCCGGGCTCACGGTGGCCGACATCGACGGGATCGTGCCGCCGCCGGGCTACACGTCGAGTGAAGAGCTGGCCGCCAATCTCGGGATCGACAACCTGCGGTATACGGCGACGGCGCACATGGGCGGCGCGAGCCCGGTCGCGTCGCTTCAGCACGCGGCGCTCGCGGTGAGCGCCGGCGTCGCGAAGAACGTGCTCGTCGTCGTCGGGTGGAACGGCTACTCGGCGTTCCGGCCGCGGGAAGGCATTCCCCGCCCGCGCCGCGGGCTCGACGCGGGCGCAGTCGGCGACGTCGTACTCGACTTCTACCTCCCGTACGGCGCGCGCGCCGCGGTGCAGTTCTACGCGTGGATCGCGATGCGCCACAAGCACCTCTACGGGACACTCGACACGGACACGGGCGAGGTCGCGCTCGCGTTCCGGGCGCACGCGCAGCACAACGAGAAGGCGTTGATGCGTGGAAAAACGCTCACGATGGACGACTACCTCACCGCGCGCTGGGTGTCGGAACCGTTTCGCCTGTACGACTGCTGCGTCGAGACCGACTGCGCGGCCGCCGTCGTCGTCACCTCCACCGAACGGGCGCGTGACCTGCCGCATGCGCCCGCGGTGGTGCTCGGCGCCGCCGAAGGCCACCCGTTCCCGGCCGACGACATCGCCAACCGGTCCGACCCGTTTCGCATCGGTCTCACCGACGCCGCGCCGCACGCGTTCGCGATGGCCGGCGTGGGGCCGCGCGACATGGACTTCCTCCAGATCTACGACTGCTTCACGTACGTCGTGCTGCTCCAGCTCGAAGCGCTCGGCCTGTGCGAGCGCGGCGAGGCAGGCGCGTTCGTGCGCGGCGGCACACTGGCCCACGGTGGCGCATTCCCCACGAACACGCACGGCGGATTGCTGTCGCAAGGACACATGTGGGGCATGAACCACGTCGTCGAAGCGGTCCGCCAACTCCGAGGCGACGGCGGTGCGATGCAGGTCGACGGCGCGGAGGTCGGGTGCGTCACCGGGTGGGGCGACTTCGGCGACGGCAGCCTCGTGATCCTCGGGAGGGACCGCTGATGCGAATGCTCCCCGACCCGGTCGGGCCGAACGCCGAGTACTACGGCTGGCTTGCCCGCGGGGAGTTGCGGCTCCAGCGGTGTTCCGCCTGCCGCGTGTGGCGGCACCCGCCCCGGCATCGCTGCGCCGCGTGCGGATCGGTGGCGGCCGCGTGGGAGCCGGCGTCGGGCCGGGGCCGGGTCTTCTCGTGGACGGTCACCCACCAGGCCCTCGACCCTGCGTTCGAGCCTCCGTACGCGGTCGTGGTCGTCGAACTCGAGGAGGGGCCCCGGCTGGTCGGCAACCTCCGGGGGGCAGGTCCGTCGGAATTGCGCCTGGGCCTGGCGATGCAGGCCGAACTGGAGCCCGTCACCGATTCAGTGACGCTCGTCCAATTCCGCCCCGCCTAGTTCAGATCGGCCACGCCGACGCCGATTTGGATCCCGTCGCGAAAGGATTCGCGGCGAAGGAACCACAACTCAAGGACGAGGTGGGCCATGGACGGCCGACACGCACGCTCCTTGCTCGGCGTTTGCGAGCATGCGAGCTTCGACGACATTCGACGCGCATTTCGCGCTCGGGTTCTTGCTACGCACCCCGATCTGGGTGGCGACCGCACTGCGTTCGAACTGATCGTGCTGGCATTCGAGACGTTGCAGCACGTCGACATTCGACCGGCACCGCGGATGCGCGACCTTCCGGGAGTACGACCCCGATTCAGCGCGTACGACAGTTCGGTGCGCCACCGACCGGAGCGGCAATTCGCCGACGCACTACGCGCCGCGATGGAGCGCGCCGACGCGGTGGGGGCCGCGCGCTAGCTTCCGTTCGTGGAGCTGTGGGAGTTGACGGCGCGCGAGGCGATTCGTCACACGGTTGCAAGCTACGCGCATTGCGCGGACCGCGGCCGGTTCGACGAACTTGCCTTGCTGTTCGCCGACGACGGCGTGCTGGAGGTTCACGGTGAACCTCCGCACGCCGGTCGGAACGCGATCCGTTCGTTCCTGGGCGACGTGAAGGGCGATCTCGCGGCCACGGTCGAGAACCCGCACATCCGCCACAACGTCACCAACCTGTTGATCGACGTCGCGTCGCCGGCGGAGGCGACCGGGTCGAGCTACTTCATGGTCGTGACCGAGGCCGGGCTCGACCATTGGGGCCGCTACCGCGACCGCTACGTCCCCGACGGCGACCGCTGGGTCTTCGCGCACCGCTACGTCCGCACCGACGGCGCCACCCCCGGTGGCTTCGGCGCCACCCGCATGGGGCGTCGATAGAGGGGAATAGTTACCCCCTACCGACGCACGGGGTTATTGGTACGCCTCGACGGGGGGGCAGGCGCACATGACGTTGCGGTCTCCGTAGGCGCCGTCGATGCGGCCGACCGGCGGCCAGTATTTCGTGTGGCGTAAACCGCCGACGGGGAACGCGGCGATCTCGCGGGGGTAGGCGCGGTCCCAGTTGTCGCTCACGACGTCTTCCGCGGTGTGCGGCGCGTGCACCAGCGGGTTGTCGTCGGCGGGCCACTCTCCCGCCGCGACGCGGTCGATCTCGCCGCGAATCGCGGCCATCGCCTCGACGAAGCGGTCGAGCTCGGCTTTGTCCTCGGACTCGGTCGGTTCGACCATCAGCGTGCCCGGGACGGGGAACGACATCGTCGGCGCGTGGAAGCCGTAGTCGACAAGGCGCTTGGCGATGTCGTCGACGGAGATGCCCGACTTCGCGGCGACGGGCCGGATGTCGACGATGCACTCGTGCGCGACGAGCCCGTTCGCTCCCGTGTAGAGGACCGGGAAGTGCGCCTCGAGCCGGCGGGCGAGGTAGTTGGCGTTGAGGATCGCGACGTGCGTCGCGCGCGTGAGCCCCGATGCGCCCATCATCGTGATGTACGCCCACGGGATTGGCAGGATGCCCGCAGAGCCCCACGGCGCGGCGCTGATCGCACCGACGCCGGTCGCGGGGCCGGCTTCGGGTCGCAGCGGATGGTTCGGCAGGTACGGCGCGAGGTGCGCCTTCACGCCGATCGGGCCGACACCCGGGCCGCCGCCGCCGTGCGGGATGCAGAACGTCTTGTGCAAGTTGAGGTGCGACACGTCGGCGCCGAATGCGCCGGGGCGGGCGACACCGACGAGCGCGTTGAGGTTGGCGCCGTCGAGGTACACCTGGCCGCCGTGGTCGTGCACGACCGAACAGATCTCCCGGATCTGTTCCTCGTAGACACCATGCGTCGACGGGTACGTGACCATGAGCGCCGAGAGCTGGTCGGAGTGCTCGACCGCCTTCGCCTTCAAGTCGTCGAGGTCGACGTTGCCGTTGTCGTCGCAGGCGACCATGACGACGCGCATACCGGCCATCGCCGCGCTCGCCGCGTTGGTGCCGTGCGCGGAGGCGGGAATGAGGCAGACGTCGCGCGCGTCCTCACCGCGGTCGTGGTGGTACGCGTGGATCGCGAGCAGGCCCGCATACTCCCCCTGTGAGCCCGCGTTGGGTTGCAGCGAGATGGCGTCGTAGCCGGTGATCTCGGCGAGCCAGCGTTCGAGGTCGGCGAACAACTCGACGTATCCCTGCGCCTGCTCGAGCGGCGCAAAGGGGTGCATGCGCGCCCACTCCGGCCACGTGATCGCTTCCATCTCGGCCGTTGCGTTGAGCTTCATCGTGCACGACCCGAGCGGAATCATCGTGCGGTCGAGCGCGAGGTCGCGGTCGGCGAGGCGGCGCAGGTAGCGCAGCATCTGGTGTTCTGACCGATAGCGGTGGAACGCGGGATGCGTGAGGAACTCCGACGTGCGGCGCAACGCCTCGGGGAGCGCGGCCTGGGTACGGGCGTCGACGACGTCGAAGTTCGCGGTGACACCGAACGCTTCCCAGACCGCCGCGACGATGGCCGGGGTGGTCGTCTCGTCGAGCGCGATACCGAGCGTGTCGGCGTCGACTTCGCGCAGGTTCACGCGGCGCTCACGCGCCGCGCCGGCGATCGCGGCCGCCTGCCCGGTCACGCGCACCGTGACGGTGTCGAAGAACGAGTCGTGCACGATCTCGACTCCACCGTCGCGCAACCCGGTCGCGAGGACAGCGGCCAGCCGGTGGACACGCCGCGCGATCGAGCGCAGGCCGTCGGGACCGTGGTACGACGCGTACAGCCCGGCGACGACTGCGAGCAAGACCTGCGCCGTGCAAATGTTGCTCGTCGCCTTCTCGCGACGGATGTGCTGCTCACGCGTCTGAAGCGCCAGCCGGAACGCGGTGCGGCCCTGGGCGTCGACCGAAACGCCGACGAGCCGGCCCGGCAGCGTGCGCTTGTACTCGTCGCGCGTCGCCATGAACGCCGCGTGCGGCCCGCCGAACATCAGCGGCACGCCGAACCGTTGCGACGAACCGACCACGACGTCGGCACCCATCTCGCCGGGCGGCGTGACGAGCGCCAGCGCGAGCAGGTCGGCGGCAACGGCCACAAGCGCGCCCTGCGCGTGCGCACGCGTGATGAACGCGCGGTCGTCGCGCAGGCGGCCGCTGCTCCCCGGGTACTGCAGCAACACGCCGAAGACACCGTCGGCCGGGAGCGCGTCGGGGTCGCCGACCACGATGTCGATGCCGAGGGGAACGGCGCGAGTGCGCACGATGTCGATCGTCTGCGGGTGGCAGTCGTCGTCGACGGCGAACACGTTGCCCGCCTTGGCGTTGAGCCGCCACAGCATGGTCATCGCCTCGGCCGCGGCCGTACCCTCGTCGAGCAGCGACGCGTTGGCGAGATCCATGCCCGTGAGATCCGACACCATCGTCTGGAAGTTCAGGAGCGCTTCGAGGCGACCCTGGCTGATCTCCGGCTGGTAGGGCGTGTAGGCCGTGTACCACGCCGGATTTTCGAGCACGTTGCGCACGATGACGGGCGGCGTGAGCGTGTCGCTGTAACCAAGCCCGATCAGCGACGTGAACACCTCGTTGCGGCCGGCGAGCTCGCGCAGGCGGTCGAGGGCGTCGTGCTCCGAGACCGGTTCGCCGAGTCCGAGGACGTCGTTATCGCGAATTGCGGCGGGGACCGCGGCGCTGACGAGCGCTTCGAGCGACGCGAATCCGACCGCGTCGAGGAGCGCGCGTTCTTCGTCGGCGCTCGGCCCGATATGACGGTCGGCGAAGCTGGCCATGGGAGAGGCGACGATAGCGTCAGATCCGGTCCGTGGCGGGAAGACGTTCCGGTTTCGAAGGAAGCGAGCACCGAAGAGGGAGGGTGGAAAAGGGGATAACCACCCTCCCTCCGGGGCGACGTCGCAGTTACCCGCGACGACGACCTCAATACCGAGTGCGGCGTACGCACTCGGTGGATGTCTGGCGCATCCCCCCTGCTGCAACCTGTCGAATACCGAGGTCCACGTCCATCTGGCTTCTGGCTTCTGGCTTCTGGCGAGCTGACATGGAAATGGGCCTTGAGCTGGATAACGTGCGAGCACCCAGGAACTGATATAGGCCGTTCGCACTATTCCGCGGTTCCAACGAGCTCACTCCCGGCGCGCGAAGCTGCCGCCTCGTGAAGGACGACGACGTGGACGACGCAGCCGACTTGGACGAGGCGCCTAACGGCGACGAGGGGGCGGCCGAGCCGGCCCGAGCCCACCTCGCACGGCTGGCCGATGCTCTGGCGGCCATGGACGACGAGTCGACCCGGCGTGCGCTCGCGACGATGAGCGAAACCAACCGCCTCGAAGTCGCCGTCGATCTGCAACTGCCCAAGGCGGCCATGCGCCTCGGCGACGCCCTCGTCGGGCTCGTCCGGCGCAAGGTCAGGAGCGTCCCGCCCGCGCGCCAGCTCACGGTCGCCTTCGCCCTGTGCGAGGCGGTAAACGACGAGACGATCGCCGCGCTCGGCGACCGGTCCGAGAACCCGTCACGCGAAGACATGCTCGACGTGCTCCCCGGCGTGATCGAACACCATGGACTGCCGACCGCGCGGCTGATGCTCGCGAGCTACGGCGCCAGCGACGCCCGCTGCCAAGCCGTGTTCTCCGAGATCCTCGAGACCGACGAGCGGTTCGCGGGGGCCGTCGAACCGACACCCCTCGACGACGAGCCCTCGGCGTTCGCCGCCACCGGTGCCGCCCCGGTGCGCGACGACGAGGCCCAGGCCGAGAAGCGAGCCCAGCGCAAGGCGACGAAAGACGCCCGCCGGGCCGCCGAAGCGAAGAAGCGCGACGCCGCAGCAACCGCGGCGGCGAAGCAGAAGGACGCCCGCCGGGCGGCGAAGAAGTCGGGCGGGTAGGAGGCCCCATGCTCGACTGCGTGATCCGAGGCGGCATGGTCGTCGACGGCACCGGCGCACCGGCCCGGCGCGCCGACGTCGGCATCGAGGGCCGCCGCATCGTCGCGGTCGGCGAGGTCACCGACGATGCGACCGAGGTCATCGACGCGACCGGCCTCGTCGTCGCGCCCGGGTTCGTCGACCCGCACACGCACTACGACGCGCAACTGTTCTGGGACCCGGCGGCCAGCCCGTCGAACCTGCACGGCGTCACGAGCATGATCGCGGGCAACTGCGGCTTCACGCTCGCGCCGCTCGAACCCGACGACGCCGACTACCTGCGCCGCATGATGGCCAAGGTCGAAGGCATGCCGTTGCCCGCGTTGGAGACGGGCGTGCCGTGGACGTGGCGCACGTTCGGCGACTACCTCGACGCACTCGACGGCAACGTCGGGCTCAACGTCGGGTTCCTCGTCGGGCACTGCGCGGTGCGCCGGAATGTGATGGGCGCGCGCAGCGTCGGCGGGGAGGCGACCGAAGCCGACCTCGCGCTGATGGTCGCGGTCATGCACGAGTCGCTTGCCGCGGGTGGGCTCGGGTTCTCGACGACGTTGTCGTTCACCCACTCCGACGGCGACGGCCGGCCGGTCGCGTCGCGGTGGGCGTCGAAGGAAGAAGTGCTCGCGTTGTGCGCGTCGGTGAGCGAGCACGAAGGCACGACGCTCGAATACGTGACCGACGGTTGCCTGCGCGGCTTCTCCGACGAAGAAGTTGTCATGATGGCCGAGATGTCACTCGCCGGCCGCCGACCGTTGAACTGGAACGTGCTCACGGTCGACTCACGCGAACCCGAGCGCTACTACGCCCAGCTCGCGGCGTGCGACTACGCGTTCGCACAGGGCGGCCGCGCGGTCGCGCTCACGATGCCGATCCTCGTCGAGATGAACATGTCGTTCCGCAACTATTGCGCGCTGTTCATGCTCCCCGGTTGGGACGAAGTGATGAACCTCCCGGTGCCCGAGCGCATCGAGAAGTTGCAGGACCCCGAAGTCCGCAAGTGGATGAACGACCGCGCCCGTTCCCCCGAGGCCGGCGTGTTCTCGCGGCTGTCGTCGTGGGGCCGCTACATGATCGGCGACACGTTCTCCGCTGCGAACGAGGGGTTGAAGGGCCAGGTCGTCTCGCAGATCGCGGAAGCCGAGAACCGCGGCACCTTCGACGTGCTGCTCGACATCGTGATCAACGACGAGTTGAAGACCGTGCTGTGGCCGCTGCCGTCGGACAGCGACCTGAAATCGTGGCAGATGCGCGCCGAAGCGTGGGACCACCCGCACGTATTGATCGGTGGGTCCGACGCGGGCGCGCACCTCGACCGCATGTGCGGCGCGCCGTACACGACGACGTTCTTGGCCGACTGCATCCGGGGCCGCCAACTCGTGTCACTCGAACGCGCGGTGCAGCTGATGACGCAGGCACCGGCCGAGCTGTTTGGACTGCGCAACCGCGGCGTGCTGCGCGAGCGGGCGTACGCCGACATCGTGCTATTCGATCCTGAAACCGTCGGGACCGGCGACGTGAAGTTGGTCGACGACCTGCCGGGCGGTACGTCACGCCTCTACGCCGACGCGATCGGCGTGCACCGGGTGCTTGTGAACGGCACGACCGTCGTCATCGACGGCAAGAGCACCGACGCCCGCCCCGGCACCGTCCTGCGCAGCGGCCGCGACACCTACACGGTCAAGATCCCCGCCGACCAATAACCACGAGGGATGCGTCGATAGCCCACACCACGTGTGGGCTATCGACGCATCCTGTTGGGTCAGGTGAACTCGGGGATTACCTCTGATCCGAAGAGGTCGATGGTCTGCATGACCTTTTCGTGGGTGATCTTGTAGGGGTTCACCAAACACAGGAGTAGGTCGACTCCCGCCCCTTCATAGCGGCGGCAGGCGGCGACCGCGTCGTCGGGGGTGCCGAGCACGCACGCGCCTGCTTCGGCCAGATACTCGAGGCTCAAGAGATCGAGTGAGCCGTCGTCTGACGTCTTGCGCATGTCGGCCGCGTAGCCGTAGTTGCCGAGTTCCTGCTTGCGCTCTTCCATCCACTCGGCGACCTGCGCGATCTGACGGGCGCCGACCTTCGGGTACCACTCGAACGACTCGCGCGCCGTCTCCCACGCTTCTTCGCGCGTCGGTGCGATTGTCGCCATGGTGAAGGTCGCCGCCTGGTTGTTCACGAACTTGCCGAGCGGCTGGGTGCACTTCGCGATCGCAGTGCGGTAGATGTCGATCTTCTCCTTGACCTGCTCGGGCGACACGCCGACCGCGAACGAGCACAGCCCGAGGCCGAGCTCGCCGACCTGCTGGTGGCCTTCGTCGCTCGTCGTCGCGCCCCAGATCGGCGGGTGCGGGTCCTGGAGCGGCTTCGGCTGCACCCGCCGGTCGGCCAGACTCCAGTGCTCGCCTTCGAACGAATAACGCTCGTTGGTCCAGCACCCGACGACGTGCTCGATGGCCTCGCGCCACATGGCGCGCGTGTTTTTCGGGTCGACACCGAAACCTTCGAGCTCGATACGCGTCGCGGAACGGCCGGTCCCGAAGTCGACGCGGCCGTCGCTGAGCAGGTCGAGCACGGCGACGGATTCGGCGGTGCGCACGGGGTGGTTGTACGGCTTCGGCATGAGCCGCACGCCGTAGCCGATGCGCATGCGCTCGGTACGCGCCGCGATCGCGCCGTACAACACCTCCGGGTTCGAGCAGTGCGAGTACTCCTCGAGGAAATGGTGCTCGACGGTCCAGAACGCGTGGAACCCGGCTGCCTCCCCCGCGATCGCCTGCGTGAGCGTGTTCTTGTACGCCTCGTGCTCGCTGTCGCGTGTCCACGGACGCGCGACGGGGATCTCGTAGAAGAGTGCGAATTTCATGCGCGCACGTTAGGCAAGGTCGACACCCGTGAGCGAGACGGTGAGATCCCACAGGCGCCGGGCGTCGTCGTTCGTGACCGCGCCCTTCTCGGTCGACAGCGCGAACGGGCGCCACGCGGTGAGCGCGACCTTCGCCAAGAAGTGCACGTTGTGTGCGAAGCCGGTTCCGGTCAACCGGTTCGGAGTCCCGGCATTTGCGGTGATGCCCGATCCGTCGAGCCGGCGGGCGAGTTCGACGTTCACGATGCGCGCCGGCGCGTGCTCGCGCAGGCGCGGCAGCACCAAACATCGTCATCGTGAGGTACGCAAGATGGGGCCCAGGCGCCGGTCTCGGACACAGAGGAGTGGCGTCGTGCTCCGGGGGGAACGACCGGTCTGGCTCACATCCCGGCCCTGGCATCCGATTGAGGTACGAATGGTCCACATCGAACAGCTCGCGGGGTATGCGAGCGGGCCGTTTCTGGCGGCCTGCCTCCTGCTCGTCGGCGCGGGCATATCCAAGTGCCGGGGCGGATCCCTGCCGCTCGGCCTCGTCGAGATCGCGATCGGCACCGCCGGGATCGTCGCGGGCCGCGGCGCCGCGCTCGTGGTCGCCGCGACCTACCTCGTCCTCGCCGCGTACTCGCTGCGCCTCCTGATCGTCGCCCCGACCAAACCGTGCAACTGCCTCGGCGCGTCGTCGGCGCCGGTCACGCGCGGCCACGTCGCGCTCAACGCGGGCGCCGCGGTCGTTGCGCTCGTCGCCGCGGCCGGTGCGTCGCCACTCGCGCGCCTGGGTGAACTGCCACTTGCCGGTGTCCCGTTCCTCGTGCTCGTGGCGTGCTGTACGTGGCTCGGGGTCCTGATGCTCACCGCATTGCCCGCGTTGCGGGTCGAACAACGAAGAGGAGCGTCGTAATGGGGGTACTCGTCGCAGTCGAGGCGGTCGTCCTCGTCCTGCTCACCTTGCTCGTCACCGGACTGCTCCGCAGCCACGCCGACATCCTGCGGCAACTGCACGCGCTCGGCGCCGGACTCGATCCCGAAGTGGGTATCGAGTCGCCCGTCGCACTACGCCCGCGCGGCGACGTCGCCCGCGCCAACGAGTTCGGGCCCGCCCACGACATCGCCGGCGCGGGTCTGCGCGACGATGCGCTGATCGTCCCGGTCGTCGGGGTCCGGCACCGTACGCTCCTCGCATTCCTGTCGAGCGGGTGCCTCACGTGTCGTGCGTTCTGGGAAGCGCTCGCCGACGAACGCGCGCTCGGACTCCCCGACGACGTCCGCGTGCTCGCGGTCACGATGGACGCCGCCGAGGAGAGCACGCCCGCGCTGCGCGAACTGGCACCGCCCGATCTGCCCGTCGTCATGTCGAGCGACGCGTGGCGCACCTACGACGTGCCCGGCTCGCCGTACTTCATCCTCGTCGACGGCGCATCGGGCCGCGTGCAGGGCGAGGGCACGGGCGTGACCTGGGACCAGGTGCGCAACCTCATCTTGCAGGCGGGCGACGACATGGTCGACATGGCGCGCGAAGCCCAGGTCGACCACGAGTTGCTCGCGGCCGGTGTCGCCCCGGGTGACCCGAGTCTCTACCGGCGCATCGACGAGGTCGAAGGGGCAACGCAGCCGTGAACCGGCTGGCCGCGCACGGCCTCGCGGTGGCGCTACGAACGGGCTGGGAAGGCCGGATCCTTCGGCGCGCCACGACGGCCGAGGACGAAGAGACGTACGGGGTGCTGCACCTCGCCACGTTCCCGCTGCCGGAAGCGCGCGGCGACTTCGGCGCGGGCGTCACCGAACTCATGCGTTCGCCCGACGTCTTCGTCGTGCTGTTCGAGTACGGGCCGGAGTCACTCGACTCGCCGATGTTCGCCCCGCGCGGCGTGCCGCGGCTGCGCGCCGACATGTTCAGTTCGAAACGGCTCCAGCGCCCGCTGCCCGGCCAGCTCGGTTGCCAGCTGTTCTTCACCGAAGGCACCCGCCCGTTCTGCCTGTACGTCGTGGCCGGAAGCCGCGCGTACCTGCCCCGCATCGTGGCCGAGGTGAACTTCGTGCTCGCGCAGTTGGACATCGTGCTGTGAAGCTCGCCGACCGCGCCGTCGCGCTCGTCTCGGAACGGCTCGGGAACACGTTCGGGCGGCGCAGTTTCCTCGTGAAGACCGCAGTCGTCGGTTCCGCGCTCGCGGTGAACCCGCTGCGCTACCTGTTGCGGCCGGGGACGGCGTACGCGTCGGTGTGCGGGCCCGACGCGGAGTGCGCCGCGGGCTGGACCGTGTTCTGCTGTTCCGTGAACGAGGGCAGCAACACGTGCCCGCCGGGAACGATCGCGGCCGGGTGGTGGAAGGCCGACAACTCGCCGTTCTGCGACCGCGGGCCCCGGTACATCCTCGACTGCAACGCCATGTGCGGCTCGTGCGGCTGCGGCCGCGATGGCATCTGCGCACCGGGTTGCTACGACTGCTCGTGCCGCTGCGGTACCGGGTCGTGCGACGAGCGCCGCCACTGCTGCAACGAGTTCCGATACGGGCAGTGCCACCAGGAACTTGCGTGCGTCGGCCCGGTGGTGTGCCGCGTCGCGACGTGCATGCTGCCGTGGGACTGGGATCCGTCGTGCACGACGACGAGCGCGACGGCGAACCGGACCGGGTTGCACCACGCACCGTGCCTCGAAGGCAACGTCGCGGGCCTCGACGCGTTCGGTGCCGCGCTCGACGCGGGCGCGCCCGACGACGCGGTCGTCACGCGGGTCGTCGGTATCGAAGCGACACCGACGGGCAACGGATACTGGATGGTCGCCGACGACGGTGGCGTGTTCAGCTTCGGCGACGCCACCTTCTACGGGTCGGCCGGCGGGTCGGATCTGAACCGCCCGATCGTCGACCTCGCGAGCACACCGACCGCCCAGGGGTACTGGCTCGCCGCGACCGACGGCGGCATCTTCGCGTTCGGCGACGCGCAGTTCTACGGGTCGACCGGCGGAATCAAGCTCAACCGCCCGATCGTCGGCATGGCCGCGACCGCGACCGGCAACGGCTACTGGCTCGTCGCGACCGACGGTGGCATCTTCTGCTTCGGCGACGCGGTCTTCCTCGGTTCGACCGGAGCCATCCGGCTCGTCTCCCCGATCGTCGCGATGGCGTCGACACCTACCGGCAACGGCTACTGGCTCGCGGCCGCCGACGGCGGCGTGTTCTGCTTCGGCGACGCGGTATTCCACGGTTCGCTCGGTGGTCAGCGGCTGTCGGCGCCGATCACCGCGATCGCCGGGACCGCGACGGGCAACGGCTACTGGCTGGTCGGCGAAGACGGCGGCGTGTTCGCCATGGGCGATGCGCAGTTCTTCGGCAGCCTCGGCCAAGACGGTTCGACGCGCGGCCGCGCCGTCGACTTCGACGCCCGCCCCGGCAGCGACGGCTACTGGATCGCGTTGACGTAGTCCCGTCCCGACGAAATTGCGTCACACGGCGACCGTTTCGGTCGTCCTACGGCGCAATTTCGGCTGGGGGTGGGGTTAGCGGCGGTCTTGGAGGAAGGGGTACCTCTTGCGGACCTCTTGCACGCGAGCCGGGTCGATCTCGGCGGCGATGACGTGCTCGCCGGGCGCCGCGACGGCAAGGGTCTCGCCGAGCGGGTCGATGATGACCGAGTCACCCGCATAGGGGGTGCCGTTGCCGTCGCCGACACGATTGACGCCGACGACGTACGCCTGGTTCTCGATCGCGCGCGCCGGCAACAACGCCTGCCAGTGCGAGCGCCGCGACTGCGGCCAGTTCGCGACCACCACGTACAGGTCGGTGTCGAGTGCACGGGCCCAGAACTCGTCGGCGAAGCGGAGGTCGTAACACACGAAGAAACTGGTGCGGACCCCTTCGACGTCGACGGTGAGGGACCGGTCGCCCGCGCCGAAGTGCTCGTGCTCACCGCTGTAGCTGAACGGGTGGATCTTGTCGTACATGTGGGTCGCGCCGTCGGGTGCAGCGAGCACGAGGCGGTTGAACGGCTTGTCCTCGTCGTCGGGTTGCACCGCGACGGACCCGGCGATCCACACGCCGTGCTGCTGCGCCTGGTCGACGAGGAACTGCGTGCTGCGCCCACCGACGGGTTCGGCAATGCGCTCGGCCGCCATCGAGAACCCCGACGCGTACATCTCGGTGAGCACGACCAGGCGCGCACCGTCGGCGGCCGCCGCCGCGATCATCGGTGCGACATGCCCCTGCGTCTCCACCGGCGACTCCCACACGATGTCGTGCTGAACTCCAGCGACCTTCACCGTGTACTCATCATTGGGCCAGCACCTTCAAGCGGGCCACCGCGTCGTCGAGCACGTCGATGCGTTTGCAGCACGCCCAGCGCACGAGCGGTCTACCGGCCTCGCTGTCGTCGTAGAACACGACGTTCGGCACGGCGACCACGCCGCACCGTTCGGGGAGCGCCCGGCAGAACGCGAGTCCGTCGGTCTCGCCCAGCGGTCGGATGTCCGTCGTCACGAAGTACGTGCCCTGGGGAACGAACACGTCGAAGCCCGCGCCGGCCAGGCCCGCGCACAGCCGGTCGCGCCGGTCGCGCATCCCGGCCTCGAACCCTTCGTAGTAGTCGTCGCCGAGCCGCAGCCCCGTCGCGATCGCGTACTGGAATGGTCCGCCGCCCACGTAGGTGAGGAACTGCTTCACCGTTGTCACCGCGTTGGTGAGCGCAGGCGACGCGCACAGCCACCCGACCTTCCAGCCCGTGAACGAAAACGTCTTGCCGCCCGACGAGATCGTGACTGTGCGGTCGCGCATGCCGGACAGCGTGGCAATCGGCACGTGCTCGCCGTCGTACACGAGGTGTTCGTACACCTCGTCGGTGACGGCGATCAGGTCGTGTTCGATGCACAGGTCGGCGACGAGTTGCAGCTCGTCACGCGAGAACACCTTGCCGGTCGGGTTGTGCGGCGAGTTGAGCAGCACCAGTTTCGTGCGGTCGGTGACGGCGGCCCGCAACTCGTCGGGGTCGAACGCATAGTCCGGAGTGCGCAGCGTGACCACCCGGCGCTGCGCGCCCGCCATCGCGATCGTGGCCGCGTACGAGTCGTAGTACGGCTCGAACGTGACGACCTCGTCGCCCACCTCGCACAACGCGAGCATCGTCGCCGCGATCGCCTCGGTCGCGCCCGCGGTGACGAGCACTTCGGTGTCGGGGTCGTACGTGAGGCCGTAGAACCGCTGTTGGTGCTCGGCGATCGCGGCGCGCAGTTCGGGGACGCCTCGTCCGGGTGGGTACTGGTTGTGCCCGGTGGCGATCGCGTCGATCGCCGCCTGCTGCACGGCGTCGGGCCCGTCGGTGTCGGGGAAACCCTGTCCGAGGTTGATCGAATTCGTCGCGACCGCGAGCGCAGACATCTCGGCGAAGATCGTCGTGCCGAAACTCTGCAGCCGCTCGACGAGGTACGGGTTCACGTTCCCGGGTCGGGATAGAGGGCGGTGAGGATCGCTTCGGGGCCGAGGGGTGTGCGGTCGATGTGCACGCCGACGAGCGCGAGCGCGTCGGCAACGGCGTTGAACACGCACGGCGGGGCGCCGATCGCGCCGCCTTCGCCCATGCCTTTGTGGCCGCCGGGTGTGTCGGACGCGGTCTCGATGTGGCCGTACTCGATGACGGGCACGTCGGTGGCGGTGGGCACGAGGTAGTCCATGAACGTCGTCGTGAGCGGGTTGCCGTCGGCGTCGTACACGACGTGCTCGAGGAGCGTGCCGCCGATGCCCTGCACGACACCGCCCGCGACCTGACCCTCGACCACCATCGGGTTGATCATCACGCCGCAGTCTTCGGAGACGACGTAGCGCAGGATCGTCACGAGCCCGGTGTCGCGGTCGACCTCGACCGTGCATATGTGGCACGCGTTCGACCACGTGAACGGCGGCGCTTTGTACGTGAACGTCGCTTCGATACCCGGCGACATTCCCGTGGGAAGGCGCGCGGTCTCCATGTGCGAGATACGCGCGACCTCGGCCCACGCGACGTTGCGCGTCGGCGTTCCCTTCACCGCGACGACGCCGTCGACGATGTCGAGGTCGTCGGGCGCGGCTTCCATGAGGTGCGCCGCGATCTCGATCACCTGCGCGCGTACCTCGGCCGACGCACCGCGGCACGCGCTTCCGGCGATGACCGCGGTGCCGCTGCCACCGGTGCCGCGGCCGTAGGGTGTCGAAGCGGTGTCGCCCTGCACGATCGCGACGTCGTCGTAGTCGATGCCGAGTTCCTCGGCGACGACCTGCGCCATCGTCGTCTCGATGCCCTGCCCGTGTGCGCCGGTCGCGAGCAGCACCGTGACCTTCCCGGTCGGCGCGACCCGCACGAGCGCGGTGTCGGTACCCAAGGGGTCCATGGCGCCCATCGCCGTCGGCTCGACGTACAGGCCGATGCCGATGCCGAGCAACCTGCCTTCGGTGTCGAACGCGCGCCGTTGCTCGGCTCGGAACGCGTCGTAACCGATGATCTCCGCGGCCTGATCGAGCGTTTCGGCGGCGGTGACGTTCTCGATGGGGAGCCCGGTCGGCATGGTGTAGGGCTGATCCTCGGCCCGCAGGACGTTGCGCCGCCGCCATTCGAGCGGGTCGAGACCGATCGCCCGGGCGGTGGCGTCGACCAGCTGTTCGCGCGCGACGGTCTCGAACATCCACGGACCGCGGTACGCGCCGCGCCCGCACGTGTTCGTCCATACCGCGCGCGATCGGAACGCCGCCGCGCCCGCCTTGTACGGCCCGGTGAACAGCATGCCGACGAGCGCGCCCGCGCCGCCCGTCGCACCGGTCGGGTACGCCCCCGAATCTTCGATGTGGTCGATGTACGAGCCGAGCAACATGCCGTCGGCGTCGCACGCGAACGTGCACGTCGCGATGTCGACGCGGGCGTGGTTCGCGGCGATGAGATTCTCGCGCCGGTCCTCGATCCACTTGATCGGGCGCCCGAGCCGGCGCGCCGCGAGCGCGATCGTCAGCTCGTCGCGGAACATGAAGAACTTCTGGCCGAAGCCACCACCGACATCGCGGCCCGTCACCTGCACGAGGTGCGACGGGATACCGGTCACCCGGGCGATCGCGAGGCGCGCTTCGTGCGGGTTCTGCGTCGACATGTGCGCGCGCAACTCACCGGTCGACGCGATGTACGACGCCACGATGCCGCGCGTCTCCATGGGCACGTTCGTCTGGCGGTGCTGGCGGAATGTCTCGGTGACGACGTGGGCCGAGTCACTGAGGATCGCTTCGAGCTCGGCGCTGCGCGGGAAGGGCATGTCGGTACCGACGTTCGACCCGAGCTCCGGGTGCACGATGTGCTCGGAGTCGGCCGCGGTCTCGGGGTCGACGACGGGCGGGAGCGGGTCGATGTCGACTTCGACGAGTTCGGCGCCGTCTTCGGCGAGGTAGCGGCTCTCGGCGACCACGATGGCAATCGGGTCGCCGACGAATCGCACGTCGCCCTCGGCGAGAGGTCGCAGCGGCGCGCCCGGCGCGTCGAGCAGCAACGTCGGTTGCATCGAACCGGCGTGGGGGTTCAGATCGGCCGCGGTGAGCACGGCGACGACGCCGTCGAGCGCCCGGGCCGCGTCGACGTCGAGGCGAGTGATCGTGCCGCGCGCGCTCTCACTGCGCACGAACGCGCAGTGCAACATGCCCGGCAGTTGCACGTCGTCGACGAACTGCCCTTGCCCGGTGAGGAGTCGCGGGTCTTCGCGCCGCAACACCGACTGCCCGACGAAGCGGCCGGCGGTCGAGCTGCTCACGGTGCGTCTCCCGCGGCGCGCTGCACCGCTTTCACGATGCCCTGGTACCCGGTGCAGCGGCAGATGTTCCCCGAGAGCGCCTCGCGGATCTCGGTCTCGCTCGGGTTGGGCGTGTCGCGGAGGAACGCAGTGACCGTCACGACGAAGCCCGGCGTGCAGAATCCGCACTGCAACCCGTGCTCGCTGCGGAACGCGTCCTGCACCGGCGACAGTGCACCGTCGGGCCCGCCGAGACCTTCGACGGTCGTCACCTCGCCGCCGTCGACTTGTACCGCGAACATGAGGCACGCCCGCACGGCCTCGCCGTCGACGAGCACCGTGCACGCGCCGCATACACCGTGCTCGCACCCGAGATGCGTCCCGGTGAGCGCGCAGTCTTCGCGGACGAAGTCGGCGAGCGTCTTGCGGGCATCGACCCGGCGCTTCGTCCGCTCGCCGTTGATGACCACTTCGATGTCATGCACGCGCGTCCTCCCGCGCCTTCGTGACCGCGCGTGCGACCACCGTGTGGGCGATGCGGACCCGCGTCGCGGTCGACGCGTGGATGTCGTCGGCCGGGGCGAGGTCGCGCACGGCTTCGGCAGCCACGTCAGCGGGCGGCGCGCCCGCGAGCAGCGCCGCTTCGGCCGCCTGGCACCGGACGGGGGTCGATGCGACCCCGAAGAGGCTCAGCGCGGCCCGGTCCGGCGCGACCGCGCACACCGCGCCCGCGAGGGCGAAGTCGCCATGACGGCGGGCGACCTCGACGACGGCAAACCCGGCGTCGGCGCCCCACACCGGGAACCGGGCCGCGACGAGCAGCTCGTCCGGTGCGGCCGCGGTTGTCCACGTGCCCAGGAAGAAGTCGGCCGCTGCCACCCGCCGGGTCTCCCCGGCGCTCGCGAGGTCGAACTCGGCGTCGAGCGCGAGCGCGACGGCGGGATACTCGGATGCCGGGTCGGCGTGCGCGAGCGAGCCACCCACCGTGCCGCGGTTACGGATCTGGAAGTGGCCGACGAGCGGGGTCGCCCGCACCAGCAACGGCACGTCGTCGGCTTGTTCCATCGTCCGCTGGCGCGTCATCGCGCCGACCACCAGCGTGCCGTTCTCGCGTGTGACCCCCTGCAGGTCGTCGACGCGGTTGAGGTCGACCAGGTGGGCGAAGCGGGTCAGGCGCATCGCGAGGATCGGGACGAGGCTCTGCCCGCCCGCCAGGGCCTTGGCGTCGTCGCCATGTTCGGCCAACAGTGCAAGGGCGTCGGCGCGAGTCTCCGGTGCGTGATACTCGAACGGCGCCGGCTTCACGCGCCGGACGGTAGCAGTTCCTCCGGCAATGGGGTCGGTGACGAGGCCGTGTCGGGTCGCACACGCGTCGCGATCAACAGCGCGATCGCGAGCCCGATCCCCGCGCTCAGCGAGACCACGTTGCCGATTTGGTCGGCGGTGTCGTAGCGCTCGAGGTGACGGAAGTGGTACAGCGCATGCGGAATCGAGAACACGAGCCACGCACCGGCCGCGATGCGCGCAACGGTGCGCGACGACAGCACGATCGCCGCGAACGTCAGGAACGTCAGCGCGAGGTTCATGACGCCGAAGTCGCGCACAAGATGCTCGTTGTACGGCCCGTCCATCGCGACCCACTGCCGGTTGAACGGGAAGTCGTCGTAGAACACGCGCGGGAAGAACTGCGCGTAGACGCCGAGCGTCAGCCCGGTCAGGGCCAGTCCCCACAGCAACAACCGGGGCACGAACCCGAGCGCGGGCTCGATCCCGGCTTCGCGTGCCGCCTTCGTCGCGATCTCCGGCCCGGTCGGCGTCACCGGCTCCCACCCCGTCGCGCGCCGGAACTTCTCGTTGCTCACACGCTGCGACCAGGCCAAGTGCGGCGCGGTCTTGCCGACCGCGGCGGGCGGACGCGTCAGGCGCCGGCGGCCGACGGCCGTGGCCAGCGCGCACGTGACCTCCCGTCGCGGGCGCGGATCGCTGTCGACCACGTCGTACGTCCCCGAGGGCGCGTCGAGAGCGGCGACGACCGCCGTCGCCGCGTCGTCGCCGTCGATCATCGGGAAGTACCCGTCGGGTGCGACCGCGTCGAGCACGACACCCTTGCGCGCGGCCGAGAGGAACATCTGCGTGTGGGCCGCTTCGGCCGCCCAGAACATCCCGAACCGGAGCACCACACCGCGCCCGCCCGCCTCGGAGACGCGCGACGCGTTGGCCTCCGCCGTCCGCATCGAGCCGGTGAACAGCGAGTCGACGATCGGCGTCGAGTCCGCGTCGATGACGTCGGCACCGTGGTCGCCGTAGAGAAACGCGATCGACTCCTGCACGTACACCGATGTCCCCGTGTGCAGCGCGGCGTCGACGAGGTTGCGCGAGCCCTCGGTACGGATACGTTCGTTCTCGTCCCACGACGACCGGCGGGTCGCCTGCGCGGCGGTCGGAATGTGCGTCGCGAGGTTGACGACCGCGTCGTGGCCTGCCACCGCGCTCGCCAACGCGTCGGCGTCGAACAACGACGCCGACACCGGCTGCGCACCGACCGCCCGGAGCTGCGCCGCCTTGGCCGGAGTGCGGGCGATAGCCGTGACGTCGTGCCCGGCCGCGACCAGCCGTGGGACCACGCGCCGGCCCAGCACACCGGTCGCGCCGGCAACAAAGACCTTCATCTCCCAGTCCCCATATTTCGGATACTAGATATCCGGATATATGAAGTCAATGCTTAGGACCGCGGCGCGAGTGCCACTATTTCGGTATGGACGCGATCGCGACGACCCCCGACCCGCCGTACTTCGCCGTGATCTTCACGTCACAGCGCCACGCGGTCCCCGGCGACGGCTACGACGACGCGGCGGCGCGCATGATCGACCTGGCGCAAGCCCAGCCCGGCTTTCTCGGCGTCGAGTCGGCGCACGAGGAACTTGGCCTGACGATCAGCTACTGGACCGACCTCGACGCGATCGCGGGCTGGAAGGCGCAAGCCGACCACGTGCAGGCGCAGGCCGAGGGGCGCGCCCGCTGGTACGAGCAGTACTCGCTGCGCATCGCGTTGGTCGAGCGCGAGTACGGGTTCCGTCGGGGCGGCTGATGCCCGCACCACCGATGCGCATCGATCTCGGCGACACCGTGCTGCGCGCCTACACCGTCGACGACGCGGCCGCCGTGGCCCGCTCGGTGGGCGAGAGCCTCGAGCACTTGCGCCCGTGGATGGCTTGGGCCGACGGCGACTCGGCCGACGAGGCGTTCCAACGAACTCGCCTGACGGGCGTCGTCGGCCAGTGGGAGCGCGGCGACGAGTACCAGTACGGCCTGTTCGATCTCGACGAAGCGCGGATCCTCGGTTCGTTCGGGCTCATGACCCGGCGCGGGCGGGGCACCCTCGAGATCGGCTACTGGCTCCACGTCGACGCCCGTGGCCGCGGGTACGCGACGCAAGCGACGGCCGCACTCACGAACGTCGCGCTCGCGGTGCCGCGGGTGACGCGTGCGCTGATCTACGTCGACGAGGCGAACGATGCCAGCGCCGAGATCCCGCGCCGACTCGGATACACGCAGTTCCGCACCGAGACGGTGACACCCACCGCCCCGGGCGAGACCGGTCGCCAGATCGTGTGGCTGCGCGAGACACCCATCGCCTTCGACGAACCGGAGTGGTCAGGTCCGGACACACTCACCGAGGGCGACCGCTAGCTCGACAAACGCCCGTTTGCGCGCGGGCCGCGCGAATTGGGCCGTCCGACTCCTTCCGTTCGTCCGGGTGCTCCCGTAATCTGAGCCTCGCCCACGGACGGCAGGAGCGCGGCACGGATGCGACGCGAGGCCTGGCTAACCGGGTGGGCGCCACCACGGGGGCCAGGTCGCAGGGGGTCGGGACGGCCGTTGGCGTAAGCCTCTGGCCGTCCCGACGCACTTCTCTGCGCTGACTGTCTGCCCTGAACTGGGCGCATCTTCCGCGAGTGGGCCCGCGGAGGTCCGCAGTTCCCAATCGGGACCTTCGGACTATACGGCACCATCGGCCGCGTTGGAAGTGGTCGAACTCGCCGGAATGCAGCCGTGTCGCTGCACGATCTGGTCGCCACTTCCGCTGCCGTAGCGTGGCTGCCACCGGTCCCGCCTCGGTGGAGTGGAAGCTCGACGGCGCCCGAATCCAGGTGCACCGCGCGGGCGACGACGTACGCGTCTACACCCGCAACGGCCGGTGGGTTCGTGATGGTCGGCAAGACGTTCAAGGGCCTCACCGACGAACTGCTCACGTGGCAGACCGAGCATCTCCAGCAGCGCGAAACACGCACCGAGGGTCACGTCGTGCACGTGCGGCCCGAACTTGTCGTCGAGATCGCGCTCGACGGCGTACAGGCTTCGCGCCGTTACGCCGGCGGTGTCGCGTTGCGGTTCGCCCGCGTCCGCCGGTACCGCGCCGACAAGACGCCCGCCGAGGCCGACACCATCGACGCGGTCCGCGCCCTGCTCAGCTAGACCGCGCGACCGCGAACGAACGGCAGCGCAGGTCGGCGCGACCGAACCGGGCCGGTGCAGGGAGCCCGGCGCGGATCGTGCGCGCCGAGAACGGTTCGGTCGGTACGAGGTCGGCGGGCAACGCATCGGGCGCGCGGGTCGGCGCGACGACTTCCTCGGAGAGGATGCGCACCTGCGCGGCCGACACGAGCGGGATCACCATCAGCTTCTCCGAAACCCAGGCGAGCACCCAGTGGAACGCGAGCGGTGCCCGCACGACGAGCGGGTGCCGGTCGATCTCTCTTGCGACGGCGCGCACCGCGTCGTCGAACGTCATCTCGTCGGGGCCGGTGAGCGCCACCGTCTGGCGGGTGAGGCGGCCGTCGACCAGCACGGCCACCATGACGCGCACGAGGTCGCCGACGGCGAGGGGGCGCACGCGGCGGGAGCCGATACCGACGTACACGGGGAACGTGTGCAGCGCACGCGACAGGTGGTCGAGCATGTGGTCGCCGCGACCGAACATCATGCCCGGCTTCACGATCGTCCATTCGAGGGTCGACGCCCGCACGATCTCCTCGGCCGCCCACTTCGACTCGTGGTACGGCGACCCGCAGTCAGGCCGGGCCCGCAGGAAGCTCACGAGCACGAACCGGGCGACACCCGCGGCCTCGGCGGCGGCAACGAGATTGCGGGTGCCCTCGACGTGCACCGCGTCGTAGGTCTGCGCGCCGATCTCACGGTTGATACCCGCGCAGTGCGCGACCGCGTCGCACCCCGCCAGCGCGTCCCGGATACTCCCGGGATCGGCGACGTCAACGGCACGGAACGTCACGCCCGGAAGAGCATGCACCCGTTCGGCCTGTTCGCGACCGTCGACACCACGCGCAAGGAGCACCACCTCGTGCCCACCCGCCGTGAGTGCCTCCGCGAGGTGGCTCCCGACGAACCCGGTTCCACCCGTGACTGCGATCTTCATGTTCCCTCCATGGTCTCAGTGACATGCGCCGCGATTCCCGAAACGAACGCCGATCTCGCGCGCCTCTGGATGGCGCGCACGACGGGCAGTCCGAGCCAGGTGACCGGCGCGGCCGGTTCCGACACGGCCTCGACCGTGAACTGCACCGTGTCGTCGGCCCGCCACTCGACGACGAACGCCTCGGTGCCGCCGAGCAGGTGCCCGGGCAACGTCGCGTACTCGAACCCGAACCGCCGCGACTCGTCGTACACCTCGACGATCCGGCACGCGCCGCTCACGTCGAACGGCCCGAGGCGCATGTCGACGACGACGTCGGTCCCGACTGCGATGGCTGCGCCGGCCGGTGTCACGCGGGCCCCGAACCCGGCGTGGGCGCGCCACTCGCGAAGTGCGTCGACCGCCGCGTGAAACGCAGCTTCGCCGTGGCCGACGACGCCGGCTGCGCGCCCGTCACGGGCACCGCGCCCGCTTCGATCCGCGGTCCACGGTTGCCCGTTCGTCGCAGCCGAACCGAGTTTGATCACACCAGCACCTCCGTGTGTTCGCCGGCCCGGGCCAGATGCCACCCGGCGAGTCCGCCGATCACGAATCCAAGGCCGTTCGTCAACCCATGCGTGCGGGCCATCATCCGCACACTCAGCGCGGATCCTCGCCCCGCCCCGGCTCGTCGGCCGCACCGGCTACTACGGAGAGGCCCATGTGGCCCGGCTCCGCCTCGTCGCCGAACTCCAGGGCCGCGGCTTCTCACTGGCCGGCATCAAGGCGCTGGTAGACGCACGCGACGCCGGGCGCGATCTCACCGACCTGCTCGGCGGCGACGACGAACTCGTGCTGACGGCGGCCGAACTCGCCGAACGGTTCCCGCCCGGATCAATCGGCCCGGACGAGGTCCAGCGGGTGGTCGGGCTCGGCCTCGTCATGCTGCTCGACGACGGTCGCATCCGGGTCCGCGACCGCCGCTTCCTCGATACCGGCCTCGCCCTCATCAACCTGGGCGTACCGGCGGGCGAAGTACTCGACCAATTCGAGTATCTGGTCGTGCAGACCGACGAGATAGCGGCGCGCTTCGTCGACCTGTTCGAACGCCACTTCTACGAACCCGACGCCGGCGCGGGCAAGGCCGGCGAAGCGCTCGACGAGCTCCGCACCCTCGCCGCGCAGGTTGTCACCGTCACCCTCGACGCGTCACTCGCGCGGCTCGGCGCGCAACGGCTCGCCGAAGAACTCGCTGCGTCAGACAGCTGACCGTTACTGCGCGGCTTGCAACTGCATCATGTACTGATTGAGGTCGAAATAGTCGCGCCACGCGGCGATCTTGCCGTCGCGCAACTCGAACGTGCCCATGACCGGCAATTCGATCGTGGTGTTCGGCAGCACGAACACGTCGAGCCGTTCGGTGAGAACGGTGTCGCCGTCGGCGACGATGTGCTTCACCCGGAACTCGATGCGCTCGGCCGACGCGGTGAACATCGTGATCAGCGCGCGGATCGCGTCCTTGCCCTGCACCGGGTCCACGGGGATGTTGTGGTAAATGGCGTCGTCGGTGAAGAAGTCGAGCAGGGCTTCGTAGTCGCCCTTCTCCCACGCCGTGCAGAAGTCGCGAACGATGTCGATGGCAGTCATGGCCGCGCAGGCTAGTTCCGCCTAGTTCTGCGGGGCGACTGTCGTCGTCGACGTCGACGTCGGGGCCGCGGTCGTCGTCGTGGTGGTTGTCGGCGAAGGGGCGGTGGGACATACGAGTGTCGGCCCACCGACGAGCGTTCCGAGTGACTGGAGCACATTGCAGAACGACGCCCGTGACACCCGGTACGGCGGTCCGTCGAACACTTCGACCGAGCCGGTGGCGTTGACGCTCTGACCGTCGAAGGTGAACGTGATCGGAACCTCGACCCAACCGCTGCGGGCCGCGCTCACGACCGGTCCCGGCGTCACTGTGAGCCGGGAAAAGTCGACGTACCGCGGGTGCGTACGGATCGCGGTCATCGCCGGGCCGAGATCGCTCGAATCGTCGACGAGCGCCAGTCGCTCGGTGTCGCTCGTGCTCCGAGCGAACAAGGTGACGAAGAGTTGCTGCACGGCGTGGTCGCGCTCGGCGATCTCGGGCGGAACCGACGTCGTCGTGGTCGCGACTGGTGCCGTCGTCGTTGTCGCCACCGTCGTCG
>JAWXCJ010000149.1:0-4789 GCA_034408875.1 Actinomycetota bacterium
TCGCCGCGACCTGCACGGCGTCCGTCTTCCCCTCGACGCGAACCGCTGCCTTTGCGCCGGCCACCGCGGCAGCTTCCGCACCGTTCGCGGCCGATGCCGCCGGCGGGATGCTCTTCGCGATGGCGTCGGCCTTCGCCTCGACGCGCCCGACGGCGTTCATCATGAAGCGCTCGAATCCTAGGCGCGCGTCCTCGATGTCGTGCTGCGACTCCGATATCTTGCGCGCGACCTCGGGGCCGAGCTCGCGGTACTGCCCCGAGTGCTTCTCGATGCGCTTCTCGACGGGCCCAAGCCGCGACTCTAGCTTCCGATCGACAATCTTCTCGACGGTGCGAGAGATCGCATCGAGGTCGGATGGGGATAGAGGCGGCATGACTCACGGCGTCGGCGCAGCCATCGCGGCGAGCTTGTCTTCTTCGGCAGCGACCAGCGCTCGCTTTGCTTCGAGCTCCAGGTCCGCGGCCGCAAGCGTCTCCCGCGCCTTCTCGGCACGCGCGACCAGATCCGCAAGCGTCGTTGGGTTCGCGTTCTCCTCCAAGCGTTTCGCCACGAACGCCTCCAGCGCGGCGAAGTCTACGCAGCCGGTGGCTACGCCGTTGGCCATGTCGCAGATGCAACGCGCGTCATCGTCTAGCGCTACGACCTGCGGCAGCGGCTCGCCGTCATCCGTCACGGCGTGAACGATCACCTTCGGGGTGTTCTTCGAGCGCAGGTCGACCTGGTAGGAAACGATTTGCATGGGTGCACTCATGGGGTGACGGTTATTCGCTCGCAAGCGTCGTGCCGGCGGTATCGCTGACCACGTAGGAAGTGAAGGTCGAGCCCACGACCGTCTTGTTGAAGTAGACCGCGACCACGTAGGACGCCGACGACTGGTCAAAGAGCGATGGGACGATGTAGACGCCGGCCTGTTTCGGTATGTCGTTGTCCACGTTGAGCCCCGCGCGGGTGTTGAGATTGACGGTCCTCGTCGCGAGGTTGCCGGTTAGCGTCACCGTGTTCAGATCGAAGTCCTGGTCGGCGCGCGTGACGGTGATGGTGAGCTTCCACGAGTCGACCGTGTCCGGGTCGTTCTGGGTCGTGCGGGACACGGCGACGTTGTTCGAGACGTTCGCGCGCGGAATGCGCCCGGGGGCGAGCGGGTTGATCGGGTCGTCGTTGGAGTAGGCGTAACCGTTGTTTCCGATCCACTCCACGTGACAGTGCTCTGCGAGGATGCGCCCGCTGCGGGCGTCGAACCCGGTAAGCCCCGACTTGCCCAGTGGCTGGCTTGCCGAGACGAAGGAGCCGAGGGCCACCGCTAGGCTTTGGAAGTGAACGAGGACGATCTTGCCCGACGCGTTGCCGATCATGAGCCAGTTGCCGAAGCGGCCGATCGTCTGGCTCTCGTCCAACCAGTTGAACTGCACGACGCTCACCGTGTACGGGGTGGCGTTCGTGTCGCCACTTCGCCACGTAAGGGACGGAATCATTGCCGCGCCCAGCGTCGCGAACGTTCTGCCCGCGGCGCACGTGGCGAGCGTCGTGAACGTCGCACCGTCGGTCGAGTGCTGATAGGCGACCGTGTCTGCTGTTTTGGTGTACGCGATGCGGAGCCACGTTTTGCTGGCGACCGAGTACGTGGTGTCGTTCAACGCTTGGACATTCGAGCCCGCCGCACGAATGGTGAACGTCGTGCCGTCGTACTCGAGCGCGAGGTACTCGGTCTTCGCGGCGTTGAAGATCCCGATTCCGATGGCGCCCACGGTCGACGGTGTGGCCGACAGCTTGCACTCGATCACCCAGTCGGCCGCTATCGGATCGACGCGCTCCGTCGCCGCCGCGTAGTGGCTTACCGTCGGGAACGTCTGCACCCCGACGCGCGCCGCGGTCATCGTTAGGGCGTTGGTCCCCAGGGCGACGGAGAGACCTGCACCTTGCGCGGTGAGCGTAAACTCAGAGAGGTGCGCGGCTTCCTGGAAGCCGAAGTGGCTGTAGTGGCGACGGATGACCGCGCCTGAGATCGGCGAGTAGAGCGGGTCGCCCTGGGTCATCGCGATATCGATGCCGCGATGAAAGTCGTAGTCGTAGCCCACCGTCGCAATGTGCGGGCTGAACGGGCGCGGACCGAAGACGTCCTTGACGACACCGATGCCGCCGCCGGCTGCGGCTGGCCAGCTGAAACCGGCCCCGTCGCCGCGGTACCCGTTGCGCTTCACGCCTATCATCAGAGCTGCTCCGCCGTGAACGACGAGCACCATCCGACCTTCGAGAGCGTGCGGTACCCCATGAGCCCGCCGGTCGTAATGGTCGTGTCCGTCGCGCTCAGGTTCACGGTGCCCATGCCGCTCGCCGCGAACGATGCGGAAAGGGCGCTGCCGACGAGCGTGAATGTAATCGTGACGTCGACGTCCTGTTGCAGCGCGAACGCTGCGGACGTGAGGTTTGTAAACACGGCCCCGGCAACGTTCGTGATTCGAGCGCTGCCAGTACTCACGCGAGCGTAGTAGTACGCCGTGGTCCCAGCGACCGACGTGGTCTGAATCCTCGCCATGACCCCGAGGTTCTCTAGGCCTGCGGTCGTGGCGGTGCGGTACCGCATCACCGCGGTCATGCGCTGGTTGGAGAAGCCGCCAGCGCCGACCGCAACGGCGACGCTGGTCTCCGTCGATATGCCGTGGCCGTAGGTCGCGTCAAAGACCGGCGTTCCGACGAGGTAGTGAAGGTTCGTCGCCGTCTGATCGGAGATCAGGTTTTTCGTCAGCGAGACTTTTGCCGTCGTCGTGACGTCCGCAAGAGTCAGCATTACTTCACCCGGATCTCAATGATGCGTTGGTCGCCGGTGTGCGTGTCCGCGCCGTCGGTGCCGAGCCGGTAGAGCTTGAAGTAGACGGTCTGCCCCGCGACGACGGCGAGCGCGAAGTCCGCGCTGTTCGTCGTGTCGATGGTGTGGACGTCCGTGGTCGCCGCTGGCGTGACCGTAAAGGCCGTCCCCGTCGTCACCGCCGTCGTGGGGTTGTCGCCGCTTGCGAGCTTCACCCAATCGAGCCGCATGCGCACGCCGTTGGCCAGTGCCGAGGACATGGCGTAGAGCACGTCGAGGCGCACGGTGCCGGTGAACGTCGCGACGAATTGGAATTCGACGTAGTCGCTGTTTGCGTCGAGGAGCGGAACGTAGCGCACGCCGTTCGCGTACGCGCTCGACACTTGCGAGGAGTTAGATGCCCAAACGGTGCCCGCGCAGTTGGCCGTGTCGTGGGTCATCTCCTTGACGCCCGCGTTGCGGACCTCGATGCGGGCCTTCTTCCCGTTCGGCACGTAGACCGTGGTGCCCGCGCCCGTCGTCACCGTGATGCCGAAGGCGCCCGTGCAGAGGTTGTCGATCCACTTCGTGTACGCGTTGGCGTCCGTGGCCGTCGGCAACGTGAGGGTACGGTTCGCGGTGAGGGCGCCGGTCGGCGTGATCGTGTTGCAGCTGTAGACGGCCGCCGCTGGCGTCTGGTTGGCGTCCGCCATGGCCTGGGCCGCCAGGCCGTGCACGGCGTACGGACTCGCGAGGCCCTTGATGGGGTAGTACGACTGGACCCCGGCCGAGGACCACGCGAGGGCGTCAGCGCCGGCCACCATCAAGTAGCCGCCCAGGCTGGGATGAATGTAGGCGTAGTCCACGCGCTCTGCGAAGCCGCCCGCGTACCGGCAGGCTATGAACATCTGGTTGCTGGCGTCGATCTGAAACGCCGTGAGGTCCGCGCTATTGGCGGCGTTGCGAACTCGCACGAAACACGCGTTTTTCAGCCGAATATCGCCAGCGCTGGCAGGTGTAGCGCCAATCTTGACTACGCCGGTGGTGATGACGTCCTGCGAGCCGAAGTCGGGGGCGATCTTGGTTCCCGCAATGGCTGCCGCCGCAGCGACCAGCGAGTCGGTGACCTGTACCGACGCTGCGTCCATGACGCCAGCAGTGACCTTGTAGAGGAAGTTGCCAGTCGGGGTAGATCCGCCGGCCGGCGCAGCGGCCCACTGGATCGAGCCAGCGGTCGCGTAGAGCATGTGCCCGTTCGTGCCGCGGGCCAGGCGAACGAACTTCGTCCCGTTGTGGTAGAGCAGGTCGCCCTGCGCCGCGCTCGCATCGGTGATCGTGTTCTGCGTCGCGTTGATCGTCTTGTTCGTGAGCTCCTGCGTGTGCGACTCGGCAACGAGCGTGTCGCTGGTCGACAAGAGCGGCAGCGTCAAGACGCGATCGGCCGCGATGGCCGCGGGCGTGATGACGTATTTGAAGGTGTTCGCTGGGTTGTTGACGTTGACCGTCGTCTTGAACAGCGGCGCCGTCCCGAAGACGAGGGCGCCGGTCCCGGTCTCGTCGGTCAGGGCCGCGAGGAGGTTGGCGCTAGACGGCGTCGTCAGCCACGTTCCGATCCCGGTGCCGAGGGCGAGGCCGGTGAACGTGATGTTGGTCCGATCGTTATCGGGGTCGTCCGTGACGGTCGCGCCGACAAGGTTGACCGTTTCACGACGCTCGACGTCAGACTCGACGCCGTCGACCTGGAAGCCGACCGGGCCGAGGAGGTGCGGGAGGTAACCTGACGTGCTCATGTGATCACCGCCTGTGCACCGCTGTAAAAGATGCGGATGCGGCCGCTGCCGCCCGCTCCGCCCGCTCCCGATAGGCCAACACCAACGGCGCCCTGGCCCGCTGCGCCGCCGCCGCCGCCACCATTCCCACAGTTCGCCGTGCCTGAGGAACCACTCCCGGCGCCGGCTGATGTGCCCGCGGCCCCGTCTGACCCGGCGCCACCCGTCGCGCCAGCGA
>JAWXCJ010000150.1:0-3044 GCA_034408875.1 Actinomycetota bacterium
ACGACTCGGTTAGCCGAGTTTTTCGAGGCCCTTCTTCAACTGGCGGACGGCCTGCTGGATGCGCTTGTCGTTCTCGACGAGCGCGAAGCGCACGAAGCCCTCGCCGCCCGGGCCGAAACCGGAGCCGGGCGACACCGCGACCCGGGCGTCCTGTACACACATCGTCGCGAACTCGAGGCTCGTCATGTCGTTGTACGGCTCGGGGATCGGCGCCCAGAGGAACATCGTGCCCTTGGGTTTCTCGACCTCCCACCCGATGCGCGTGAGGCCCTCGCACAACGCGTCGCGCCGGCCGAGATAGATCTCGTTGACTTCCGCCGGGAAGTCGGGCGCCTCGTTCATCGCGACGGTCGCGGCAATCTGGATGGGTTGGAAGGACCCGTAGTCGAGGTACGACTTCAACTTCGCGAGCGCGGCGACGATCCCGGCGTTTCCGACACAGAAACCCATGCGCCAGCCCGCCATCGAGAACGATTTCGTGAGCGAGTACATCTCGACCGCGACGTCTTTCGCTCCCGGCACCTGCAAGATCGACGGCGGCTCGTATCCCTCGAACCCGAGGTCGGAGTACGCGAAGTCGTGCACGATGATGATGTCGCGTTCACGCGCGAACTCGACGAGCTGTTCCATGAACGCGAGGTCGACGCACGCGGTCGTCGGGTTGTGCGGGAACGAAGTGACGATGACGCGCGGTCGCGGCCATGCCTGTTCGTACGCGGCGGTGAGGTTGGCGAAGAAGTCCTGCCCGGGGCCCATCCGCACGTAGTGCACACCCGCACCCGCGAGGATCGGGCCCCAGATGTGGATCGGGTACGACGGGCTCGGCACGAGCGCAGTGTCGCCCGGGCCGACGAGCGTGAGCATGAGGTGCGAGAAACCTTCTTTCACACCGATCGTCGAGCAGATCTCGGTGTCGAAGTCGAGGGTGACACCGAACTTGCGCTCGTACAGTTCGGCGACCGCGAGCCGCAGCTTCGGGATGCCGCGGCTGGTCGAGTACCGGTGGTTGCGCGGGTTGCGGACGGCCTCGATCAGCTTTTCGACCGCGATGTCAGGCGAGGGAATGTCGGGGTTCCCGAATGCGAGGTCGACGACGTCCTCGCCTGCTCGCCGGAGCTGCACCTTCAGCGCATCGACCTGCGCAAACGCATACGGCGGCAGGGCGTTGATCCGGCGGAATTCCATGCGACCACGGTACCAGGGGTGTTGTCGGGCTCCGTTAGTTTTCGGGCCGATGGAGACGCGCACGACCGCACCCAAAGCTGTGCTGCTCGACGTGGGCGGCATCTTCTTGCTGCCCGAGCACGACCGGATCATCGGCGCGTTCGCGCGCGCCGGCCAGACACCGGTGATCGACGACCTCGACCGGGCGCACTACACGGGCGCGGTCGCGCTGCACACCGGCGTCGACGTCGTCGCCGAGTTCCGCACCGTGTGGGGTCGGTACCTCGACGCGTTCATCACCGCGTGCGGTATCGCCGACGAGTTCCGCGCCGACGTGCACGAGCATCTCGACAGCGAGTTCGCCGACGCCGCGCTCTGGATCCGGCCCGCGCCCGGTTCGCGCGCCGGCTTGCGTGCCCTCGCCGCGACCGGCGTGCGGCTCGGGATCGTGTCGAACGCCGACGGGCTCATCGGCCAACGCTTGCGCGAGCAGGAGATCCTGCAAGTCGGCCCGGGTCCGGGTGTCGAGGTCGAGTGCGTCATCGACAGCGGCGAGGTCGGCGTGATGAAGCCCGACCCGCGCATCTTCGAGATCGCATGCACCGCCATGGGCATTGAGGCACGCAACGCGTGGTATGTCGGCGACATGCCCGGCATCGACGTGGTCGGCGCCCGCGCCGCCGGGTTGCATCCCGTCGTGATGGACCCGTACCACTTGCACGAAGCGGCCGACTACGACCGCACCACCTCACTCACAGAGCTTGCGCACCAGATCGGCGACGAGGTCGGGGCGGCTTAGGAACGGCGAGTGGCTCGTCGGCCAGTCGATGACCCGTTCGCAGCGCGCCGCGGCCGAACGCTGCAAGGCCTCGGGGAGTCCCTGATCGTCGGTGCACACGACGTAGGTCGACGGCTTCTCGCGCCACGCGATCGCGCGCGGGGCGCCTCCGAACGAGACGATCGAATGGTCGCGGAGGCGGGCCACCGCGTCGGCCGCGACCGCTTCGGTGCAGTCGTGGAAGAAGTACGGAATCGCGCGCGTCAGATCGAGCCGCATCACGTCGCCGTCGTACTCGACCAGCTGGCCCAGCTCCATTTCTTCGCCGCCCTTGAGCTCGTTGGCGAGGATGCTTTCCCCCGTGTCGAGGGCGAACGCGGTGAGGTAGACGACGTGGTCGACGGCCGGGTGCGCACCCGCGTCGGTCACGACTGCCCCGCCGTAGGAATGGCCCACGAGCACGACGGGTCCGCCGATCGCGTCGATGGCGGCCCGCACGTGGTCGGCGTCGTCGGTGAGCGTTGCGTCCGGCCGGTTCACCGACGGAAGATCGACCGCAACAGTGCGCACGCCCGGCGCGTCGAGTAGCGCAACGACCTGACTCCAACACCATGCCCCGTGCCACGCGCCGTGCACGAGCACCGCAGTCCGTTCCATCGCCGGATCCTACGGCCCGCCCGTGGAACCTCACCGCAGCGACTAAACGGCGGGGGCGCCACCATGCGTCGTCGCGGGCGACTTCGGCGTCGTCGCCATTGGGCGCGACGGCGACACGCCGCTGCTGTGGATCAGTCCCGACGGCACGACGTGGGAACGGCGCACCCGCAGGCGGTTCGCCTTCCCGGCGTGACGGTAACTGTCCAGACCGGGCTACTGCGGCCTCTCGATCACGTCCCGCGCTCGAGCCACGCGATCGTTCCCGCCTCGGGCTGATTCGTCTCGATCTGCGCGTTCAGCGCGGCCACGAGGCGACCGACGACACCGCGGCGGTGGCGAGGAAACGCCCTCGGCGCCACCAGGATCAGCCCGCAGTGCGCGCGTCCCTGTTCTGCTCGCCACTGCGACTCCACGGCGATGAAGTCGGCGATGTTCTCGGTGACGA
>JAWXCJ010000151.1:0-4675 GCA_034408875.1 Actinomycetota bacterium
AGGCTCCTGTAGATCGCGTCGAAGTCGTCGCCGGTGATTTCGAGGGGTGGCGGGGGTACCGAGCCGTCGAACGAGTACGGCGGCGGGACGGTTGTGGTGGTGGTTGCCGGGGCCTGCGTCGTTGTCGTCGCGGCCGGAGCCGCGGTCGTGGTCGATGACGCGTCCGCGGACGCGTCATCGTCGCCGGAGCACCCGGCACCGGCCAGTGCCAGGAGCAATGTCAGCCCTGCCGCAGACAATCTCACGCTGTCGGAGCGTATCTAGCGTTTCGGAGGCGGGCAACGGGCTACGAACCCACCCCGCCGTACCCGCGCATTCCGCCCCTGGTCGCCGGGCGCGGCACACCCGACGACGAAGTGCTCTCGCCCGACGAGTGCGCGCTCCGGAGTGGCCCCGATGCCATGGACCGTGCCGGCCGGCTCGGTCCGCTCCGCGGCTGGATCGCGCCGCTCGCCGACGCGTTGCATGCGCTTCTCGCAGACGGCGGGGCGCGCTACGCCGAGTGGTTGTACTTGACGCACACGATCGCCTACCGGCGCCTGCCGTCGTATCTCGTCGCGCTCGACCTGCGGCGCCCCGACGGCTCGTTCGCGACGGTCGACGAGCGCAACGCCGCGTGCGCGGCCGCGGGAATGCCCGTCGCGCCGGAACTTCGACGCGGAACGCTCGGGACCATCGACGTCGTCGAGGCGCAGCTCGGTCCCTCGCGATACGGGGACGAACCGGCGGAGGGTGTCGTGGTACGCGCGCTCGACGGCCAACCGCCGCGCGCCGCGGAGCTCCTGCGCGCCGGTTTCCGGCCGCTCACCGATGACGCCTGGAGGACCGAACGCCCGCGTAACCAGCTCGCCGACCGGGAGGCCTCGTGGCACTGAGAAACCGCGACCGTGTCGGCCACGCGTTCGAACTGCTCGCCACCGGGCTCGGCGCCGACTGGGAACAAGCCACCCGCGACGAGGTCACGCGGGCCGACGCAAACGTGCTCGCGGATTTGCGCGACGTCCGCGACCGGTGGGCGCGCGACGAGACGTTCTCGACCGACGACACATATCGTGCGCTCGATTCGATCGAGCGGCTGCTCGTCGCGGTCGACGCGCGCGAAGCCGACGACGTCGCGCGCGGCAAGTTCCAGCTCGCCGAGTTCGCGGCCGACCTACACCAGGTCTCGGTCGGCGAGGGCCTCTCGGAGTACCGGGACCCGGTCCCGTTCTTCGAGCGCACGTTCCTCACCGCCGGGCTGCGCCGGCTTCTCGGCCAAGCGGTCGAACGGCTCACGAGTCAGGGCGCAACACCGATCGTCGACCTCCAAACGGGTTTCGGCGGCGGCAAGACGCACTCGATGATCGCGCTGTACCACCTGTTGTCGGGCACGCCCGCGACCGCGTTCCCGCAGGAGGTACAGGAACTCGTACGCGAACACGGCGGCGAACTCCCCGGGGCGCATGGAGTCGTCGTGGCGGCCGGCGTCGGCCGAGGAAAGATTCTAGATCGTCCGCCGCCGGCTGTTCCAACCGATCGAGACCGATCGTCTCGCCGACCGCGACGCGACGGCGCGCGCGTTCGGTGAGTTCTATCGTTCGCAGAAAGACGAGTTCCCGGCCCGGTGCCGTGAGCCCGCGTACGCCGACCGCATCAAGCATGCGTACCCGGTACATCCTCGCAACCTCGAAGACGCATGGAAGCCGATCATCGACGTCGACGGCGACGACTCGTTGCCACGCGCACTCGACGACGAGTTCAAGAACCTCGGGCGCTACCTTGCGACCCGGCGCGGCGCACGCACCACGGGCGTCGTCGGCACCGACGCCGGCGTGACGATCGAGATCAGCGCCGACAACGACGACGGGTTCCCCGACCAGGTCGTGCGCGTCGTGACCGAGAACGCCTCGGCGCTGCGCTTCACGCAGCACGGCTTCGAACAGAAATGAGAGAAGCGGTTGCCCTGACCTCCCGTCAGGCGCTACCTCTCCGGCGGTACGCAATAGGGCACGGGGCCGCGGCGCGTCCGACGCCGCCGATCTGGCCGGGCAGCGGTGTGACGGCCGCGAACTCGGGCGCGAGGTCGTAGGTCGCGAGCAACCGGCCGACGGTACGCACGATGGCCGACATCGAGAACCGCTGCGCCGGGCACCGATGGGCACCGTGGCCGAACGTCGTCACCATCTCCGCGGCCGGGAGGGCGGCCTCGTCGCGCAGCCGTCGCCCCGACCAGCGTTCGGGGTCGTACGTTTCGAGCCCGGGTGCGGCAGTCGTGTTGGTGAGCGGCAGCATCGTTGCGAGCTTCACACCGGGCGCAAGGCGATACGCGGTCGCGCCGTCGTCGAACGTGAACTCCCGTAACACCGAACGCAGCATCACCGATCGTTGCCCGAGGCGAATCGATTCGAGCGCGCACCGTTCGAGCTGGGCGCGGTCGCCGGTCGCGCGCGCGGTGAGGTCGGGGTCGAGGACGAGTTGCGCGAGTGTCCACCCGAGCGCGGCGAACAGGTTCGTCATCGTCGCGGTGTGCAACAGTGCGATGTCGCGCGCGACGCCTTGCGTGTGCTCCGGTTCGTCGACATCGGACCAGCGCGACACGATTTCGGCCACGAAGCCTTCCGGAGCGCGCCGGGCGAGGAGTTCGCCGACCGTCGTCTCGAAGCGGGCGAGTGCGGCCCGCTCGGCTCGGCGGTCGTCGGAGCCGACGCCGCCCATGCGTTCGGGATGCACGAACGCTTCGGCGCCGTCGAGCTGGTCGAGGTCGGCGACCAACCGCTCGAACCACGGCGACTCGGCCGCTTCGTCGCCGATCCAGCACGCGAGGCCCAGCCGATGGCCGACGCGGCGCGAGAACGCGAACGCGTCGAGCGTGCCGGAGTCGCCCAATGCCGCGAGTTCGAGGTCGAGCGCGTGGTCGAGGTGGCCGAGGTAGCCCTCGACCTCCTGCGCACCGAACAGATCGTGCGCGAACGTCCGTGGGCCCGCGAACAGCTCGTCGGGCATCTTGCGCACGAGCATCTGGTAGTCGGCCAGGCCCTTGCTCGCCTGGCGCTCCGGGACCGCGTAGAACGCGCGCAGCGCCGCAGGCGCGAACACGAAGAGATACGTGTCGGCCCCCGACGTGACGGCAAAGGTGTTGCCGAGGCGGGCTCGGGCGTCGCCCAACGCCGCGACCGGGTCGGGTGCGGCCGCGTCGTCCCACGGCAGCGCGAACCCGGCGCCGGGTGGCATCGGGTCGATCGGCGGCTCCACGCGCGGAGTCTCGCGCGACCGGGCTACCAGCGGGCGGGGTGGACGCGGTGCGATCCGCTCATGCCCTTGAGTTCGACCTCGCGCGCCGGGCCGAACTCGCCGCGGGCCTGGGTGCGCAGCGCGTCGGACACGAGGACCTCGCCGCCGTTCGCCTGGGCCGCGACGCGCGAGGCCAGGATCACAGTGCGGCCGAAGAAGTCGTCGCCCTCGCGGATCACCGCGCCCGCATGCAGTCCGATGCGCACGCGGATCTGCCCCGCGTCGAGGCCGAAGTCGTGCACCGCGTGCACGCGCTGGATGGCGATCGCGCACGACAGTGCTTCGCCGGCATCCGGGAACACGATCATGTAGCCGTCGCCCGCGCTCTTCACGACGGTCCCGCCGCGCGCGGTCACCGCATCGCGGACAAGCGTGTCGTGCGTGCGCAGCAGATCCTGGCTGCGTTCGTCGCCGAGTCGTTCGTTCAACCCGGTGTAGCCCTCGATGTCGGAGAACAGCACGGTGACCATGCCATCGGCGGCCGCGTGCCGGCTGAGATCGGGCCGTTCGATCGACACGCCTGCGGCCACGATGTCGATCGACGCCATGATCGACGCTCCGGAGCTGACACCCTGGAGTTCGAGCTTCGTGGTGAGCACCTCCTGCTGAAGCCGCACCATGCCGAGCCCGTTGGCGACGTCGAGGGCTTCGTTCAGCCGCGCGAGCGCGCGTTCGCGATCGCCGGCCGTGGCGCGGGCGAGCAGCGCCCGGGCGAGGTCGTAGTGGCTGCGGGCGACCCAGGGCCGGGCCCGCATCCGTTCGTGCAGTGCGAGCGCGGCCTCGTGGTGCGCGACCGCTTCGTGGGGTCGGTCGAGCGCCACGTCGATGAGCCCGAGGTAGCGGTCGACGGCGCCGTGGAACGCGGTGTTGCCGAGGATCGAAGCGAAGCCCGACCGGGGTTCGAGCAGCTCGTGGATGCGGGCGCCCGCGTTTCGGTCGCCGACGGCCGCGGCGACCTCGCCGAGCACAGCCAATGTGTAGGTGCGAAGCACGTCGTCGCGGACGGCGGCGAAGTCGTCGCGGGCGAGTTCCGCGAGGTGGGTCGCGGCCTCGTCGTACTGGGCGAGTTCGACGAGGACGTGGGCGAGACCCGACCGCCACGATGCGAGCAACGGGAAGCTCTCGACCGCACGCCGGGTCGGCGCCTCCATCTCGGCGGCGCGGCCCTGCTCGCGCAGCATCGGCATCAGGATCACGCCGACGTTCGTGATGTTCACCCGGTCGCGCGTGCGTCGCGCCAGCCCGAGCGCCTCGCCGGCCAGCCGTTCGGTGTCGGCGTAGCGCCCCTCGAGCGTGGCGAGCGTGGCCTGCGACGTCACGTAGACGAAGCGCGCGAACGGCGACCGGCTCTCGTTGACCAACCGTTCCCCGCGCGCGAGCGCGTCGTCGAATCGGGCCCGATTCG
>JAWXCJ010000152.1:0-3277 GCA_034408875.1 Actinomycetota bacterium
AACCTGAAGATCCTGATGTTCAACAACCAGATCTACGGGCTCACCAAGGGCCAGTACTCGCCGACGAGTGAGCTGGGCAAGGTCACCAAGTCGACGCCGTTCGGATCGCTCGACCAGCCGTTCAACCCGGTGTCGGTCGCGCTCGGTGCCGAAGCGTCGTTCGTCGCGCGTACACACGACATGGACCGCAAGCACATGACGGAGATCTTCCGGCGTGCGCACGAGCACCGGGGTGCGTCGTTCGTCGAGGTGTACCAGAACTGCAACGTGTTCAATGACGGCGCGTTCGACACGATCCTCACCAAGGACGCGCGCCCGAACATGCTTATCGACCTGCACCACGGTGAGCAGATCCGGTTCGGTGACGAGCAGCAGTTCGGTGTTGTCATGAACGAGTACGGCGAGGCGAAGATCGTCAACGTCGCCGATGTCGGCGAGGCCGCGCTGCTCGTGCACGACGAGGCGCGGCCTGACCCGACACTCGCGTTCGCGTTGTCGCGCCTGGCCGATCAGCCGACGACGCCGACGCCGGTCGGTGTGTTCCGCGCCGTGCAGCGCCCGACGTACGACAGCGAGATGCAACGTCAACTCGCGGAAGCGTCGGAGAAGAGCGGACTCGGCGAACTCGACGCGTTGCTGCGTTCGGCGCCGACCTGGTCGGTCGGCTGACGCTCACGCGCACGCAGCGCCGACCGGTACCCGCGCGTCCACCGGGTCCGAACTCGCGCTGACCTCGACGGTCACGCACGCGGGTACGGCCACCCAGTACCCGCCCGCGAACGCGAGCCACCGGGCGTCGCCGTCGGCGGGGCACGGCCCGACTCGCACGGCAACAGCCGGCTCTGCGGCGGGCTCGGTGTCGTCGTCGTGGCTGCACCCCGACGCGATCATGACTTCCTCCGACCGGAGTTCATATCAGCCCGCGGGCGGAGTCGGCGTACGACTTCCGGCGTGTCGGAAGTGGCCGCTCGGCGTATAGGCACTGCCGGGCCAAAAGGCGTTAAATCGCCTAAGGGGCCGCAAAGGGGAACCGCAAAGGGGAACCGCCATGGACGCCGAGATCAGGCGCACGCCATCGTCACCGCGATCGCGCACTCGTCGGCGAGTCGTTGTCTCGGTACTCCTCGGAGGGCTCGCGCTCCCGACACTCGGATCCGCCGCCGCGGCCGCGTCCGGCTCGGTCGTCACCGTCACACCAACCCTCGTCCTCGTGGCGGCCGGGCCCGGCGCGAACAACAACGTGGTCGTATACGACGCCGGCGCCGAGATCGGCATCATCGACGGCGCGGGAATCGTGCGCGCGCCGGGATGCCGCGCCGTGACGAATGCTGTGCTGTGCCCCACGCGGCCCCGCATCCAGATCAAGACGGGCGACGGCAACGACTCGGTGCTCGCGTTGACGAGCATCCCGGTCACCGTGAAGGGGGGCACGGGCGACGACACGGTCACGGGCGGAAACGGGTCCGACAAGATCGTGGGCCAGGGTGGCAACGACACGCTGCGCGGCGGCGCGGGCGACGACGAACTGCTCGGCTCGGCCGGTGACGACACGCTGGAGGGCGGTGCCGGTGCCGACAAGCTGATCGGGCAATCGGGTGCCGATCTGACCGAGTACCGCGACCCTCGGGTTTGGCCGACGATGACGCCGAACACGGGTGCCGACGACGGTGAGCCGGGCGAGCACGACAACATCCGCACCGAGCGGGCCCGGGTCGTGTCGTTCAACTACCGCGCCGACGATGCCGTGCTGCCGGCCGGAACGGGCGCGCTGCGGGTCGCGGACACGTTCGTCGGCGGCGGCAACTTCGACCTCGAGACGCAGCGCGAAACCGGGATGCAAGCGGTCGGCTACTACGACGCCGACGGGATGATGCGTGTCGCGGCCCGCCGGATCGGCGAGTCGACCTGGGTGCACACGCCGCCGCTGGCGACGAAGTACCCGAAGGACTGGGACGGCCACCGCTACATCGAGGTCGCGTTCGACCCCGACGGCCGGTTGCACATGGCCGGCAACGCGCACGGGTGGGAGATCGACCCGACCGAAGAGATCGTGGTGTGCTGTTCGCCGCTCCAGTACTTCCGCACAGCTGAGCCGGTCGACGACCCGGCCGACGTGCTCACACTCGCACGGGCCGGGATGCTCTCACCGGATCCGCTCAACCCGGTCGTCGTAGAACAGCTCGTGACGTACCCGCAGTTCTTCTCCGACGGCACGCGGTTCTTCTTCGCGTACCGCGACGGGTGGTCGAACTACGCCGAGATGTACGTGAACCAGCTCAACCGGACGACGGGCCAGTGGTTCAACCCCAACGGCGGCGAGCCCTGGTTCACGGGCTGGCAGGGGTTCCTCCAGGGAGATCCCGACGACGGGCTCGTCCACCCGCACACGACCGGTACGTACACCTCGATGGAGTGGGACGGCGAGCAGTTCCATCTGTGGAGCGCCGACGCGTGGGTGTACGACGAGGACTGTCCGGCCGGGGAAGGTGCCGTCGACTCGCGGTGCACCCGCAACTATGTGCGCACCCCGGACTTCGACCACTTCTACGACGCGACCGGCGCCGAGATCGCGACCCCGATCGACCCCGACACGCGCACGGACGCGATGGTGGTGGACCGGGCCCGGTTGGGCGGCGCGTGGGGCTCGGACAGCGCGCTCGATGAGCAGGGCAATCCGATGACGCTCTACGGGAAGTTCGTCGACGGCCGTCCCCTCTCACCGGGCAACCGCGAAGGCCTGTATCAGGTCTTCTTCGCCCGCTGGGACGGGATGCAGTGGCAGCGTGTGCAGATCTCGGCGTGGGAGCAGTGGAACGAGCGCGTGCTCGGTCTGCCGACGGTGTTCTCGATCAGATCGGTGAACGACGCCCAGGGTGTGTTGCGGTGGTACGTGAAGGCGACGATCTTCGACCCGCCGCAAACGCGCACGACCGGGTGGCACGAGATCGACCTCGACACGCTCGTGGCTACGCCGATGCCCGCGACGTTCGCGCCGCCGGCGGAGAGTCCGTGCGCGACGGGGAGCACTGCGACGCGCCCGGCTCCGCTGCCGGATCCTGTCTGGACGCATCCCGCGACCGGGATCGGGCTCGTTTCTCACGTCGTGCGCAGCAATGTTCGCCAGGACGGGCTCGGCGAGGAAGCGTCGGACTACTACTACCTGAGCTACAACACGATCGGCGGCTACCCGACATCCCCGCAGAGTCTGGACCATCCGCCCGTCGAGCTGACCGTGCGCCGCACGACCTGCACGCGGTAGCGCGGGAACGCGCCCTAG
>JAWXCJ010000153.1:0-15802 GCA_034408875.1 Actinomycetota bacterium
CCGAGATGGCAAGTTCGCTAATATCTCCTGGCTTCTCCGGGCGCCGGCAATCCAGGCCGCGGACGCCCTCTTAGCAAGTCCAGACCGAACCACCTGCAACCGAGGCCCGCGTAGGCCCCACTTTTCGGGAACCGCGCGGCACAACCGAGATCGCGCTCCGCCGGGTTCCGCCCGCGCGGAGCGCTCGCGTGAGCGAACAACGAGGACACGACGATGGCACAGAAGGGGATCTTGGGCCGCAAGCTCGGCATGACCCAGATCTTCGACGCCGAAAACCGGGTGGTACCGGTGACGGTGATCGAGGCGGGGCCCTGCCGCGTGGTCCAGCTCAGAACTCCCGAACGTGACGGGTACACGGCCGTGCAGATCTCCTTCGGCGACACGAAGGCGACGCGACTGTCGAAACCCGAACTCGGGCACCTCAAAGCTGCCGACGCGCCGCCGCAGAAGTACCTCGCGGAATTGCGGGTCGACGACCTCGCCGGATTCGAGCTCGGCCAGGTCATCCGCGCCGACGTCTTCGCCGCGGGTGAGCGCGTCGACGTCACCGGCATCTCCAAAGGTCGGGGCTTCGCCGGTGTGATGAAGCGCCACAACTTCAAAGGCCAGGGTGCGGGTCACGGCAACCACAAGTCGCACCGTGCGCCCGGCGCGATCGGTGCGTGTGCAACGCCCGCGCGCGTGTTCAAGGGTCAACGCATGGCGGGCCAGATGGGCAGCGTGAAGATCACGACGTTGAACCTCGAGATCGTCGAGGGCGACGCCGAGCGTAACCTGCTGCTCATCAGAGGGTCGGTGCCCGGCGCCAACAACGGCCTCGTGTTCGTGCGCAATGCGGTGAAGGCGGGGACATCCTCATGACCTCCCTCACGATGAAGACCGCGACCGGTACCGACGGCGGCACGGTCGAACTGCCCGACGAGCTGTTCGGCATCGAGCCCAACGTCGCCGTCATGCACCAGGTCGTCACCGCGCAGCTCGCTTCCAAGCGCGCGGGTTCGCACTCGACGCTGACCCGCTCCGAAGTCCGAGGCGGCGGCGCCAAGCCGTGGCGCCAGAAGGGCACCGGTCGGGCTCGGCAGGGTTCCATCCGCGCTCCGCACTGGCGGGGCGGCGGTGTCGCCCACGGCCCCAAGCCGCGCGACTACTCGCAGCGGACCCCCAAGAAAATGATCAAGCTCGCGTTGCGTTCGGCCCTCTCGGACCGGGCCGCCGAGCAGAAGATCGTCGTCATCGAGGCCTGGGGCATCGACGAACCCAAGACCAAGTCGGCCAAGCAGGTGCTCGGCGCCCTCGGGTTGCGCACCAGGGGCGAGCGCGACGACCGCGTGTTGCTCGTGCTCGACCGCAGCGAGCAAACCGTGTGGAAGTCGTTCCGCAACCTCGGCCGCCGCGTACAGATCATTCTGCCCGACGAACTGAACACGTACGACGTGCTCGTCAACGACTGGCTGGTGTTCTCGCAGCCGACCCTCGAAGCAACGGTCGCCCGTTTTACCAGCGCGGCCAGCGCCCCCGCCGGCGCCCCCGCCGACGAATCGGCCGATGAATCGGCCGATGAATCAAGTGGTGACGACGAATGACCGGCAAGAACCCGCGCGACATCATCATCAAGCCGGTCGTGTCGGAGAAGTCGTACGCGTCGTACGACCTCAACGTCTACACGTTCATCGTCGCCCCCGACGCGAACAAGATCGAGATCCGCAAAGCGGTCGAGGAACTGTTCAGTCGCAAGGTGGCCAAGGTCCACACGATCAACCGCAAAGGCAAGCGGAAGCGCAACCGTCGCACGGGAACGTGGGGCGCGCGTCCGAGTCTGAAGCGCGCAATCGTCACCCTCGCACCTGGCGAGGACCGTATCGACATCTTCGGGAGCTAAGGGTGGCGATTCGCAAGCGCAAGCCGACCAGCCCGGGCCGTCGTTTCCAGACTTCCTCGGACTTCGCGGACATCACGAAGGACAAGCCCGAGAAGCGGCTGACGAAACCCAAGCCGAAGACCGGTGGCCGCAACTCGTACGGCCGCATGACGTCGCGCCACCGCGGTGGCGGCCACAAGCAGCGCTACCGCGTCGTCGACTTCAAGCGGAACAAGGACGGCGTCCCCGCGAAGGTCGCGGCGATCGAATACGACCCGAACCGCAACGCGCGTATCGCGCTCCTGCACTACTACGACGGTGAGAAGCGATACATCCTTGCCGCGGCGGGTCTCAACGTCGGCGACGTGCTGCAGAGCGGACAGGGTTCGGAGATTCGCACGGGCAACGCGTTGCCGCTGCGCTACATCCCGGTTGGTACCACGGTGCACAACGTCGAGTTGAAGCCGGGCGCCGGAGGGAAGATGGGCCGGGGTGCGGGCGCCTCAATCCAGCTCATCGCCAAAGAGGGCGCGTTCGCGACGGTCCGTCTGCCGTCTACCGAAATGCGGCGGGTGCCGATCGACTGCCGCGCGACGATCGGCGAGGTCGGCAACAGCGAAATAGGACTCGTCTCGATCGGTAAGGCCGGTCGTAACCGCTGGAAGGGTCACCGCCCGAAGGTTCGTGGTGTCGCCATGAACCCGGTCGACCACCCGCTCGGTGGCGGCGAGGGCAAGAGTTCCGGTGGCCGACACCCGGTGTCGCCGTGGGGCAAGCCCGAAGGCCGCACCCGCAAGAAGGGCAAGTCGTCCGACAAGCTCATCATCCGCCGCCGGCGTACCCGCGGCGCACGGAGGTAACGGCATGGTGCGGACACAGCGAAGCCACGGACGGCGCAGCGAGGGAGTCATATAAATGCCGCGCAGTCTGAAGAAGGGCCCGTTCATCGACGACCACCTCAAAGTGAAGGTGGATCGTATGAACGAAGCCGGCGAGAAGAAGGTCATCAAGACCTGGTCGCGACGCTCGACGGTGACCCCCGACATGGTCGGACACACGATCGCGGTGCACGACGGCCGCAAGCACGTGCCCGTGTACATCACCGAAGCGATGGTCGGGCACAAGCTCGGCGAGTTTGCACCCACCCGCACGTTCCGCTTCCACGCGGGCCAAGAGCGTTCGAGCCGGCGCTGATGGGCGGGAACTGGACCGAAGCACTCATGCCGCAGGCCGCTCTGCGTAGGGAAGGGGCGGGAAGGTAATGGCACCGACGATCACTGCTCCGCACGCGCGCGCCACCGCGCGGTACCAGCACGTCTCGGCGTCCAAGATTCGCCAGGTCCTCGCGCTCGTCAAGGGCCTGCCGGTCGACGACGCGATTCGCCTCCTTCAGCTGAGCGAGAAGGAAGCCGCCGAAGACATCCTCAAGGTGCTCGACTCGGCTGTCGCGAACGCCGAGCACAACCGTCAACTGCCCGCCGACGAGTTGTACATCGCGCTGGCGTGGGCCGACGAGGGCCCGACCCGCAAGTGGGGTCAGCCCCGCGCCCGTGGTCGTTACTTCCGCATCCGCAAGCGCACGTCGCACATCACGATCGTCGTCGCCCGCTACGAAGAGGACGAGCTCGAGCAGCTGCGGCGTAAGCAGGAATCGACCGGGCGCGGTGCCGCGGTGCAACAGCGCCGCCGGGCCGACCGCGTGCGCAAGTCGCGCGCCGCGGCCGCGCCCGAAGAACACGACCACGACCACGAGGTCGACGAGGTCGACGAGGTCGACGAGGTCGACGAGGTCGACGAGGTCGACGAGGTCGAAGAAGCCGAAGGCGCGGAAGCCGACGACGAAGACGGCGAGGACAAGTAATGGGTCAAAAGGTCAACCCCTACGGCTTCCGGCTCGGTATCACCACCGACTGGAAGTCGCGCTGGATCGCCAGCGGCAAGGAATACACCGACTTTCTCATCGAAGACTGGAAGATCCGCGACTACCTGCGCAAGCAGCTCGAACGCGCTGCGGTCAGCCGCATCGAGATCGAGCGTACGCGCGACAAGCTGCGCATCGACGTGTACACCGCGCGTCCGGGCATCGTCATCGGTCGCCGTGGCGCCGAGGCCGAGCGCTTGCGCGAGGGGCTGCGCAAGATCACCGGTAACCCCAAGATCCAGTTCAACATCCAAGAGATCAAGCAGCCCGAAGTCGACGCCATGCTGTTGGCGCAAGGTGTGGCCGACCAGTTGGCCGGCCGCGTGTCGTTCCGTCGGGCGATGAAGCGCGCGGTACAGACCGCGATGAAGGCCGGTGCCCAGGGCGTGCGCGTCCAGTGCGCGGGTCGCCTCGGCGGCGCCGAGATGGGCCGCCGCGAGTGGTACCGCGAAGGCCGGGTGCCGCTGCACACGCTGCGCGCCGACGTCGACTACGGACTCGCCGAGGCCCGCACCACGTTCGGGCGCATTGGCGTGAAGGTGTGGATCTACAAGGGTGAGATCCTGCCCTACAAGAGCGCGGCGGAAGACAAGATCGCCAAGGAGGCCGCGATGGCGGTCGGCGAAGCCGCGGGCGACGGTAAGGGCCGCCGCGTGGTCAGCGCCGGTGGTGGCCGCCGCAAGGCGCCCGCACCCGACGCATCGGTGGTCGACGAGACCGCCGCCGCGCCCGAAGGCGAAGACGCGCCGGCACGTGAACTCGTGCACGAGGCCGATCCCGAGCTCGAACGATTGCTCGCCGAGGAAGAAGAAATCGAGCGCCGCACGCGCCAGGCGCACGAGACCCCCCACTTCCGCGGCACGGACGACTGAGGTCCCTCTTATGTTGATGCCGCGCAAAGTGCGCCACAGAAAACAGCAGCGGGGCCGCATGCGCGGTCTGGCCAAGGGCGGAACCAAGCTCGCGTTCGGCGACTTCGGGATCCAGGCTCTCGAGCCCGGTTGGTTGACCAACCGGCAGATCGAAGCGGCCCGTATCGCGATGACCCGACACATCAAGCGTGGCGGCAAGGTGTGGATCAACGTCTTCCCCGACAAGCCGATCACGCAGAAGCCCGCCGAAACCCGCATGGGTTCGGGCAAGGGCAACCCCGAGAAGTGGGTCGCGGTCGTCAAGCCGGGTCGTGTGCTCTTCGAGCTCTCGGGTGTCCCCGAGCAGATCGCGCGCGAGGCGATGCGTCTCGCGATCCACAAGCTGCCGATGAAGGCGCGCTTCGTCGTGCGCCAGGACGAGGCCTAGACGATGGCGACGACAGAAGAACTTCGAGCTGCAACCGACGATGCGCTGGAACACCAGCTCCTCGACGCCAAGGACGCGCTGTTCAAGGCCCGGTTTCAGCACGCAACGGGCCAGCTCGACAACAGCGCGTTGTTGGGCCGGCTGAAGCGCGACGTTGCTCGCATCTCCACCTTGTTGCGCGAACGCGAGATCGCCGCCGCCGAGAGCCAGGAGTGACCTGATGGCCGACGAAACCACAGACGAGACGAACGAGGTACGCGGCAACCCCCGGAAGGTCCGGGAGGGCATCGCGGTCTCGACGAAGATGGACAAGACCGTCGTCGTTGCCGTCATGAGCCGCGTGCGGCACCCGCGCTACTTCAAGACGGTGCAGCGCACGAAGCGCTTCTACGCCCACGACGAGGCGAACGAAGTGCGCGACGGCGACCGCGTGCGGATTGCCGAAACCCGCCCGATATCGAAGCAGAAGCACTGGCGCATCGTCGAGGTTCTTGAGAGGGCACGGTGATCCAGCAAGAGTCACGGCTCAAGGTGGCCGACAACTCCGGTGCACGCGAAGTGCTGTGCATCAAGGTGTTGGGTGGCACTCGTCGCCGCTACGCGAGCATCGGCGACATCTTTGTCGCGACGGTGAAGGAAGCGGTTCCGGGCGCATCGGTCAAGAAGGGCGACGTAGTGAAGTGCGTCGTCGTCCGCACCAAGAAGGAAAAGCGCCGTCCCGACGGCAGCTACATCAGGTTCGACGAGAACGCGGCAGTGCTCATCAACGACCAGCTGGCGCCGAGGGGCACCCGCATCTTCGGTCCGGTGGGCCGCGAGCTGCGCGACCGCAAGTTCATGCGGATCGTGTCGCTCGCCCCGGAGGTGTTGTAGATGAAACTGAAGAAGGGTGACGAGGTCGAAGTGCTGACCGGCAAAGACGTCGGCAAGCGCGGCGAGATCACCGCGGTCTTCCGGGACCGCGACAAGATCATCGTGAGCGGCCGCGGCGTCGGTGCCGACAAGCAGCGCATCAACGTCGTCAAGAAGCACCAGAAACCGACCAAGGCGACCATGCAGGGCGGCATCATCGACAAAGAGATGCCCATGCACGTGTCGAACGTCGCGTTGGTTTGCAGTGCGTGCGGTCCGACTCGCATCGGGTACCGCTTCACGCCCGCCGGCGACAAGGTCCGCGTGTGCAAGAAGTGTGGGGCTGACGTCTGATGGCCACCAAGACCAAAGAGACCCCGCGGCTCAAGCAGAAGTACGACTCCGAACTGAAGGCGCAGCTCAAAGAGGAGCTGGAGTTCGGCAACATCATGCAGGTCCCTCGCCTCGAGAAGATCGTGCTCAACATGGGTGTCGGTCGCGCCACGCAGCAGCGGTCGCTGCTCGACGGCGCGGTCACCGACATGACGATCATCACGGGCCAGAAGCCTTCGATTCGTAAGGCGAAGAAGTCGATCGCGAACTTCAAGCTCCGTGAGGGCAACGAGATCGGTGTCAAGGCGACACTGCGCGGCGACCGCATGTGGGAGTTCTACGACCGGCTCGTGAGCCTGGCGATTCCCCGCATCCGCGACTTTCGAGGCATGCCGACGAACCAGTTCGACGGCCGGGGCAACTACACGTTCGGACTGAACGAGCAGTTGGTCTTTCCCGAAATCGACTACGACAAGATCGACTCCGTGCGTGGCATGGACATCACGATCGTGACAACCGCGAACTCAAACGAGCACGGCCGTGCACTCATGCAGGCGCTGGGCTTCCCGTTCAGCCGCGAAGGCCAGGGGTGAACTGATGGCGAAAAAGGCACTTGTCAACAAGCAGCAGCGCACACCGAAGTTCAAGGTGCGCGGGTACACCCGGTGCCGCCGGTGCGGCCGGGCGCGCTCGGTGTATCGCGACTTCACGCTGTGCCGCATCTGCTTGCGTCAAATGGGCCACGCCGGAGAGATCCCCGGCCTCACGAAGTCTTCTTGGTAATGGGGGTGGCAGTTAAGTGACGATGACAGACCCGATCGCCGACATGCTCACCCGCTTGCGGAACGCGAACGTCGCGTTCCACGACGACGTGATCATGCCGTCCTCGAAGCTGAAGGAAGCGGTTGCCCGCATCCTCGAGCGCGAGGGCTACATCGCGGGGTACGCGGTCGACGACCAGCCGGGACGCCCCGGCCGGCGGCTGACGATCACGCTCAAGTACACCAGCGACCGGCGGCGCACGATCTCGGGGCTCAAGCGAGTCTCGCGACCGGGCCTGCGCGTGTACTCGAAGGCCGAAGCCGTTCCGCGTGTCCTGGGCGGGATGGGCATCGCGATTTTGTCCACCAACCAGGGGCTCCTCACCGACCGCGAAGCGCGTCAGCGCAAAGTCGGCGGCGAGATCCTCTGCCAGGTTTGGTAACTCATGTCTCGCATTGGTAAGGCACCCATCACGGTTCCCAGCGGCGTCGATGTCACCATCAGCGGCGCGTCCGTTTCCGTGAAAGGCCCGAAGGGTCAACTCGGCTACGACCTCGTCGGCGACGTGACCGTCGAACGCGACGGCGACACCCTCGTCGTCGCGCGCGCCGACGACTCGCGGGGCAATCGTTCGCTCCACGGTCTCCAGCGCACGCTGATCGCGAACATGGTCGTCGGTGTCTCCGAAGGGTTCGTGAAGGAACTCGAGATTGTCGGCGTCGGGTACCGCGCCGCGGCCCAGGGCAACGACGGACTCGAGCTCGCGCTCGGGTTCTCGCACCCGGTCAAGGTGAAGGCGCCGGCCGGTGTCACGTTCGAGGTTCCGCAGCCGACGCGCATCATCGTGCGCGGGTTCGACAAGCAGCTGGTCGGCCAAGTGGCGGCCGACATCCGCAAGATCCGCAAACCCGAGCCGTACAAGGGCAAGGGCATCCGCTACGCCGGCGAGCGCGTTCTGCGCAAGGCCGGAAAGTCCGCGAAGTAGTAGGGGCTTTCGATGAAGATCACCAAGCAGGAGCACCGGCGCATCCGCCACCGGCGGGTCCGCAAGCTGGTTTCGGGCACCGCCGAACGGCCGCGCCTCGCTGTGTTCCGCTCGAACAAGCACATCTACGCGCAGGCCATCGACGACATCAACGGCCGCACCGTCGCGAGCGCGTCGACCGTCGAAGCGTCATTGCGTTCCGGGGGAACAGCCACGGTCGACGCCGCGAAGCAGGTCGGCAAGCTGATCGGCGAGCGCGCGAAGTCGGCGGGAGTTACTGCAGTGGTCTTCGACCGCGGCGGATTCAAGTACCACGGCCGGGTCGCGGCAGTTGCCGACGGCGCGCGTGAAGCCGGACTGGAGTTGTAGGTATGGCAGAAGGCCAGTACGACGAGCGCGTGATCGCGATCAACCGTGTCGCCAAGGTGGTGCGCGGTGGTCGGCGGTTCTCGTTCACCGCGCTCGTGGTTGTCGGCGACGGCAACGGCAACGTCGGTCTCGGTTACGGCAAGGCCAAGGAAGTTCCCGCCGCGATCCAGAAGGCAATGGAGACGGCGAAGAAGGACCTGTTCGCGGTCCCGCTGGCCGGTTCGACGATCACCCACGTCATTACGGGTGAGCACGACGCCGCCCGCGTGTTGCTGAAGCCGGCATCGCCCGGTACCGGCGTCATCGCCGGGGGCGCGGCGCGCGCCATCCTCGAAGCGGCCGGTATCCACGACGTTCTTGCCAAGTCGCTCGGATCGTCGAACGCGATCAACGTCGCACGCGCGACGATGCAGGGTCTGCGTAGCTTGCGCCGCCCCGAGGAAATTGCGGCACTGCGCGGCAAGTCGCCGGAGGAAGTGTCGACCAAGGGCATGCTCAACGCGTACCGCGAGCGCGAACGCGAGCGCTCCGGGAAGCACCAGATCACCGAGGTCGTGTAGTCAGATGGCGCAGCTGAAGGTCACCCAAGTTCGTTCGCGTATCGGCACCAAGCCGAAGCACCGCGGCACACTGCGCGCCCTCGGGTTGCGTCGCATCGGGTCGAGCAACGTGTTGCCCGACCGCCCCGAGATCCGCGGCATGATCGCCCGGGTCCCGCACCTCATCCAGGTAGAGGAGATCGCGTGAAGGTCCACGATCTGAAGCCGGCCCCGGGCTCCAAGAGCCCGAAGCGGCGCGTCGGTCGCGGCATCGGCGGCAAGGGCGGCAAGACCGCGGGCCGCGGCTCCAAGGGCCAGGGCGCCCGCAGCAAGGTTGCCGTCGGGTTCGAAGGTGGTCAGACCCCGCTGCACCGGCGGACTCCCAAGTTCAAGGGTTTCAACAACCCTTTCCGCATCGAGTACCACGTCGTGAACCTCACGACGCTGGAGAACTTCGACGCCAACTCGGAAGTTTCACCCGAGACCCTGCGTGACCACGGTTTGGTGGCCAAGCGGGGCCTGGTCAAGGTGCTGGCCCGAGGCGAACTGACGAAGCCGCTCACGGTGCGCGCGCACGGGTTCTCGGAGGCCGCGGTCCGGGCCATCGAGGGTGCGGGCGGGACCGTCGAGAAGTTGCCCCTGCCCTGGAAGACCGGGCGTCCGCCCGCCCGAGGAAACCAGCACACCAACCGCTAGGTACACTTCGCGTCCGCGCCGTCGACGGAGGTTCACCGGCCCATGTCAGGGCTTTCACGCCTCGTGAACATGTTCCGGGTCACTGACCTTCGGAACAAGATTCTCTTCACGATCTTCATCATTCTCATTTTCCGGATCGGGTCTCACATCCCCGTTCCGTACGTCGACTTCGAGTCGATCAAGGAGCTGAAGGAATCCGCGCGCGACGCGGGCGGCATCGTCCCGTTGCTCGACCTGTTCTCGGGTGGCGCGCTCACAAGCGTGGCGGTGTTCTTCCTCGGGATCATGCCGTACATCACGGCTTCGATCATCATGCAGTTGCTCGGGGTGGTCATCCCGAAACTCGAGCAGTGGCAGCAAGAGGGTCAGACCGGCCAGAAGAAGATCACGCAGTGGACCCGTTATCTCACGGTTGCGCTGGCGCTCGTCCAGTCGACCGCCATGGTGTTCGCGCTGCGACGCGGTGACGGCGGTCTGCTCTCGTTTTCCAACATCGACCTTCAGGGTCGCGACCTCATCGACCCGTTCACCCCCTGGCGCGCGGGCATGATCATCATCACCTGGACCGCCGGTACTGCCCTCGTGATGTGGCTCGGCGAACTCATCACCCAACGCGGCATCGGCAACGGCATGTCGATCATGATTTTCACGTCGGTTGTATCGAGCCTGCCCTTCCAGGGCGCGTCGATGTTGGAGTCGTCCGGGGCGGTGAAGTTCAGCACGATCATCGTGATCGCCGTATTCATGATCGTCGGCATCGTCGCGGTGGAGTCGGGGCAGCGCCGAATACCCGTCCAGTTCGCCAAACGTGTGGTGGGCCGCCGCATGTACGGCGGCCAGAGCACCTACATCCCGTTGAAGGTGAACCAGTCGGGTGTCATCCCGGTCATCTTCGCGAGTTCGCTGCTGACGTTCCCGGCGCTGATCGCCAACGTGCTGCCGTGGGACTCGGCCAAGAAGTGGATCAACGACAACCTGATCGGCACCCAGTCGATCTCGTGGTCGTACATCGGCTTCTACTCAATCCTGATCCTGTTCTTCGCGTACTTCTACACGGCGATCGCGTTCAACCCGCAGCAGCAGGCTGACGTCATCCGGCGCCAGGGCGGCTTCATTCCCGGCATCCGGCCCGGACCGCCGACCGAGCGGTATCTCGCGAAGGTCCTCAACCGCATCACGCTGCCCGGCGCGATGTTCCTGATGGTCATCGCGCTCGCGCCGTTCCTCGCGGCCAAGCTCTGGGACATTCAGAACTTCATCTTCGGCGGTACGTCGATCCTGATCACCGTGGGCGTCATGCTCGAGACGATGAAACAGATCGACAGCCAGCTGATGATGCGGAACTACGAAGGTTTCCTGAAGAGCTCATGAGGGAGCGTCGGGAGGCCTTCACTTCGCGCGACGAGAAGTGCGCGCCCGGCGCCGCAGGCGCCAAGAGCGGCAAGAGCGGCAAGCATGAGTGAGCGCCGGAACGCATGACCGACCCGAAGCCGTGCCTGGTGTTGCTCGGTAAGCAGGGGGCCGGTAAGGGCACTCAGGCGAAACGCGTCGCGGCGCACTACAAGATCGCGCACTTGTCGACCGGAGACATGTTCCGGTCGCAGGCCGCGCTGGGCACGGCCTTCGGGCTCGAGGCCAAGCGCTACATGGACGCCGGCGAACTCGTGCCCGACGACATCGTCGTCGGTGTCATCGAGGAGTGCCTGGCCGAAGGCGGTCCGCTGTCGGGCGGGTTCGTGCTCGACGGGTTCCCGCGCACGCTGCACCAGGCCGAGCAGCTGACGCGCGTGCTCGAAGACGGCGGCCTCGACCTGGTCGTGAACATCGACGTCTCGCGCGAGATCGTGCTCGACCGGCTCGCAGGCCGGCGGGTGTGCGAGGACTGCCAGCGCGTGTACCACGTCAACCTGCCGCCCGAGAACCCCTGGAACTGCGACGACTGCAGCGGCCGGGTCGAGCAACGCGCGGATGACCACGAGGAAGCGATCGACCGCCGGCTCGAGCTTTACGAGATCGAGACCGTGCCGATCGTCGACTACTACCGCCAGCAGGGCTTGCTGTCGGTCATCGACGGTGTCGGCGAGGGCGACGAAATCTTCGAGCGCCTGACGAAGGCCATCGACTCCCGCACGGATTAGGACTCGTGGTCCTTCGCAAGAAGCCCGAGCAGATCGTGCACATGAGAGCCGCGGGTCGTGTGGTCGCGGAGATGCACGAGCTGTGCGCGGGCGCGGCGCGGCCGGGCGCGACCACCCTCGATCTCGACAAGGTTGCCCGGGACGTGCTCGAACGCCGCAATGCCCGGTCCAACTTCCTCGGCTACCACGGGTTTCCGGCGGTGGCGTGCATCTCGCCCAACGAGGTGATCGTGCACGGCATCCCCGACCGGCGCGTCCTGTGCGAGGGCGACATCGTCTCGATCGACTGCGGGGCGATCGTCAACGGCTGGCACGCCGACGCGGCCATCACGGTGCCGGTCGGCGCAATCGACGAGGAGTCGCAGCGCCTCATCGACGTCACCCGGACTTCACTCGAAGCCGCGATCGAACAGTGCCGGCCCGACCGCCGCCTCGGCGACGTGGGCGCGGCTGTGGAGCGAGTCGTCAAGGCGTCCGGGTTCTCCGGCGTGCGCGAGTACGTCGGCCACGGCATCGGTACCGCTATGCACGAGGACCCCGATGTCCCGAACTTCGGCTCACCGGGTCGAGGCATGAAGCTGAAGGAAGGCATCGTGCTCGCGATCGAGCCCATGGTGAACGCCGGCCGGCGCGGCACCCGCCTCCTCGACGACGGCTGGACCGTCGTCACCGCCGACGGCTCCCGCTCGGCGCACTTCGAGCACAGCGTCGCCATCACCGCCAACGGCCCCGAAATCCTCACGCAGCCGTAGCCCCGGACCGTTCTTGCGTCCGGTGTGCGCCCGTGGGGCGCATACTCGGCGCAGGTTTGATCGGGGGTGTGCGGTGCGTGACGAGCCTGCACGCAACGTGGTGATTGGGTGGAATCGGCGCGGTCGGGTACACTTTTCGGTCGGCCCCATGCCCGTTCGGCGCGTTTACGCGCGCCACTCCACGTAGAGGTTGATGCCGCTCTGGCAAAACCGAAGGATGACACGATTCTGGTCGAAGGCACGGTCACCGAGCCGTTGCCGAACGCCATGTTCCGTGTCGAGTTGGAGAACGGACACAAGGTGCTGGCACATATCTCGGGGAAGATGCGGATGCACTACATCCGGATCGCCCCGGGCGACCGGGTTCAGGTGGAGCTCACTCCGTACGACCTGACACGCGGCCGCATCACGTACCGCTACAAGTAGCTCGAGGACGACTGCGCACGATGAAGGTCCGACCTTCCGTCAAGAAGATGTGTGACAAGTGCAAGGTGATCCGTCGCCACGGGTCCGTGCGCGTCATCTGCGTCGACCCGCGTCACAAGCAGCGTCAGGGCTAAGGGGAGCACATGGCTCGCATTTCCGGCGTCGACATTCCGCGCGAGAAGCGCCTGGAGATCTCGCTCACGTACATCTACGGCATCGGCCGCACCCTCGCCCAGCAGGTGTGCGACGAGACGCAGATGTCGCGTGACACCCGCGTCCGTGACCTCACCGACGAAGAAGTCGCCCGGCTGCGCACCTACATCGATCAGAACTGCAAGGTCGAAGGTGACCTGCGCCGCGAGATCAGCCAGAACATCAAGCGCAAGATGGAGATCGGTAACTACGAGGGCCTGCGGCACCGTCGCGGCCTACCGGTCCACGGACAGCGCACCCGCACCAACGCCCGCACCCGGAAGGGACCGAAGAAGACGGTCGCCGGGAAAAAGCGCGCACGTAAGTAAGGGGCACAGAACATCGTGGCGAAGCCTGCAGCCGGTGGACGGCGGCCGAAGCGAAAAGAGCGCAAGAACGTCGCGTACGGCGTCGCGCACATCAAGTCGACGTTCAACAACACGATCATCACGTTCACCGATCAGTCGGGGAACGCGCTGGCGTGGGCGTCGTCGGGCAACGTCGGGTACAAGGGCTCGCGCAAGAGCACACCGTTCGCCGCGCAGCTCGCGGCCGAGGCTGCGGCCAAGCGCGCCATGGAGCACGGTGTGCGCAAGGTCGACGTGGTGGTGAAGGGTCCCGGCTCCGGCCGCGAGACCGCCATTCGTTCCATCCAGAACGCCGGTATCGAGGTTGTTGGCATCAAAGACGTCACGCCCGTTCCGCATAACGGTTGCCGCCCGCCGAAGCGGCGGAGGGTCTGAGTCATGGCACGTGAACTTGTCGGTCCTGTTTGCCGGCTCTGCCGGCGCGAACGCACGAAGCTGTTCCTCAAGGGCACCAAGTGCGAGACGATGCGCTGCCCGATCGAGCGCCGCCCCTACCCGCCCGGCCAGCACGGTCGCGGTCGGGTGCGCGAGAGCGAGTACCTGTTCCAGCTTCGTGAGAAGCAGAAGGCGCGCCGCATCTACGGGCTGCTCGAGAAGCAGTTCCGCAACTTGTACGCGAAGGCGAACAAGCAGTCCGGCATCACGGGCGAGAACCTGCTCCGGCTGTTGGAGTTGCGCCTCGACAACGTCGTGTTCCGCGCCGGGTTCGCATCGAGCCGCAACCAGGCCCGCCAGTTCGTGCGCCACGGCCACGTCTCGGTGGACGGGAAGCGGGTCACGATCCCGTCGTACACGCTGCGCAAGGGCCAGGAGATCAGCATCCGCGCCAAGGCCCAGAAGATGATCGTCGTCCGCCACAACATCGACACGCTCGACCGCATCGCGCCGCAGTGGCTCGAAGTGACTCCGGGCGATTTCAAGGCCATCGTGCGCGACCTGCCGATTCGCGAGCAGATCGACGTACCGGTGCGCGAACAGCTCATCGTCGAGCTGTACTCGAAGTAGCGCACCCACTTTTTCGAAACGCAGAGGGCTGCACCATGCTCATCATTCAGCGACCCGAGATCGAAGCCGGCGATGCCGACGGAGATCTCCAGTCATTTGTCATCTCACCGCTCGAGCCCGGCTTCGGCCACACGCTCGGCAACAGCCTGCGTCGCACACTGCTGTCGTCGATTCCCGGCGCGGCGGTCACGCAGGTGCGTTTCGACGACGCGCTGCACGAGTTCGACGTCGTCAAGGGTGTGAAGGAAGACGTCACCGACGTCATCCTCAACCTGAAGGACCTCGTCCTGCGCTGCACCGCCGACGAAGCGGTGACGCTGCGGCTCGACAAGCGCGGTCCGGGCGAAGTGCGCGCGGGCGACATCCAGGTGACGAGCGATGTCGAGGTGCTCAACCCCGACCTGTACATCTGCACGGTCAACGCCCAGGGCCGCATCGCCCTCGACCTCACGGTCGAGCAGGGCCGCGGGTACCTCTCGGCCGAGCGCAACAAGCGTACGACGACCATCGGTGTCATCCCGGTCGACGCGATCTTCTCGCCGGTCCGGCGGGTGTCGTTCAACGTCGAGCCGACCCGTGTCGAGCAGGCCACGAACTTCGACAAGCTCACGCTCGAGATCGAGACCGACGGTTCCATCACGCCGCGCGACGCACTTGCGTCGGCCGGCGACACGCTGCGCAAGCTCGTCGACCTCGTTGCCGAACTTTCGGAGCAACCCCGGGGCCTGGAGCTCGGCGAGGTGGCGTCGCCCACGTCGACGTCGCCCGACCTCGACCTCCCGATCGAAGAGCTCGACCTTTCCGAGCGGCCGCGCAACTGCCTCAAGCGGGCGCGTGTCGACAGCATCGGCCAGCTCGTGCAGAAGACCGAAGACGACCTCCTCGCGATCACCAACTTCGGCGCCAAGTCGCTCGAAGAAGTGATCCAGAAGCTCGACGAGCGGGGGCTGTCGCTGCGGGTGAAGGAGTAGCGCAATGCCGGCTCCGAAGAAGGGCGCGCGCTTCGGCAGCGGCCCGTCGCACCAGAAGCACATGATGGCGAACCTTGCGGCCAGCCTGATCATCTCCGATGCCGGCGCGATCACCACGACCGTGGCCAAGGCCAAGATGCTGCGGCCCTACGTCGAGAAGCTGGTCACGAAGGCCAAGGTCGGCAGCGTGCACAAGCACCGCCAGGTCGTCGCGACGATCCACGACAAGGACGCCGCGCACCGCCTCTTCGACGAGATCGGCCCGCGCTACGCCGACCGCAACGGCGGCTACCTGCGCATCCTGAAGCTCGGTCCGCGCCACGGCGACAACGCGCC
>JAWXCJ010000154.1:0-12324 GCA_034408875.1 Actinomycetota bacterium
CAGCCGGGCGCTGAACAACGACATCGGCTTCCAGATCAACGACACCAACGTGGAGCTGACCGGCTCGCCGAGCATCGCCAACAACCGCATCGGCGTGCAGGTCGAGGGCGACGGCAACACGCTGCGCGACAACAACCACATCAACGACAACACGTCCGACGGTGTCCTCGTGACGGCGACGGGCGACAACAACGACATCCGCAACAACGACTCCGACGGGAACGCCGGCAACGGCTTCCACGTGCTCGGCAAGAACAACTCGCTGCTCGACAACAACAGCGACAAGAACGGGAAGAACGGCGCGCTGGCCGACTCGGCCGAAGGCGCGGCGGGCAACACGTTCCGCGGGCACACGTCCGAGACCAACACGTTGCAGGGCATCAAGGCGTGCGGTCAGGTAGACAACGGCCAGAACGTCGGCACCGGGAACCTTGTGAATCCGCAAGTCGACTTCGTCTGCCCGGCTCCGATCGTGCCTCCCGTGATCCCGGGTCCGCCGGCACCGATCAGCGGCTTCGCGGTTCCTGACGACTCGGCGAACAAGGTGTTCTCGTACACGACCGCCGGTGCGCTGACGGGGTCGTTCTCGACCGCGGCGGCCAACGCCAACCTGTCGGACTCGGCCGTAGCCGGTGGCAAGGTGTACGTCCTGGACTCGAGCGACAAGCAGATCTACCGCTACTCGTCGACCGGAACGCTCGAGGCGACGTCGAAGGTCATGAAGCAGTCTGACGGCACGAACCTGTCCGGTCCCGCTGCACTCGCCATCGACGGAAACGAGGTCTGGGTGTCGGACTCGAGCAAGATGAAGATCTACCGCTACTCGTTGGCGTCGCTGTTCGCGGGAGCAGGCAACCTCAACGCCGCGCAGCAGATCACCATCGTCAGCGGCAACAACAAGTCGGCCGACCTCGCCCTCGACGCCACCTACGTGTACTCGGTCGACGAGTCGAACAAGCAGGTGTACCGCTACCAGCGCAATGGCGCCGGCACGGCCACCGTGTCGAAGCTCATGAAGGACACCGCGGGCGCCGGACTCGGCAACCCGTCGGGCCTCGTGCTCTCCGGTACCGACGCCTACGTGAGCGACTTCGGCAAGGACAAGATCTTCAAGTACTCCCTCGCCGGGTTGTTCGCGGGCACCGGCAACCTGAACGCGACGTCGTCGTTCGGGACCGCGGCCGGCAATACGGATCCTCGCGGTCTGTAAAACCTTCCGAACCAGAAATTGCGACGTACGGCGACCGGTTCGGTCGTCGTACGTCGCAATTTCGCGGCGAAGCGGGCTTCGCGCGAGGCCGCGCCGACGTGCACGACGCGTTCAACGAGCGCATCGACGCCGCCAACCCCGCCCGGGCGTGGGGCGCGCGAGCGTCACCCGCTGACGATCTCGACGGCGTTGGCACTATCTGGTAGACCCTTGGCAACTGGGACCAATGACTACGCGTACCTCGTGCAAGCGGGCGACCAGTGGTCCTCGACGTTCCATGTGCACACGACCACGTCGACACCCGCGTCCGACGTGTACATCCAGTACAAGATCCAGTACGAGCCCGTCACCGCGACGAGCAACTTCCGCAGCGTCACGCCGTACTTCCTCGACGTCACCGGGTGCTGGGAGAACTCGGCCTCCATCTACGACGTCCCCGGCGGCGGCGGGCCCGGAAGCGAGCACGTGGCGACCGCCACGTACACGGCGCCGCGCGACGGCATCGCCGTGTACGCGGGCGGGCACATCCACGCGGGCGGGAAAAACGTCAGCCTTACGCGCGACGCCACGGGAGAGGACTACTGCACGGCCAAAGCCACGTACTCACCGGGCGGGCATCCGAACCATCCGAATCTCGGGCAACTCCAGAAGGTCACGAGCTGCCTGATGCACAGCCAAGTAAGCGCCGGGGAGACGTTCACGGTGCGATCTCGATACGACAACGAGTTCCCCGTCGCCAAGGCGATGGGCATCATGCTCGTGTTCGTCTGGCACCCCAACTAGGGCGCTACGCAGGAACGGCTTCGGGCCACCGTACGTCGGTGGCCCATCCGGCCCGTTCGAAGAGCCGGATAAGCGCGGCCGACGCGTCGCGCTGACCGGGAAGTGCACCGTGGCGCGCCGAGTTCGGATGGGCGTGGTGGTAGTTGTGCCACGACTCACCGAACGAGATCAATGCCATCGGCGCGAAGTTCGTGCTGTGGTCGTCGGTCCCCGCGGGCCGGCTTCCGAACATGTGGCACACGGAGTTGATGCTCCACGTCACGTGATGGAGCAGCACCATGCGGGCGAGCCCGGCCCAGAGCAGCGCGGTGAGCGCGCCGCCGAGCGTGCCCGAGAGCCCCCAGCCGAGGAAGAACGGCGCCGCGAGCGACGCGACCGCGAACAGCGGGAACAGCCGGCTGATGACGCGGGTGTCGGGGTCGCGCAACAGGTCGGCGGCGTAGCGTTCGGCCGACGTGTTGTCGGCGACGAACAACCAGCCGACGTGCGCGTGGAAAAACCCGCGCAGGAGACCGAGCGTCCCCGCGCCGAACCGGTGGGGCGAGTGCGGGTCGCCTTCCTTGTCGCTGAACACGTGATGGCGGCGATGGGCCGCGACCCAGCCCGACAGCGAACCTTCGAGCGCCATCGAACCCGCGCTCGCGAGCACGATCTTCAGCACGCGGTTGGCCTTGAAACTCTTGTGCGTGAAGAGCCGGTGGTAACCGACCGTGACACCGAAGCCGGTGAACACGTAGAACCCGACGAAGAGCACGATGTCGCGGGTGTGTACGGCGCGGCCCCAGAGGAGGGGAATGGCAATCGCGAATGCGATTGCGGGTCCGATTACAAGGAGACCGGTGAGGAACCGGGTGGCGACGAGGTTGACGCGGCTCGGTCGCGGCACTTCCAGGATTTCGACAGCCAATGCGTTCACGCGGTTCTGATCGGCGGGACTGGGCCAGTCCGCAGGTGCGCGAACGAGTCAATCCGCACGTTACTCCCGTCAGGAGAGCGCGACGCGTCGCCGGAACTCGGCGACCGTCGCGTGGACCACGTGGTCGTGGCCGAATCGCAGCACCGGGGCCGCGACCAGGGCCGCGACCCGCATCGGCCGCTGCATCATTTCTACCGTCCACCGGGCCGTGACCCGGCTCCGGCCCGCGCCCCGTTCACCGCTTTCGGGCTCGACGGTCAGGCTCGCGTGGCCTTCGAGATCGCCGTGCACCGTCGCCTCGATATGGCGCGGCGCGTCGCACTCGTCGACGACCACGTCGACGCGCATCTGGTACGGAATCGGGGCAACGACCAGACCGTGGAGCACCGCGCCGCGCACGAGCCCGTCACCTTCGACGGTGAACTCACGCAGCCAGCGCCACCACTCGGGGAAGGCGTCGGTGTTGGAGAGGGTTGACCAGACCTCGGCGCAGGGCGCGTCGATAGTGAACGACTCTTCGTAGTCGATCTGGTACCGGCTGGTCACCGGGCGCGCATTAGTTGTAGCCCTTGCGCTCCGACTTCTTCGCTTCCTTGGCGGCCCGTTTCTCCTTGAGCGACTTGCCTTGCTTCTTGTTGCCCTTCTTTTCGGGCACCTTGGCGGGCATGGCTGCTCCTCTCGCCGGTCCGACAGACCGTACCTCGCGTCAGGGCCGCGATCCGAGGGTTTCGGCGATCCAACGCGCGACGGTGCGGCGATCGGTGGGTCGGTCCAGCGTTGCACGCGCCGTCGCGACCTTCTCGGCACCGATCAGCTCGACCCGCCCTTCCAGCAGGTGGTCGGCCAGTTCGGGCACGAACTCGGGATGGCCCTGGAGCGTCCACAGCCGATCCCCCACCGCCATCCCCGCGACGGGGCAATACGGAGCGGTCGCGATGACGCGGGCCCCGTCCGGTACCGCCACGACTTGGTCTTGATGGCTGGCAATGAGCGCCACCGCAGGCAGCGCCGGCTGCATGCAGGCGAGCTGCTCGACGACGTCGTAGGTCTGGACGCCGACCCCCCAACCGCTGCTCGCCCGTTCGACGCGCCCGCCGAGCGCCTGGGCGAGGAGTTGATGCCCGAAGCAGATCCCGACGAAGGGCCGCTCGGTTGCGATCGCGTCGAGCATCAGCGCTTCGACGTCGGCGATCCAGGCGACGTCGTCGTACACCGAAAGTCGGCTCGGTGACGACACCCAGCCGTCGCACTCGTCGAGCGAATCGGGGAACTGACCTTCGTCGACCGCGTAGGGCACGACCTCGATGCCGACCGGTGCGAGAAGGTTCGCGAACAGTTCGGGATAGTCGCCCGCGATGTGCACGCTCTTCGGGTCTACGTGACCGACGACGAGCAGCCCGGCGCGTGTCACCGGCCGCACCTCATCGAAACGAGAACACGGGCGCGGTCGGGCGTTCGAGTTCGGGGATCAGTCCGCGCGAGCGCAGCACGGGCATGACCCCTTCGCCGAACCAGTACGCCTCTTCGAGGTGCGGGTAGCCGGAGAGGATGAACTCGTCGAAGCCGATGGCCGCGTACTCCGCGATGCGGTCGGCGACTTCGTCGTACGACCCGACGAGCGCGGTACCAACGCCACCGCGCACGAGGCCGATTCCGGCCCAGACGTTGGGGTATACGACGAGGCGCGACTGGTCGCCGCCATGGAGCGACGCCATGCGCGCCTGACCGACCGATTGGGTCGACGCGAAGTCGGCTTGGGCGGCGGCGATCGCTTCGGGCGACATGCGCGCGAGCAGCGCGTCGGCGGCGGCCCACGCTTCGTCGGCGGTCGGCCGGGCAATGACGTGGAATCGGATGCCGAAGTCGAGCGTGCGCCCGTACTCGGCTGCGAGCCCGCGCATGCGGGTCACGCGCTCCTGCACCATGACCGGCGGCTCGCCCCACGCGAGGTACACGTCGACGTGTTCGGCCGCGATGCGCTCGGCCGCGTCGGATGCGCCACCGAAGTAGATGCGGGGCGTGGGATCGGGCGCCAGGCGCGTGGCCGCGCCCTCCACCTTGAAGTGTCCGCCCTCGTAGTCGAACGGGGTACCGCTCCACGCGCCCCGCATGACGGCGACGAACTCGCCCGTGCGCTCGTAGCGCGTCTCCTTGTCCTCCCACACGCCGAAGCGGGCAAGTTCGGCGGGTTCGGCGCCGGTGACGATGTTGACGAGCAGCCGGCCGCCCGAGAGCCGCTGGTACGTCGACGCCATCTGGGCCGCGAGCGTGGGCGAGAGCAACGCGGGACGGAACGCGACGAGGAACTTCACCCGCCGCGTGAGCGGGATCAATGACGCGGTGGCGAGCCACGCGTCCTCACAGCCGGTGCCGCACGGCGTGAGCATGCCCTCGAAGCCGAGCGCGTCGCACGCCGTCGCGATCTGGGCCAGGTAGGCGAGGTCGGGCGCCCGCCGATGGGGGTCGTCGGCGTCGGGCAACACGTCGCGCGCGTCGCCGCCGGTGGGAAGGAACCAGTGCAACTTCAGCACGGGCCAACCGTACTGTCCGGGAGCTAACGTCCGACCGACGGGGAGCGATGGAGCGCCGGAGGTCATAGCCGCATGAAGATATGAGCCACCCATTTGAACGCATGCCGATTTCGCGGCGCGGGTTCCTCGGGTTGTCGGCGGGGTTCGTACTCGCCGCCGCGTGTAGCGGCGGCGGTGACGACGACGACGATGCCCGGCGGGCGGCGTCGACCACGACCACGTCGTTGCTTCCCGTCCCGGCGCTCGAGTCGGATCCGTTCACGCTCGGCGTGGCGTCCGGCGACCCGGCCGCCGACGGGTTCGTGCTGTGGACCCGGCTCGCACTCGACCCGCTGGCGGGCGGCGGCATGCCAACGGTCGACGTTCCGGTGCGCTACATGGTCGCGACCGACGACGCGATGCGCGACGTCGTCACCGACGCCGTGTTCGTCACGGGTGCCGACATCGGCCACACCGTGCACGCCGTCGTCGAGGGCCTCGACGAAAACCGGCCGTACTGGTACCGGTTCGCAGTCGGCGACTACGAGACTCCGATCGCGCGCACCCGCACCTTCGCGGCACCGGGCTCGACACCCGACCGGCTGCGATTCGGTTTCGCGTCGTGCCAGAACTTCCGCGACGGCTACTACACCGCGTGGGCCGACGTGGCCGCCGACGAAGACCTCGACCTCGTCGTGTTCCTCGGCGACTACATCTACGAATCCGGGCTCGAGGGCAACGTGCGGGCGCATCAGATCGCCGAGGTGGTAACGCTCGACGACTACCGCAATCAGTACGCGCTCTACCGCAGTGACCCGTTGTTGCGCGGCGCGCACGCGATCGCGCCGTGGCTCGTCACCTGGGACGACCACGAGGTGGAGAACAACTACCAGGGCACCGCACCCGAGGCGGGCAGCGCCACGCCCGACCCGCAACAGTTCCTCGAACGCCGGGCGGCCGCGTACCGCGCGTGGTGGGAACACATGCCGACGCGCCTCGCCGCTCCCAGTGGACCCGATCTCGACATCTACCGCAGCGCCGACTTCGGTGACCTGGCCCGATTCCACGTGCTCGACACGCGCCAGTACCGCAGCGATCAGCCGTGCTCCACCGAGGACATCGGCACGCTGTGCGACGCCGCGCGCGACCCGTCGATCACCCTGCTGGGGTCGGAACAAGAGGAGTGGTTCCTCGACAGCCTCACCGAGTCGGACGCGACGTGGAACGTGGTCGCGCAACAGATCGTGTTCTCCCGACTCGGGTTCGGGGCCGCCGAAGACCCGTTGTTCAACCTCGACCAGTGGGACGGATACCCCGGGGCGCGTCAGCGAATTCTCGACGCGCTCGGCTCCGACGGGGTCTCGAATCCGGTCGTGATCACCGGCGACATCCATACCAGCGGCGTCAGCAACGTGACGGCCGACTTCGAAGACCCCGCTGCCGCCGTGATCGCGGCCGAGTTCGTCGGCACGTCGATTACGTCGGATGTGCCGGCGGTACTCCTGGCCGCGGCGCCGCTCGCATTGGCCCTCAACCCTCACATCAAGTGGGCCGACGCGACAAGGCGGGGTTGGGTGCGCTGCGAGGTGACGCCGGAACAGTGGCGCGCCGACTACCGGCTCGTCGACGACGCGCTCGTCGAGGGCTCGCCGGTCACGACGGCGAAGTCATGGGTCATCGAGGCCGGAGGTTCCGTGCAGGAGGCGTAATCCGTTAACGCTGCCGGGCACGGGGTTGAGACCGAGCCGAACCGGGGAACTCCCCGGTGACGGGGACGACGGAACTCCGTACGATCGATGACGTCACGTCCGGTCGAGAGGACCCTCATGCCCGAGTCCGTGCCTGTCATCACGACCGAGCGACACCAGACCACGTGGACGCAGACGTTCGCGGACGGTTCGGTGACGACCGTCATCGTCGCGTCCGATGGCGACGTCCTCCGCACGCGCCAGTTCACGAACGAAGACGGCGGCAACGTCGAAACAGTCATCCGGTCCGACCGCACGTCGGTCGAGACGACCACGAACACCGACGGCAGCGTCAACGTCCTCACCCGATTCCCCGACGGGCAGAGCCAGTTCGAGACGTCGAAGACCGGCGTCAAGGGCGCGCAGGGCGGCGTGATGATGTTCGGCATGATGGGCAGCTTCCTGCCTGCCACCGCGGCCACGCTGATCGCGTCGAATCCGGTCCTGCTGGGCGCGGGGGCCCTCTTCGGCGGCATGCAGTTGCTCGAAGACCGCAAGCGCCGCGTCACGATGCGCCGCCAGACCGCGCGCCAGCAGGTGCGTACGTTCGTCGACGACGTGCAGTTCGAAGTGACCGACCAGCTCACGGCGCTCATCCGCGACGTGCAACGCTCGCTGCGCGACGAGTTCACCGAACGCCTGACCGAGTTGCAACGCACCTACACGGAGACCGCGCAACGGGCGCAGGAGTCGGCAAAGAGTACGCAGGAGCAGCAGCAGAAGCGGGCGGGCGAGTTGAAGCAACAGCTCGAACTGCTCGGCAAGATCGAAGCGGTCGCGAACTCGGTGTCGGGCAGCTGATCATGACCGAACCTGCCGCCGACCAGGTTGCCGCGTTGGCTCGTTCCATCGAGGACGACCTGAAGGGCACGATGCACGAGGAGCGCGTGCGCGCGATCCGGGCCCGGCTCGAAGGGCCGCTGCGCGTCGCGATCGCGGGCCGGGTGAAGGCGGGCAAGTCGACGTTGTTGAACGCGCTGGTCGGCGAACGCCTTGCGCCCACCGACGCGGGCGAGTGCACGCGCATCGTGAGCTGGTACCGCAAGGGCCAGGGCTACCAGGTCACGGCGAAGATGAAGTCGGGCGCGTCCGAGACGCTCGCGTTCCAGCGGCCCGAGGGCGCGCTGACGATCTCGCTCGGCGGCCTGGCCGAGAAAGACATCGACGCGATCGACGTGTCGTGGCCGGCGTCCACCCTCGACCGGGTCACGTTGATCGACACGCCCGGGCTGGCTTCCATCAACGACGAGAACTCGCGCCGAACCCGCGAGTTCCTCGAGTACGACGGCGACAAGCCGGGCGATGCCGACGCCGTCATCTATCTCATGCGCCACCTGCACAAGTCCGACGTCGCGTTCCTCGACGCGTTCATGGACCGTTCGGTGACGGCCGCGTCGCCGGTCAACGCGGTGGCGGTGCTGTCACGCGCCGACGAGATCGGTGCGGGGCGCCGCGACGCGATGGACTCCGCCACCCGTATCGCAACGCGTTACCGCGACGACCCGATCGTGTCGTCGCTCGCGGCCACGTGCGTACCGGTCGCGGGTTTGCTCGCGGAGACGGGTCTCACGCTGCGCGAAGACGAAGCGGCCGCACTGCGGGCGCTCGCCGCGACGCCCCCCGAAGTCCTCGAGCAAATGTTGCTCTCCGCCGACCAACTCTGCGACCTGCATGCCAGCGACCTCACGGTCGAGTTGCGCCGCAGTCTCCTCGACCGCCTCGGCCTGTTCGGCGTCCGCATTGCCATCGACATGGTGAACCAGAAGGGCGCGACCACCGCGGCCGCGCTCGCCCCGCTACTCATCGAGCAGTCGGGCCTCACCCGGTTGCGCAAGGTGATCGACGAGCACTTTCTCCCCCGCGCCCGCGTGCTCCAGGCCCGTTCTGCGCTCGTGGCCCTGCGCGCCCTCGCCCGCGACCTCAAGAACTCGAACCCCGAGATCGCCGACAAACTCGACCGCGACGCCGAACGCATCGAAGCGAGCGCCGTCGACTTCGCCCGCGTGCGCGCCGCGCACTTGATCGCGTCCGGCACGGTGACCGTGCGCGACGACGAACGCAGCGCCCTCGACCTGCTGCTGCTCGGCAACGGCACCGCCGCGCTCGGCATCACCGACGGCGCCAACGGCGACGACGTCCGCAAGGCCGCACTCACCCAGATCGAGCGCTGGCGCCAACGCGCCGGCGACCCGCTCGCGTCACCCGCACTGGTCGAGGTCTTCGAGACCGCGGCCCGCGTGTGCGAAGCGCACTATGCGGGCGCTACTGCGTGATTATTTCCGGGCGCTGATCAGCCAGGCGGCGCCGCGCACTTCGACGCCGTTCTTCCCGGCGTGCGCGGCCAGCATCGTGCGGAGCGATTCGAGCCCGCGTTCCTTGTCGGCATCGTCGAGGTCGGCGAGGAGACGGCCCGCGGGGCCGACGTTCGAGATGAACTCGAGCGCCGCCTCGACGTCGTCGCCCCAGTACATGGGTGCGTCGATCGCCTCGAACACGACATCGTCGAATCCGCTCTCGATCAGCATGCGCGCCGACGGGTTCGGGTCCGCGAGACTGAACGCACCCGGTACACCGGCGGGCGGTTCGGGCAGCGCGCGCCCGAGCGACAGCGCGGCGCGGACCTCGCTTCTCCATTCGTTCTCGTCGGGAGCCCGCCACGCAATCAGCGCCAAGCGGCCCCGGGTGCCGAGCGCGTGGGCGATGTTCCGGAACGCGGCGTGCTTGTCGGCGAAGAACATCACGCCGAACCGGCTGATGGCAACGTCGAACGCATCTTCCTCGAAGCGGTACATCTGCGCGTCGCCCGGCTCGAACCGTACGTTGCGAACGCGTTGCTCTCGCGCACGCGACCGCGCCCGTTCGAGCATCGCGTCCGAAAGGTCGAGGCCGAACGCGGAGCTCGCGGCCCGGGCAGCGAGGCGCGTCGTCTCCCCCGCGCCGCACCCGATGTCGAGCACGCGGTCGCGCGCCGTGAGCTGGGCCGCGTTCAACAGGGGCTTGGTAAACCCGCGCACCTCGGCGTTCACTTCCTCGTCGTGCGCGGCCCAGTAATCAATCGGCGCGCTGTTCCACATCGCGACCATCTCGGCGTTGCTCACGAGGTCCCTACTTCTTCGCCGTCACCAGCCACGAGGCCGTCGGGAGGCGGACGCCGCCCCGGCCGTCGTGGTCGGCGAACAGCTTCCGCAACGAGGCGATCGCCTGCTCGCGGTCGGGTTCGCCGAGGTCTTTCATCAGGCCCTGACCCATCGGTCCTTCGCCGAAAAACGAGAACGCCTCTTCGGCGTTCGCGCCGATCACGATCGGCTCGTCGACGGCTTGGACGACGACGTCGTCGAACCCGCACTCGATGAGCATGCGGGCCGTGTGTTCGGGCACCGCGAATCGGAACGGGCTCGGGACGTTGGGCGGCGGCTCCGGCATTTCGCGCCCGACGGCGACCGCGGCGCGGATCTTCACCAACCATTCGTTCTCGGCGAGGGCACGCCACACGATCATCGTCAGTCGGCCCCGCGGCCCCAGCGCGCGAGCGAAGTTGCGGAACGCGGCGGTCGGGTCGTCGAAGAACATCACACCGAAGCGGCTGATCACGACGTCGAACGAGTCTTCGTCGAACGGGTACACCTGCGCGTCGCCCTGCTCGAATCGCACGTTGCGCACCAGCTCTCGGCGCGCACGGTCGCGCGCCCGTTCGACCATCGGCAGCGACACGTCGAGACCGAACGCCGACGACGCCGCCCGCGCCGCGGCGCGCGTCGTTTCGCCGGCCCCGCATCCGATGTCGAGGACACGGTCGCGCGCCGTGAACCGCGCGGCTTCGTACAGCCGCTCGCTGTGCACGCGCACCCCCGCGTTGTAGAGGTCGTCGTTCGCGGCCCAGTGCTCGCCCTCGGGTCCGTTCCACGCCGACGTCTGATCGGCGTTGGGCTTGTCGCTCAAGATGTTCCGCTCTCTGGAAAGACGAGAGGCCGTTCCACGAGCCGTGACAGCACGATGGCGCTCTTCGTCCGTTCGGTGTTCTCGTGGGCGCGGATGCGTTCCAGGGTGGATTCAAGCTCAGAAATGTCGGGCGTGCGGAGATGCAGCAGCGCGTCGGCGTCGCCCGACACCGTGTACGCGGCGACCGCCTGCGGTTCGTTGCGGACGATGCGCAGGATGTCGGCGGGCGACGTCTGGTTGCGGCACCACAGCTCCACGAACGCTTCGGTGCCACCGCCCAACACACGCGGGTCGAGCACGACCGTGTAGCCGTTGATCACGCCCCGGGCTTCGAGGCGGTCGACCCGGCGCTTCACCGCGGGGGCCGAGAGCCCGACCCGGGCCCCGATTACGGCGAAGCTCGTTCGCGCATTTTCGGTCAGTGCTGCAACGATCTGTCGGTCAATGGGATCGTGAAGCAATGAATCGCTCCCTGTTCGCAGTAACAACGCCTAGATATGCAACATCTTCCATCTTATGGTTGGTTGATGTGCGGACGTAGCGAGTATCCCGGCGCCGCAGGCCTCTCGACCGGAGCGAGGGAGCCATGGACATGACTGCCCTTGTCGAACCGCGCCGATCGGGCGCCGGTGCCCGTCAGGCCCGGTCCCGCCGGTACCTGATGTGTCCCCCCGCCTACTTCGGGGTGAGCTACCGAATCAATCCGTGGATGTGGCCCGCCGTGCCCGTCGACCGCGACCTCGCGTGGCGCCAGTGGGACGAGCTGCGGGCCACGTACGTCGCCCTCGGCCACGAGGTCGAGATCATCGAGCCCGGCGCCGGGCTCCCCGACATGGTGTTCGCCGCCAACGCGGGCCTCGTCGTCGACGCCAAGGTGCTCACCGCCCGCTTCCGCCACGACGAACGCCGGGGCGAGGAAGCGCCGTACCACGCGTGGTTCGCAACCAACGGGTTCGCGGCCGTGCGCACGGGCTCGCACGTGAACGAGGGCGAGGGCGACTTCGCCGTCGTCGGTGATCTCATTCTCGCCGGGACCGGGTTCCGGTCCGACCCCGAATCGCACGACGAGGTCGCGGAGTTCTTCGGGCGCAAGGTCGTGAGCCTGCGCCTCGTCGACGACCGCTACTACCACCTCGACACCGCGCTGTGTGTGCTCGACGACGAGCAGATCGCGTACTACCCGCCCGCATTCGACGACGACGGCCGCGCCACGCTCGA
>JAWXCJ010000155.1:0-4646 GCA_034408875.1 Actinomycetota bacterium
CGGACCGAGCTCGCTCGTGCGCTCGACATGATCTACGGGCCGGAAGCGGGCGCGGCCGAAGCGTTCGTGCCGCCCGACCAGGTCAAGGTCGAGGACCTGCACATCAACGACCTGCTCGACCTCGTGTTGCAGTACAAGGGCTCCGACATGCACCTCACCGCGGGCTCGCCGCCGGTCGTGCGTGTGCACGGTGAGCTGATCCCGCTGTCGCACCTGCCCGAACTCAACGGTTCGCAGATCCGCCAGATGGTGTTCTCGATCCTCACCCAGAAGCAGCGCGAAAAGTTCGAAGCCGAACTCGAGCTCGACACGTCGTACGCGATGCCGGGCAAGGGTCGTTTCCGCGTGAACGTGTTCGTGCAGCGCGACTCCGTCGGCTGCGTGATGCGTGTCATCCCCTACGAGATCGTCGACTTCGACCTGCTGGGCATCCCGCCGGCTGTGAAGACGTGGGCGTACCTTCCGCGCGGTCTCATTCTCGTCACGGGTCCGACCGGTTCGGGGAAGTCGACGACGCTCGCGTCGCTGGTCGATATCGTGAACCGCGAACGCGCGGTCCACATCATGACCGTGGAAGACCCGATCGAGTTCCTCCACCATCACAAGCGCTCGATCGTGAACCAGCGCGAAGTCGGGGAGGACACGCACTCGTTCGCGGCGGCCCTCAAGCACGTATTGCGCCAGGACCCCGACGTCATTCTCGTCGGCGAAATGCGCGACCTCGAAACGATCTCGACCGCGCTGACGGCGGCCGAGACCGGTCACCTTGTGTTCGCGACGTTGCACACGCAGGACGCGCCGCAGTCGATCGACCGCATCATCGACGTCTTCCCCGCGCACCAGCAGCAGCAGGTTCGCATCCAGCTCGCGTCGTCGCTCCAAGGCATCACGACCCAACAGCTGCTGCCGACCGCCGATGGGCAGGGCCGCGGCGTCGCGTGCGAAGTGTTGGTCGCGACTCCCGCGATCCGAAACCTCATTCGTGAGGGCAAGGTCCACCAGATCTACTCGATGCTCCAAGCGGGCGGGAAGTACGGAATGGTCACGATGGACATGTCGCTTGCGCATCTCGTCCGCACCGGCCGCATCACGCTCGACATGGCGCTCGAACGCTGTTCGAACGAAGAGGACCTCCGCCGCCTCATGCACGGCTAACCAGCTGGAGTTATCGCGTGCCCGAAACGTTCGCATACAAAGTCAGAGACCGCGCCGGCAAGCTCGTCGAGGGCGAGCTGGAGGCGGACAACGCGCAGCTCGTCGTCGGCAAGCTCCGCTCGATGGGCTACGTCCCCGTCGCAATCGAGCAGCTCGGCAAGCAGACGCTGAGCAGCGACATCAAGCTGCCCGGCTTCTCGGACCGCGTGAAGCTGAAGGACGTCGCCGTCTTCTCGCGTCAGTTCGCGACGATGATCAACGCCGGCCTGAGCTTGTTGCGGTCGCTGTACATCCTCGCCGAGCAGACCGAGAGCAAGCCCCTCGCCAACATCGCCAACGAAGTGCGCATGGACGTCGAGAAAGGTTCGTCGCTGTCGGCGGCGTTGCAGAAACACCCCAAGGCGTTCAACCGCCTCTATGTGGCGATGGTGCGCGCCGGCGAGATCGGCGGTGTCCTCGACAGCGTGCTCGAGCGGCTGGCCGACACGATCGAGAAGCAGGTCGAACTGCGCCGCAAGGTGAAGTCGGCAATGACCTACCCGGTGGTCGTCGCCGTGCTCGTGTTGCTCATCGTGACGGCGATGTTGCTGTTCATCATCCCGATGTTCGAGGACCTCTACGTCGAACTCGGCGGAACGCTACCCAAGCCGACGCAGATCCTCATCGACATCTCGAAGATCGCCCGGAAGTTCTGGTACTTCATCATCATCACCGAAGTCGGCGGCGGGTTCGCGTTCCGCAAATGGATCAGCTCCGACGAGGGCCGCAAGAAGTGGGATGCAATCAAGCTGAAGGCGCCGATCTTCGGTGGCCTCGTGCGCAAGACCGCCCTTGCCCGGTTCTCCCGCACGCTGTCGGCGCTCGTGCGCTCGGGTGTTCCGATCCTCGAGTCGCTCGACATCGTGTGCGAGACCTCCGGCAACCACGTGGTCGCCACCGCGGTGCGTGACACGCAGAACGCGGTGAAGCGAGGCGAACCGCTGTCACGCAAGCTCGAGGACCACGCGGTGTTCCCGCCGATGGTCGTGCAGATGATGGCGGTCGGTGAAGAAACCGGTGCGCTCGACGAGATGCTCGACAAGATCGCCGACTTCTACGACCAAGAGGTCGAGGCGACGGTCGACGCACTCACCAGCTTGATTGAACCGTTGCTGATCGTCGTCATGGGTATCGCAGTCGGCGGCATGGTCATCGCCCTGTACATGCCCATGTTCAACATCATCAAGCTCATCAAGTAACCGCGGGGATTCGCGTTTGAAGCCAAGTGGCCGGTGGGCGGCCACTTGGCTTCAAACTGATCTGTGCTGATGCGTGTCAGTCGCTGAAGTTGGCCCAGGTGCCGTCGGGGTTGATCGCCAGCGGCGTCGGGGCTACGCTGGCTTCGAACCAGGCCCATTGCAGGTCCTCGCTGTTCTGGACGGGCTCGCCGTTGACGAGCCGGTCGACGAGCACCTGGAAAACTTCGGAGCCTTCGCCTACGCCTTCGAGTCGCCACATCTCGACGGCGAGGTCGGCGTCGGCGGGTTCGGTCAAGCTGAACCCGAAGTCGTCGACCATCAGCGCCCGGAGGGCGTCGTAGTCGCAGCGCATTGATGCGGCCACGATCTCGTTCGCCGTTTCGAGCACCGCGTCGGGCATGCCCGGCGCGGTTGCGACGGTCGGTCCGTTCGGCAGCCGGGTTTGGCATTGGACCGCGTTCGGGTCGTCGCCGCTGCTCTCGTACACAGACCAGGCCCCGGTCGAGTCGGCGGTCACGCCGATCCCGACCTCGACGTTGCTCCACGTGCACTGGGTCTTCGGCGGGTCGCTTTCGAGCCCGAGGCAGAAAGGTTGGGTCCGTAGTGCGCCAACGATCGCGGCGAGGGTTGCGATACCGCGGTCTTCTTGGTCGCGCCACAACTCGATGGCTTCGTCCGGAGTGACGTCGTCGTAAGCGTACGTGAAGCCCGTATCCATGAGGACGCGCAAGGCGTCGTAGTCGCACGCGGACGCCGCCTCGAGGAGCGAGGCCGCGGTCGTACGCATCGGTTCGGCGATGCCGTCGGCCAACACGGCATCCGTCCCGGACGCCGAACACGTGGCCTCGGGCTGCTCGGCGGTGATCGGCCGGTCGCCGCCGTCGTCTGTGATGACGAGCACACCGGCCAGCGCCGCCGCGGCGGCAGTGAGCGTTGCGCCTGCGATCACGAACCGGTTGTGCCGGCGGCCGCGCTGCTTCTCGCCGCCACCACGGATGCGGTCCCAGCCTTCGTCGGTTGCCCACGCCGTACCGGCGTCTTCGCGCAGTGCGGAGCGGAGGTCGTCTTCGGTGATGCCGTTCATCGTTCTTCCTCCAGGGCGACGCCGAGTGCGGCGAGGGCCCGATGCAGGTTGGCTTTGACGCTGCCTTCGGAGATCCCGAGGGCCGCGGCGGTCTGCGCGGTCGAACAGTCCTCGTAGTAGCGGAGGACGACACATTCACGTTGGCGCGGCGGGAGCACGCGCACCGCGGCCGAGACTTCGCGGAGCCGTTCGTCGTGGATCACGTGCGCTTCGGCCGAAACGCCGTCGGAAACGGCCTGCAGATGCGAGCCGCGAATCGTGCGCCGCCGGCGCAGTGCACTGCGCGACTCGTTCACCACCGCCTGGCGGACGTACGCGAGGGGGTCGCCCCGCAACCGGTCCCGCGCCGCGTACGTGCGCATGAACGCGTCCTGCACGACTTCCTCGGCTTGCTCGCGTTGGTCGACGAGCAGCCGGGCCAGGCCGACGAGCTTCCCGTAGTGCGTTCGATATACCTCGGCGAGGGCAGCTTCTGCCCCTCCGGCGACGAGCCGCCCGCCGGCATCGGGTTCCACAGAGACCATCATGTCCGCTCAGACGCAGTTGTCCGGGTTTGGTTGCTCTGCGCCTACCGATTCTCCGGGAACTCGCCACCGGAGGGCCGCACGACCTACCTACGCGACTCCACGGCTCCGACGGCCGGGGCACGCAGGCGCGTCGCGGCCGCGACTACGAGGCCGAGCGCGCCGCCGAGCGCGAGCGCGACCAGCAGTCGGACGAACGTGGGCGCAAACACCGACGGGACCTGCGAGCGGGTCCACACGAGCACGTCGCCCGCGGCCACCACACCGACGACGACGGCAGCGAGCAGTACCCACGGCGCTGTCCCGTAGGGGTCCTTGCGGACGACGCGTATCAACGCGAGCGCGACCGCGATGACGGCAAGGATCGGCATCGCCTGGGCGCCGAGGCGCGCGTCGTTGCTCGCGGCGATGTCCCGCCACGACCCAGTGGCATGGAGGAGCTCGCCGACCAACAGGACGACCAGGCCGGTCGCGACCGTGGCCCGCCACGCGCGGCGGGCCACGAGCGCGAGTGCCGTCGCGATCGCCGCCGTGACGAGGAGCCATGGCCACCACGCCGGGGCCGCAACCGTTGCGATGTCGCCCCGCACGACGACGGGTTCGCCTCCGACGGTGAGATCGACGGCCCACGCGATGGGTGTGGAC
>JAWXCJ010000156.1:0-10989 GCA_034408875.1 Actinomycetota bacterium
CATCCGCCGGAACGTAGCGGTCACCCGCAGCTAGCGATGGCGTTGAAATGCGACGCCGGGAAGGTCGTGGAACGCGCGTGCATCGGCAGTCATGACCGCGCGACCCGAGGCCCGTGCGGTCGCGGCAATGATGAGGTCGTGAGCGCCGCGCGGAACGCCCTGGCGGCGCACGGCGATGAGCAGCTCGGCGTGCGCTTCCGCGACGGCAGTGTCGTATGTGATTGCCGGAATGATGGCAATGACCTCGTCGACGAAGGTCTTGCGCCGAGCGCGCTGCTTGCCCGTCGCGAGCGCCACGCCGACTCGGAGCTCGGCGATGGTGATTGCGGCGATCGCGACGTCGTCGTCGTCATCGACGATGTCGTCGAGAGCGTCGCTCGCCCGTTCGGCGTCGATGAGGAATGTCGTGTCGAGCAGGAGCCGGCTCAGGACCGGTCCTCTATCTCGACGAGTTCACGAATCGACGCGAGGTCGTTCGACCATCCGGCGTCGATCAAGCGCCGACGGAGCAACTTCTTGACGTCGGCGCCGCGCCCGCTCGTGACCGGTTCGAGATGGGCGACCGGCTTACCCCTCCGAACGATCGTGAAGTGCGCGCCTTCGTGTTCGACCGCGTCGAGAAGATCGGCGAAGTTCCGGGATGCGTCGGTCGAGCTGATCTCGGGCACAAAATCAGATTATCAGATATTGGGGCGGGTCGCGGCGCGGCCATGCGGAGTAGCGTCCGCGGCGTGCTGACGCCGTTCGACGACTACCCGATCCACCAGACTGCGCTGCCCATCGCGCACCCGGCGAGCGGCGATCCGAACCACTACGACCGGTACTGGTTCAACGGGTACCGCGACGACTTCTACTTCGCGGTCGGGATGGCGGTGTACCCGAACCGGGGCATCATCGACGCCGCGATCGCGACCGTGCACGACGGTGTGCAGCGATCGGTGTTCGCGTCCGGGCGCATGCCGGCTGACCGCGCCGAGACGCGCGTCGGCCCGATCACGATCGAGATCGTCGAACCGTTGCGCACGACACGTGTTCGTGCCGACGCGTCCGATCTCGGTATCGACGCCGACGTCACGTTCACGACGCGCACCGTCGCCATCGAAGAACCGCGCCAGACGATCATGAACGGCACCAAGGTCGCGATGGACTCGACCCGGCTCACGCAGATGGGCACCTGGTCGGGGAGCATCACGACCGGCGGCGCGACGGTCGCGCTCGACGACATCTACGGCACCAAAGACCGTTCGTGGGGCGTGCGCCCCGTCGGCCCGCAAGTGCCGGGCGCTCCCGACGGTGGCCTGCCGCAGCTCTTTTTCCTGTGGGCGCCGATCAACTTCGCCGACCGGTGTACGCACTTCATCGGGTTCGAGCGCGGCAACGGCGACCGTTTCGTCGGTACGCAGGCGCTCCTCGACGTCATCGGGCCGACCGACAAGACGTGGGGTGACGACACGAGGATCGAACACCTCGCGGGCACGGTCCATCAGGTGCGGTGGGCGCCGGGTCTGCGCCGCTCCGAGGGCGCGACGTTGCGGCTCCTTCGGCACGACGCCAATGCCGCGGGGGAATGGGAAGAGCGCATCGAGTTGGAACCGCTGATGACGTTCCGTATGCGCGGCCTCGGCTACACGCACCCCGAATGGGGACACGGGAAGTGGCACGGCGAGTCGGCCGTCGGCGGCGAGGAACACAAGGTCGAGGAACTCGACAACCTCGAACCGTGGAACATCCACATCCAGCAAGTCATGCGGGCGACCTGGGGCGACCGCGAAGGGTTGGGCGTGCTCGAACAACTCGCGTTCGGCGAGCACAAGCCCAGCGGTCTCACCGGGTTTCTCGACGGGTACGTGGGGGGCGATACGTGAACATCCTGTTGATCGTGTCCGACCAGGAACGCCAGCGGTCGTGGCTGCCGCCGTCGGTCCGCCTGCCGTGGCGCGAACGGTTGATCTCGGAAGGACTCGAGTTCACGCGGTACTACACCCACAGCTCACCGTGCTCGCCGTCGCGTGCGTCACTGTTCACCGGTCAGTACGTGGCGCAGCACGGCGTGCCCGACAACGTGATCATGCCCGAGCACACCGAACTCGACCCGCAGATCCCGACCATCGGGTCGCTCGTGCGCGACGCCGGCTACCGGTCGAGCTACATCGGCAAGTGGCACCTGTCGCAGGCGCCGCAGCCCGACATGGACTCGTACGGGTTCGCCGACTGGGATGGCAACGACCGACACTTCATGGGCTGGGCCGGCACCGGCGTGCACTTCGACCCGATCATCGCGAGCAACGCGGCCGAGTGGTTGCGCACGAACGCGGCTGCGGGCGAGCAGCCGTGGTTCCTGACCGTCGCGCTCGTCAACCCGCACGACGTCATGTGGTATCCGATTGACCAGCCGTTCTACGGCAAGGAACACGCGGACGAAGTCGCGAAGGCGCGCCAGGTGCTCGAGTGGGCGAAGTGGAAAGAGGACGACGTCCTGCCGCTGTTCGACACCGAGTACGACGAGATTTGCGACGAGTTGCCGGCCAACTTCGGCGACGACCTCATCGACAAGCCCGAGGCGCAGCGGCAGTGGCGCTGGGACCAGCAGCACGGCCTGTGGGGCTACATCGACCCGTCGGACACGAAGTCGTGGCTGCGGCACCTCGACTACTACGTGAAGCTGCAACAACTCGCCGACGAGAGCCTTGGCGCCGTGTTGCGCGCGCTCGAGGAGAGCGGCGCCTACGACGACACGGCCGTCATCTTCACCTCCGACCACGGTGACATGTGCGGGTCGCACGGTCTGCGCTCGAAGGGCCCATTCGTCTACGAGGAGATCATGCACATCCCGCTGTACGCACGGGTGCCGGGTGTGACGACTCCCGGCTCGCGCACGGGGGCGCTGGCATCGCATGTCGACCTCGCCACCACGATCGTCGCCCTAGCCGGTGGTGACACCGCGACGACGAGCGGCAAAGACCTGTCGCCCGTGTTGGCCGAGCCCTTGTCGTCGGTACGCGACCACGTGCTCTTCGCGCACGACACCGCGCACACGAACCGGATCAACAACACTCGCTACGCGATCCGCGGGTTCTTCGATGGCCGCACCAAGTACGCCCGCTACTACGGCGTCGGCGGTGGCAAGCCCGGCACCGGCCTGTGGGGCAAGGACCCCGGCCGCAAGCTGTACGACGTCGACGCCCCGTTCGAAGACCAGGAACACGAGTGGTACGACCTCGCGGAAGACCCGCACGAACTTGTGAACCTCGCCCACGACCGCAGCCGCCGGTCCGAACTGAGAGAACAGTTCGACCGCCTGTTGAGCTACGAAGCGTCCGACTTCACGTAGGAGGATGCGTCGATAGCCCACACCAGGTGTGGGCTATCGACGCATCCATCGTTCTCAGGTTTTGAGGATGTACTCGGACATTGTGTAGTTGCGCATGGTGTCGGGGTTGTAGAGCAGCTTGGTGCTGTCGAGCATGATGCGGATGCGTTCGCCGAGGTCGTCGCCTTCCGCGCCGAAGAAGGTCGTCAGGTTGGTCAGGTGTTCGACCGTCGGCCACGCCTCTTCGACGATGGCGCGGTAGCGGGGTGCGCCAGGGGTGAGTGCGCGCACGACCGCGTTGCGGACGTAGCGAGCCCGGGGCTGCATCCATTCCGACATCGGCGACTGGTGCCCGTACCAGTGGCCGTAGAACGCTTCGTCGTCGACGCCCACCGGCTTGTCGAACACGGTCAGCGTGGTGATACCGGGGGAGCGTTGGCCGTCGGGCCAGTTCCGCGCCGGCGCATGCTCGTTGTCGCCGTAGTCGCGATACATCGACTCGGTGACGAGATACCCGGCGTTGCGTACACCGGCACCGGCCAGTATGGCCTCGACGGCGCCCCGAACATCGTGCGCGGGGAGCCACACCGACACACACGCCCGCACCGGTAGTTCGTCGCCCGGCACCGGCACCATCGACGCGACCTGCGCGTCGTCGTCGTCGAGATCGATCTGGAGTGCGTGCGGGTCCAGCGCGAGCAGGCGCGGCGCGATGTCGGCGAGGAACGTCGACCGCAGGGCAGCCGGGTCGCGGCTCGGTCGGTCCCAAACGAGGTAGATCAGCTTTTCCAAACGAGTGCCTCCCGCACCGAGTCCGACATTGCTACCTGACCGCGCGTCGCGTAGGCCTCGGCTCGTTCGGCCATGCGGTCAGGTTCGTACTGGTAGTTCGCCATCACGCCACTCGACCGCTCCCGTCCCAACGGGCTCAGATCCGCGGACCAGTTCAGGCGTTCGAGCATCGCGCCATTCGAAAGGTGGAAGTTGGCGACAGGGTCGAGCACCCGGTCGTCGGCAAGGGTCGTGAGGTAGCGCGCGCACAGCGACAGCAGTTGCATCCCACCTGGTTCCTCGACGGACAGTTCTTCGACTGCCTGGGTTTCGAGCCAGCGCCGGAATCCGGGGATCGGCGACAGGGTGACGAATTGGTGCAGGCTCGGCAGTTCGCGGCCGAGTTCGTCGACCACTTGTTTGATGAGCGCGGTGCCGAGCTTGATGTCGACGAGTCCCGGTTGGCAGTTCGAGATCGAATAGAAGACAGCCGTGTCGGCGAGTGCCGGGTCGAGATCGGGCGCTTCTTCGTCGAGGAGCGGTGGCAGCTCCTTCGCGATGCCGGCGGTGAGCGCGATCTCGACGAACACGAGCGGTTCGTCGGGCATCGCGGCGTGGAAGAACGCGTAGCAACGCCGGTCGGAGTCGAGCCGGTTCTTGAGGTCGGCCCACGAGCCGATGGCGTGCACCGCCTCGTACGCGATGAGCTTCTCCAGTAGCGACGCCGGTGCGTCCCACGTGATGCGGCGGAGCTCGAGCCGGCCCGCGTCGAAGAGGCGCATGAGATACAGGTACAGCTCGTGCCCGATGCGCGCGAACTCGGGGTCGCCGTGCCGCAGGAGGTCGGCGCGCAGGTCGACCAGCAGCTTGACGCCGCCGTCGACACCCGCGAACAGGTCGAACAAATGGTTGGCGGCGGGTGTGAGCGCGACCCGCAGGCGGGCCTCGGCCTCGCGACGCTCGGTTGCGTCGGGCGCGGCCTGCACGGCGGCGATCGCGTCGTCGATCGCCGCCGGATCGGTGTGGAACTCCCGGCCGAGCATGTGCAGGAACCGCAGCCGTTCCTCCTCGCCGAGTGCGAGGTAGATCTCGGCCACGGTCGCGGCATCGGCCCGCCGCGACATCGACTCGTGATGACCGAGAATGCGCGCGACGAGACGGTCGAGCGTTTCCTCCGTCGTCGACCCGCGTCGCCGGAACCGGTCGAGCAGACGGCGTGCTCGTGATTTCGCTTCGCTCACCGCCGTACCCTCCTGTGGCTCCGTCCCACTATGGTCCACGCGCCATGACGAACGCATGCGCAGGCCGGGTCGTGCTGATCACCGGGGCCAGCCGGGGCATCGGTGCCGCGGCGGCCCGCCGGTTCGCGGCGGAGGGCGCGCGGGTCGCGGTTGTCGCCCGCAGCCTGGAAGTCGGGTCGGGCGGCCACCTGCCCGGTTCGCTGCGCGAAACCGCCGACGCAATCACCGCGGCCGGCGGCGTCGCGTTCCCGATTGCCGCCGACCTATCCGACCCCGCGTGCGACCGCGCTGCGATCGTGAAGCAGGTCGAAGCCGAACTGGGTCCGGTCGACATCCTCGTCAACAACGCGGCCGCGTGCTTCTACCTGTCGCTCGCCGAGACATCGGAACGGCGGCTGCGGGTTGCGTACGAAGTGAACCTGATCACGCCGTACCTCCTGGCCAAAGCAGTCGCGCCAGGAATGTGCGAACGGGGCGTGGGGTGGATCGTCAATATCACGAGCGCGATCGTCGACCCGACACCGTCGCCGCAGCAGGCCCGCTCGTCGACGTACGCGCCGAGCAAGGCCGCGCTCGACCGGTTGAGCATCTCGCTCGCCGCCGAACTCGGGCCCGCCGGCATCGCGGTCAATGCCGTCGCGCCGGTCGCCGCGGTGCGCACCGAAGGCGCGGCGGCGATGATGGACCTGCCCGACGAAGCGCTCGAACCGATGGACACCATGGTCGACGCGATCGTCGCGCTCGCAACCTGCGACCCGGCCGTCGACAACGGCCGTGTGACCCGCAGCAAGGTGTACCTGCGCGAGAAGGGACTGCTATGACGGTCGCGCTGGTCACGGGCGCCGGATCGGGCATCGGGCGCGCGGTCGCACTGCTGTTGAGCTCGCGGGGCGTGCAGGTCGTCGCCGCCGACATCGACGACGCGAGCGCACGGGCGACGGCCGCCGAGATCGGGGCGAACGCCGTCGCGGTGCGAGCCGACGTCGCCGACGCGGCATCGGTCGAAGCGATGATCGCGACCGCGGTCGAGCGCTTCGGCGGCCTCGACTGGGCCGTGAACAACGCCGGTATCTCACCCGCGCCGAAACCGTTCACCGAGCACACAGCCGAGGACTGGCAGCGTGTCATCGACGTCAACCTCACCGGCGTGTTCGTCTGCATGCAACACGAACTCCGGCAGATGACCGTGCAGGGCCGCGGCGGCGCGATCGTGAACGTCTCCTCGGGTGCGGGCGTGGTTGCCGCGCCGGGCCAGCCGCAGTACACCGCGGCCAAACACGGCGTGCTCGGGCTCACCAAGCAAGCGGCGCAGGAGTACGCCCGCCAGGGCATCCGCGTGAATGCGGTGCTGCCCGGCCAGACGGAAACCCCGCCGATGCTCGCCTACCTCGACGCGCAGCCCGATATCGCGGCCCGTCTGACGAGAGGTATCCCGATGGGCCGCATGGGCACCCCCGACGAGATCGCGCAAGCCGTTGTATGGCTCTGCTCCGACGAGTCGTCGTACGTCAGCGGCGCGTCCCTCCTGGTCGACGGCGGCCAGATCGCCCGCTGACCCATCTCGTTCTTGCGCCGGATGTGCGGCCTCAGGGCGCACATCCGGCGCAAGAACGAGTTAGGTCACGAGCTCGGCCATGGTTTCCAACGCCTCCGGCTGGGCGGCGCTCATGACCAGGGTCGTCACGCCGCTTTCGCGCCAGGCTTCGAGGCGGTCCTTGATGCGTTCTTTCGGGCCCAGCAGCGCGACTTCGTCGAGGAGTTCGAAGGGGATCGCGGCCGCGGCTTCTTTCTTCTTGCCGTCGAGGTAGAGATCCTGGATCTCCTTGGCGGCGGCCTCGAAGCCGTAGCGGCACGCGAGGTCGTTGTAGAAGTTCTTGCCGCGTGCACCCATGCCACCGACGTACAGCGCCACCATCGGGCGGATGAACCCGGCGAGCATTTCGGGGTCGTCGCCCACGATCACCGTGCACGACGCGGCCAGGTCGAAGTTCGCGAGCGACTTGCCGCCGCCCGCCTTGGCGAAGCCCGCATCGACTGCCGGACCGAACACGTCTGTGAAGCGGTACGGCGAGAAGAAGATCGGGAGCCAACCGTCGGCGATCTCCGCGGTCAGCTCGACGTTTTTGGGGCCGATCGCGGCGAGGTAGATCGGGATGTCGGCGCGGCGCGGGTGCACGATGAGCTTCAGCGGTTTGCCGAGACCGGTCGCGCCCGGACCGGTGTACGGGATGTCGTAGTGCTCGCCGTGGTGTTCGAGCGGCTTCTCGCGCCGCAGGATCTCGCGCACGATCGACACGTACTCGCGCGTGCGGCCGAGCGGCTTGCCGTATCGCTCGCCGTGCCAGCCTTCGGCCACCTGCGGACCGGACGCGCCGAGCCCGAGCAACAGCCGACCGCCACTCATGCCGTCGAGCGTCGCGGCGGTCATCGCGGTCATCGCCGGAGTGCGGGCCGGCATCTGCATGATCGCGGGGCCGAAGTTCATGCGCTCGGTGTGCGCCATCATCCACGTGAGCGGTGTCACCGCGTCGGTGCCGTACGCCTCCGCGGTCCATGCGGAGTGGAAGCCGAGTTGTTCGGCGCGTTGCACGGTGGCGATCGCGGCGCCGAGGCCACCGGCCCAGTCCTGGTATCCGAGGTTGATCCCGAGTCGAAGGTTCACGGGCGGGATCGTAGGCGCCGGGTCGATACGCTCGCGGGCGATGGGACGCCCAACGCTCGTGGTGCTCGGTGCGTCGGGCGATCTCGCGGCCCGCCTGATCTTTCCCGCCCTGTTGCGCCTCGAGCACCGCGAACGGCTCGAGGACCTCCGCATCGTCGGGTACGCCCGCCAGGAGTGGGACGACGCGCAGTTCCACGAGAACCTGCGGGCGGCGATGGCCGAGCACGTGGGCGACGTCGACGCGAAGTACCTCGACAAGTTCATCGACCGCATCGAGTTCCACGGCGGCGACATCTCGGTCGAGTCGTTCCGCGTTCTGCACGACGTGATCGACGGTCCCGCGATCTTCTACCTCGCGTTGCCGCCGGGTGTGTTCGCCGACGCGGCCGAGAAGATCGCACGCGCCGGTTTTGCCGACGAGTCGCTCGGCTGGCGTCGCATCGTCATCGAGAAGCCGTTCGGTGTCGACCTCGAGTCTGCGCTCGCACTCAACGAGCAGCTGCACAAGTATTGGCGCGAGGAGCAGATCTTCCGCATCGACCACTTCCTCGGCAAGGAAACGGTGCAGAACATTCTCGTGTTCCGGTTCGCGAACCGATTCGTCGAACCGGTGCTGCGTGCCGCGCACGTTGACGAGATCCAGATCACCGTCGGCGAAACGCTGGGCGTCGAAGGCCGGTCGCGCTACTACGACGACATCGGCGCGCTGCGCGACATGATGCAGAACCACCTCATGCAAATGATGACGCTCGCGACGATGGAACCGCCGTCGCTCTGGGATCCGGAGCTGATCCGCGACCACAAGGTCGAGGTCCTCAAGTCGGTGCGCACCGTCGACCCGGCCCGCGACTCTGTCCGCGGCCAGTACACGGCCGGACTCGTCGACGGTGAGCCGCGGCTCGCGTACCGCGCCGAACCCGGCGTCGACCCCAACTCGACGACGTCGACCTTCGCCGCGATGCGCTTGCACCTCGACACGTGGCGGTGGGAGGGCGTACCCGTGCTCCTACGCTCCGGCAAACGGCTGGCGCGAAAGGCACACGAGGTCGCGTACCGCTTCCGCGAACCGCCGACGCGGCTGTTCCGCCACACTCCCCTCGAACACGCGGAACCGAACTGGCTCGTGTTCCGCATGAGTCCCGGCGAGAGCATCGACCTCGTCGTGCGCACCAAACAGCCGGGGCTCGAGTTGGAGGCGCGTGACACCGTGCTCAGCGCGGAGTACGCCAAGGACAACGACAACGAGGCGTCAGCGTACGAAGGCCTCCTGCTCGACATCCTCGAAGGCGACCACACGCCGTTCCTGCGTTTCGACGAGGTGGAGTGGGCCTGGCGGATTGTCGACCAGACGCTCGCGTCGTGGAAGTACGGCCGGCCCGAGGATTACGTCGCCGGCAGCGACGGGCCCAGCGGCCAGCACCGGTTCCTCGATCCCGGCCACGCCTGGCGTCCGCTCGATGCCCGGGACTGACGTTCCCGATCGGGCGCTGCCTAATCTCGCGCCATGGCGCTGATCGCGAACATCGTTTCCGGCTCCGAAGCGAGCCGTCTCTTGCTCCTCGTCCACGGCTACGGCGCCGACGAGCGCGACCTCGGCGGGCTCCAGCCGTACCTCGACGCCGAGGGCAAGTTCGCGATCGTGTTGCCGCGGGGCCCGCAACCGGCACCGGGTTCGCCGGGGTTCTCGTGGTACGACTTCGGCGGCGATGCCGTGGGCGGATACGTCGAGGCGTTGACCGCGCTCGACGAGTTCGTCGACGAGCAATGCGAGGCGCTCGGGTTTAAGCGCTCCGAAGCGATCTTCGGCGGGTTCTCGCAGGGCGGCGGTCTGGCGTTGGGGCTCGCGCTGCTGCCCGGCGAGCGGGTGCGACCGGCGGGTGTGCTGGCCATGAGCCCCGCGGTTCCGCTCGGACCCGAGATCGACATCGCGCCCGAAGCGCGAACGGTGCCCGTGCTTGTTCAACACGGCACGAACGATCCGTTGATTCCGGTGAAGAGCTCGCGCCGGCTCGCGCGGCACCTGCGCGCGTCCGGCGTGCCCACCGTGTACCGCGAGTATCCGATGGAGCACCAGGTCGCGATCGAAAGCCTGCGCGACGCGCGCGCGTGGATGGATCAGGTCCTCGCGGGCGAGCCACCCGACGAAGCGATTCCCGACGACCCGATCGAACTCGTGCCGGCGGTGACGACCGCGGAGTGGGAGCGCGAGGTGTTGCGCAGCGAGACCCCGGTGATCGTCGACTTCTGGGCGCCGTGGTGCGGCCCGTGCCGGCAGGTGTCGCCGGTCGTCGAGACGATCGCGGCCATGCGGCAAGGCTCGTACAAGGTCGTCAAGGTGAACATCGACGACGAGCCGCAGATCGCGCAGCAGTACGACGTGCAGAGCATCCCGATGATCGCGATGTTCCGCGACGGCCGCATGGAGCGCAAGGTCGTCGGCGCCAAAGCGCGCCAGCAGCTCGAAGCCGAACTCGGGATGCTCGTTATCCCCTGACCGGGCGATTACCTGACTTCGATGCGACCGGGGTTGGGTTCGGTCGTGCGGCCGATCACCGCGGCCGCGAGTGTGCCGCGCGCTTCGAGCGCGGCGACGAGCGCGGCCGCACCTTCGGCCGGTACTGCGAGGAGCAGTCCGCCCGAAGTCTGCGCGTCGGCGAGCAGGAACTGTTCGGCTTCCGGCAGCGTGCCGAAGTCGACGTCGGGTGCGACGAACGCGTGGTTGCGCTGGGTTCCGCCCGCGACCATGCCTCGCGCGACGAGGTCGCGCACGCCGTCGATCACGGGTACCTCGGAGTGTTCGACGATGGCACCGACGCCCGAACCGACGCACATCTCGCGGAGGTGTCCGAGTAACCCGAAACCGGTCACGTCGGTCGCGGCCCGCACGCCGCACGCGAGCGCGGCCTCGCTCGCGCTTCCGTTCAGTGTGGTCATCACGGTGATCGCGGTGGCGACGAGCGCCGGGTCGGCCTGTTCGCGCTTCAGCGCCGTCGAGATGACACCCA
>JAWXCJ010000157.1:0-5882 GCA_034408875.1 Actinomycetota bacterium
ACTTCTACCCGAACCCGGAGTGGCGCAGCATCGCCCCGCTCCCCAGCCCCTGAGTGCGGCACGCGCCAAGATGACGGTGTGGGCACGCACGCACTTGTCATCGGGGGCACCGGGCCGACCGGTGTCCCCATCGTGCGCGGTCTCGTCGAGCGGGGCTGGTCGGTGACGATCATGCACCGCGGCGAGCACGAGACCGACGAGACGCCCGCGGTTGTCGAACACCTGCACCGCGACCCCTACGACGACGAACAACTGCGCGACGCGCTCGCCGAGTCGAACTTCGACCTGGTCGTCGCGATGTACGGACGCCTTCGGCGCATCGCGGAACTGACCTCGGGCCGCACGAGCCAGTTCGTTTCGGTCGGTGGTGTGCCCGCGTACCGCGGGTGGATGAACCCGTGGTTGGAGATGCCGCTGCCGATCCCCGAGGACGCGCCGCTCGTGCGCGTGCCCGAGGACGACGAGAAGGGGTACCGCATCGTCCGGACCGAGGAAGCGGTGTTCGCGCACCATCCGCGTGCCGCGCACTTCCGCTACCCGTACGTGTACGGACCCCGGCAACTCGTGCCGCGCGAATGGCTGATCGTACGCCGCGTGCTCGACGGTCGTCGCCGCATCGTCGTCGCCGACGAGGGACTCACGCTGCACCATCACGGCTATACCGAGAACCTCGCCCACGCGGTGCTGCTCGCCGTCGACCATCCCGACGCCGCGGCCGGGCTCGTGTTCAACGCCGGTGACGAAGACGTGCTGAGTGTGCGCCACGTCATCGAGGTCGTCTCGGGAGCGCTCGGACACGAGTTCGAGATCGTGTCGATGCCGTACGAACTCGCAACTCCGGCTCGGCCCCTGCTCGCGCAACCGCTCCCGACACATCGCGTGCTCGACCTCACGCGCATCAAGACCGTGCTCGGCTACCGCGACATTGTTCCGCCTCGCACCGCGCTCGCAGACACCGCGCGCTGGCTCGTCGCCCACCCGCCCGAGCCGGGTGGAATGGAGGAGACCGTGCTCACCGACCCGTTCGACTACGCCGCCGAAGACCGACTGGTCGACGCGTGGCAGCGCACGCTCGCCACGATGCCCTCGGTTCCGTTCGCGACCGCACCCGGATACGGGCTCGCCTACAGCGGACCGGGCGGACGCGCCCGCAGCAACGAGGAGTTCGACGGATGACCAACACCGGCCCGTTCAACGGGGTGCGCGTACTCGACCTGTCGATCGCGCTCACCGGTCCGTATGTGTCCGCGCTCATGGCCGACCAGGGTGCCGAGGTGATCAAGGTCGAGCGACCGGGGATCGGCGACATCGCGCGGTGGGTCGGCGTCGCGGTCAACGGGATGAGCGCGCTGTTCCTCGTCAGCAACCGCGGGAAGCGCTCGATCGCCGTCGACGTGCACACCGACGAAGGGCGCGACATCGTGCGGCGCTTGGCGCGCGATGCCGATGTCGTCGTGCAGAACTTTCGCCCCGGCGTCGTCGAACGCCTCGGTCTCGGCTACGACGACCTGCGCGCCGAACGGCCCGATGTCGTGTATGCGTCGCTGTCGGGCTTCGGGCCGGTCGGACCGTACGCGCACAAGGGCGCGTACGACACGGTGATCCAGGCCTACGGCGGCTTCGCCGTCAGCCAGTCCGACCCCACAACGGGCGAGCCCGTGTTCCTGCGCCAGACCGCGGCCGACAAGGTCACCGCGCTGTACGCGTCGCAGGCCATCGCCGCCGCGCTGTTCGCCCGCGAACGTGGCGCGGGCGGCCAGCACCTGCACCTCTCGATGGCCGACGCGGTCGTGTCGTTCCTCTGGGCCGATGCCGCCGGCAACGAAGTGCTGCTCGACAGCGACGGGTCGCAACCGTCGAGCTTCGTGCAGAACTTCCGCCCGTTCCGCTTCCGCGACGGGTGGGGCATCGCCACCCCGACCTCAGATTCCGACTTCACCGGACTGTGCAAGGCGTTCGGTGTCGACGGCTACGACGATCCGCGTGTCGCGACCATGGCCGAACGTTCGCAGCACCGCGAGTTGAGCGGTCAGTTCATGCAGCGCTGTTACGAAGCGGCGGAAACGCTGACGACTGCCGAAGCGATTGCCCGTCTCGAGGCCGAGAACGTGCCGAACAGTGTCGTGCTCGGCGCGCCGGAACTTCCCGACGACCCGCACGCGCGTGCGATCGGGATGTTCGAGGACTCGAAGCATCCCGTGGTCGGCAACGTGCGCCTTCCCCGCCACCCCGCGCAGTTCGCGGGCACGCCCGCCGCGCTCGCGGGCCCCGCGCCCGCGCTCGGGGAACACACCGACGAAGTCCTCGCCGAACTCGGCTACGCCGACCAAATCGCCGACCTCCGCGCCCGCAACGTCGTCGCGTAACGATCCGAAATTGCGCCATCTGGCGACCGAAACGGTCGCCGAGCGGCGCAATTTCGGAGTGTTAGCGGGCGAGGAGCGTGAGCTCGAACGTCGACGTCGGGAACTCGTCGGTCTCCATGATGCGGTTGCGGAACTGGCGGTCGCGGTTGTCCTGGTCACTCTCGACCGTGGTCATGTCGACCGTGAACGAGCCGGCAATCACGCTGGTACCGGCGATGGCGATGGAGCCGGTCACGGCTTCGGTGCGGCCGACCGCGACGGCATCCTGCCCGAACAGGTTTTCGCTCGCGCGGTACCCGGCCTCGCTCCCCGTCGAGATCGTCCACGTGCCGTCGACGCCCTCGGCCGTGACCTCCGGCGAATCGGTCTCCTCGGTCACCGCGGTGTCATCGGTGGCTGCGAGCGTGGTCGACGTCTGCGAGTCGCGCTCCTCGAACGAGAGCTTCGGCGGCGGGTCGTCGCGGATGAAGTTGATGTAGACGAACGTTCCGCCGACGACCACCACGACGGCCGCGCCGATGGCGATCAGCAACCACTTGACGAGCTTCATGGCTCACAGTTCACCCGATGAACCTGTGCGGTTGTTGTGCACCTGCTGAATGGGCAGGTGGGAACCGCTACGGCGGCGGGCGCACCGTGAGGGTGAGCGGCAACAGGATCAGCGCGGCGACCGCGATCGCGTAGGCAGCGCCGCCGGCGCCGCGCTCCGAGGGCTCCGGGTTCGCGGTGATCATGGCGTGGTCGCTGTCGGCCCACGCGTCCTCGAACGCGGCCAGCGCAATCTGCACGCCCGCGCCGTCGGGGAAACCGGGGTCGTTGATGTAGACCGCGCCGGTGTTGTCGTCGATGCCGGTGATGACGACGGCATGGCCCGTCTGCATACCGGGGTCCGTGAACCCGCCGCCGCCCGCGTAGAGGTCGGTCGCGTCGAGACCGACGATGACGTTGTGGCCCGCGTCGAGCGCGGCGCGCAAGTCGTCGACCTCTCCGCGCTCGAGCTTGGCGTCCACGTCGAAATCCTCGAGCAGACGCACGCCGTCTTCGGGCGACATGCCCGTCGGCGTCAATACGTTCATCTCTTCGGCGCGAGTGACGACCAGGTCGGCGGCGACGGTCTCGCCACTCAACTCGGAGAGCACCATCGCGATCGATGTCGGAACGCAGGCGACCGGGCCGGGCTGCGCCTGGTGGTACACGATGTCGTCGAGCGGGTCGCCGTGCACGCCGTCGTCGATGGGGGGTTCCGGGTCGGCGGCGGCGGCTGCTTCCGGCTCGTCCGGAAGCGGGTCGACATCACCGTCGCCGTCGACGTCCATGTACAACATTGTGTCGCCCGTCGCTTCGTCTTCGAACACCGCGGCGTCGGCCAGACCGTCGCCGTCGGTGTCGAGCACCGTCGTTTCGGCGAAGCCGTCGTCGTCGGTGTCGAACGACATCGAATCGCTAAGGTCGTCCACGCTGCGAGTCTCGCGCCCACCGCGGGCGCGAACCAGGGCTCACACGAGATGTCGTGCGCGGCTTTCGTGGTCGAGCAACCAGCGCTTGCGCTCCACACCACCGGCGTAGCCGCCGATCGCACCGGTCGAACGAACAACGCGGTGACACGGAACGATGACGCCGACCGGATTCGACGCATTCGCCATGCCCACGGCCCGGGCCGCGCCCGCCACGCCGAGGTCGTCGGCCAGGTCGCCGTAGCTGCGGGTCTGGCCGGGCGGGATCTCGCGCAGGAGCTTCCACACCCGTTCCTGGAACGAGGTGCCCTGCACGTCGACCCGGATGCGGCCGAGCGCGTCGAGCTCGCCGCCGAAGTACGCGACCAGCGCGTCGAGCACGCCCGGCGCCCCGGGACTCGGACGGCCCCACTCGTCGAACCCGGCCCGGCGCACCGCCCCGTCGGCGACTTCCGCGGTGAACCAACCCACCGGCGTTTCCACTCGCACCACTTCGATGTTCATGCGGCTACCGCCTCCACTGCTCGATCGCCCGTGCGGACTCGGGAGAGTGACCGCAGTTCCGGCATGCGCCTGGACGTTCATGCTCATGGGTCTGTTCTACGGGAAGGCGGCTGGACGGATCCGGACAGCGATCTACCGTGTCCGGATCCGTCTAGCTCGCCTACCGTACGAATGAAACTCATGGCCTTCACCGCGGTTGTCACGACCGGTATCTACTGCCGCCCCGGATGCCCGGCGACACCCCTGCGCCGCAACATGGCGCCGTACCTCACGGCGGCCGCGGCCGAAGCGAACGGCTACCGAGCATGCCTCCGCTGCCGTCCCGACCGCGAGCCCGAACCGGGGTGGATCGACGCGCCCGAACTCGTATGCCGCGCGCTGCGGCTCATCGCCGACGGCGGCCTCGACGGCGCGACCGAGGACGAACTCGCGGCGCGTCTCGGCGTCAGCGCCCGCCACCTCCGCCGCCTCTTCGACACGCACGTGGGCGCGACCCCCGGCGAGGTCGCCCGTTCGCGTCGGACCCACTTCGCCCGGCGCCTCCTCGACGACACCGACCTGACGTTGGCGGCCGTAGCCCGGGCCGCAGGGTTCAGCTCGGTGCGGCACATGAACCGCCTCGTGCAACAGGTGTTCAAGGCGACCCCGACCGAGCTGCGGGCCAAGCGCCGCAACCCCACCCGCAACGTCGCCGACGGCGGGCTCGAACTCCGCCTGCCGTACCGGCCGCCGCTGGCGTGGGACACGATGCTCGCGTTCCTCGCGCCCCGCGCAATCCCCGGCGTCGAAGCAGTCGATCAGGCCGACCGCGCCTACCGGCGCACGATCGACCTCGACGGCGACCCGGGGGTCATCGAACTGACTGCGCCCCCCGGCGAGTCGTTCCTGGTCCTGCGCGCCCATCTCCCCCGCATCGAGGACCTCGTCCACGTCGTCGCCCGGGTCCGCCGCCAGTTCGACCTCGACGCCGACCCCCAACGCATCGACGCCCACCTGTCCGGCGACCGGTTGCTGCGCCCCCTCGTCCGGCGCCACCCCGGGCTGCGCGTTCCCGGCGCCTTCGACCCGGTCGAAGTCGGGGTCCGGGCCATTCTCGGCCAGCAGGTGACGGTCGCCGGGGCCACCCGCCTCGCGGGCCGGCTGGTCGAGCGCTACGGCCGGCCCGTGCCCGGCCTCGAAGAACTCGGCCTCTCGTACCTCTTCCCCACCGCCGAGACGCTGGCGGGCGCGCCCCTCGACGACATCGGGATCACAACCGCCCGGTCAAGGGCGATCCGAGCGTTCGCGGCCGCAACGTTCAGACGAAGCGTCCCACTCGACGGGTCCCAGGACCTCGCAACGGTCGTCGAGGAACTCTGCGACCTTCCGGGCATCGGCGATTGGACGGCGCAATACGTCGCAATGCGCGCCGGCGGCGAAAGGGACGCATTTCCGGCCGGAGATCTCGGGCTGCGCAAGGTCCTAGGCCTTTCGACCCCACGCGAGGCCCTGACCAGGGCGGAGTCGTGGCGACCGTGGCGGGCGTACGCCGCGTTGCACCTCTGGACATCAGGTGACT